>JBEIRX010000002.1:0-103216 GCA_040375715.1 Aphanothece sp.
CAGGAGTCCAGTACGTGTCGCGGTACTCCTTGACCCCAGCGTCGTACTTTTTGCTCATGGAGGTTCTCCGGTTGGGTCAGTGAAAAAAGGATGGGAATCAATGCCTAGGGCGTTGATCCTCAGTCCTTCGATCCCAGACCGAAGGTGCTGTTGAGCGCTGGCTCCACTTCGCGGTGGGGACGGGCGATGATGTGGGCAGCGACCAGACCGTCGCCGACGCGCTCACAGGCGTCAGCGCCAGCGCGGACGGCGGCGTTCACCGCACCGGTTTCGCCGCGCACAAGCACGGTGACGTAGCCGCCGCCGACGAATTCACGACCGATGAGGCGCACTTCGGCGGCTTTGGTCATGGCGTCTGCCGCTTCAATGGCAGGCACCAGGCCCCGGGTCTCAATCATGCCGAGGGCGATGCCCATGGTTTCGTTTGCCATTACCTGCTCCTGGAGGAGGGGGGTGGAATGTTCGAGTGCAACCCTGCTCCTGCGCATGACCTTCCGTCAACCCATTTGGCCCCGAAAGGCCATCACCGTTTCCAGCCGCTGCAATAAGGGGCGCTTATCCTCAGGACACAAATCTTTAGAAACTCTTGAGCAACCCCGGCCGCGGTGTCCTCTCCGTAGCTTCCGCCATGGGGTTCAAAACACCTCTGCGCTGGACACGAAGCCAACGCCGCCGAAGCGTTTCAGCAAGGGCAGCACCTGAGTTCGCAGGGCTTCGAGCAGGGGCTCATCGCAGAACACCACCACATGGGCGTTGGCGCCAAGGCCGCTGAAATCCATCGCCTCAGAGATCTCCCCGGCCAGCCCCCAGCCGGTGACGTGTTTCATCACCGAGTAGCCCGGTGCCCCGGCCTGGCGGATGGCCTTGCAGAGGCGATCGGTCTCCCGCTCGCTGACAAAGAAATCAATGCGCTTCATGGGTTCAGGTGGCTGGGATGAAGCGCTGAACCAGCGCCATGTAGAGGGGAATTCCCACCACCACATTGAACGGGAAGGTGAGTCCCAGGGCCGTGGTGATGTAAAGGCTGGGATTGGCCTTCGGCACCGTCATGCGCATGGCCGCCGGCACGGCGATGTACGACGCGCTGGCGGAGAGCACCATGAAGAGCAGGGCATCGCCCTGGGGCAGCCCCAGAAGCCTGGCGATCAATAGGCCCACCAAACCGTGGACGATCGGCGCAGCGATGGCGAAGGCCACCAGGAAGGGACCGGTCTGCCTGAGGTCACGGAGCCGCTGTGCGGCCACCAGACCCATGTCGAGCAGGAAGAAGCAGAGCACTCCATAGAAGAGCTTTTCCGTGAAGGGCTCCATCCGCTCCACACCGGATGGACTGAAATGGGCAACGAGCGCACCGATCACCAGGCTGCCGATCAGCAGAAAGACCGAACCGTTGAGAAAGGCTTCCTGCAACACCTCCCTCCAGGGGATCGCCTCTGTGCTCTGGCCGGTCCGTTCCTGCTCCAGGTTGGATGCGGCGATTTTCGCCATCACCACACCCACCACGATCGCGGGGGATTCCATCAGGGCCAGCGCGGCCACCATGAAGCCGTCATAGGGAACCTTCAGCACTGTCAGAAAGCTCTGGGCCGTAATGAAGGTCACGGCGCTGATGGATCCATAGGCCGCAGCGATCGCCGCTGCATTGTCTGCGCTCAGCCTGGATCGCAACAACAGGAAACTGCTGAGGGGCACCAGCAAGGACATGAGGATGGCCGCCGCGATCGTGAAGAGCACCATCTGACCCAGCCCGCTGTGGCTCAGTTCCACGCCCCCCTTGAATCCGATCGCCAGCAACAGATAAAGCGAAAACAGCTTGGGCAGCGGGGAGGGGATCTCCAGATCCGAGCCCAGGATCACAGCCAGGATCCCGAGAAAAAAGAACAGAACCGGGGCGGAGAGCAAGTTCTGCAACACCAGGGTCGTCTGCATGCGCACCTCCGAGGGACCTGGCTTTTCAGCAACCTAGGGGAGCCGCCCGATGCGGCCGTCAGCATCGGCTCACGCATGGGCTGGGCCCGTCCCAAATGAAACTTTTTTCCCTATGGTTTCAGTCGGTGGCAGGAACCCTGGAGTTTTCCGGGGGTGGAATGTTCAACCCGTCCTGCCTCCACCCCATCCATCCATCCCATCTCCAGGCGCCCTGATCCATGCGCCTCAGCATCACTTGCTTCACATTGCACGTGCCTGGGGATAATGCCGCTGACCGTTTGGCCAGGGGCCTGGCGTATGTCTGCACCCAACCGGCTGGTCATTGCCAGTGGCAACCCCCGTAAAGTGGTGGAAATTGGCGAGATGCTTGCCCTGGTGGATCTGGAAGTGATCGCCCAGCCGCGGGATCTGGAGATCGAGGAAACAGGCGCCACCTATGGGGAAAACGCACGGCTCAAAGCGGAAACCGTGGCCCGGCTCTGCGGGGAATGGGCTCTGGCTGATGATTCCGGGCTCGAGGTGGATGCCTTGGAGGGCAGGCCTGGGTTGTATTCGGCCCGCTACGCCCCGAGCGATCCGGAGAAGATTCACCGCCTGCTCCATGAGCTGGGAGATGTCCTCTACCGCGGGGCCCGATTGGTCAGTGCCATGGCCCTGGCGGATCCAGCCGGCACCACCCGATTGGAGGGTTGCGGCCTCTGCTACGGCCAGATCCTCCATGAACCGGATGGAGAGGGAGCTGGATACGACTCTGTGTTTTATGTGCGGGAGGCCGGTTGCACCTATGCCCGTATGTCACCCCACCTGAGGAGCAGGCTTGGCAGCCGTGGCAAGGCGGCCCGTGCCATGGCACCGGGGCTAAGGGCGTTGCTCGGCCTCTGAAGATTCGCCAGGCCGGTGAGGCTTAGCCGTTGATCTGCTGCACCGCGCGCATCGCCGCCGCTGCCGCCTCATTCACATCCCCTTCTTTCCCCGCCAGTGTGAGCCGGCCGTAAGCCCCCACGGCCTTCACATCCACCACGGTGATGTTGGAGGCCTTTTCCGCTTCGTTGGCGGCGATCAGCACATATCCTGCCGGTTCGGTCTCCAGGATGAACATGCTCATCCCGGCCTGGATCATCGAGCCCCGCCGGTTCTGCCGATTGATCAGCACGGCGTGATCCGGGGTGATGGCATAGATGATTTCTGTCCAGGTCACCTCGCAGCGGCTGCGTTGGTCGACGCTGCTGCCAATAGCCTCCAGCACCACCTCCCCGGAGTGCAGCACATTGCTCTGGTCGCGGTGATACATCGCGATCGAGCCGAAGGCCCGCTCCACCACCATCTGCCCCAGGCGCACGGTGCTCGCCTTCAGGGCGATGTCGGTGACCCGATGAACCGCCATCCCAGGGGAGACCTCCAGCCACAGGCAGGCATCCCCTGGGATGGGAAGAAAGCCCTGGCTCACGGTGCCCATATAGGCCGCCAACTGGGGCTGGAGGGAATCCAGATAGACGTAGGTGCGCAGTTCGATGGACTGCACATGGCTGTTCTGCCGCAGCCGATGGCCTTCGCTGTCTGTGGTGATCACGCAGCTGGCCCCGCTGTCTTCTCCGGTCACATCCGTGCCGGTAATCGGTGTGCGGCCGAGCTGGAAAGCTTCCCGCCGCCGACGGAGGGCCCGCTCCTCACCCCCCTGTACGAGGGGGCGGAACGGTCGGTTCTGGCGGGAAGGGGGGTCGTTCACTGCCTGGGAATCACGGCGTCATCAGCGTCATCGGCGGCTCTTGCGTGGCGGACGCGGTGACCGGGGATCCGTTGTCACCCAACGGGGAAATCGCTGGGATCTTACGCCCGCGAGGGTGCGGAGCTGCTGACACGGGGATCGGTTTTGTGCCCTCTGCCACAGGGCTCTGATCAGGGCTCGCTATCAAAGGACTCAGGTTTTTTGATGGTCCATGCTCACACCCAGCACACGCCTCCGTCTGCAGGCCATCCTCGATCGGATCGGATCCGATCAGCCGGTGAGCCTGCAGGAGCGGATCTACGTGCAGAAATTTGCCGATCGTGATCAGGGCGTGGCCGCCTGGCTGCTGCAGGCCCGCAGGCGTCAGCTGCAGCAGAGCCCAGCACCATCCACTGGGCGCGATGGGATCGATCACCTCCTTGAGCAGATGAATCTCGGACCCGTGGATCCCGATTCCAGCTACCGGCCCGGCGAAGACGACATCGAAGGCTGGTTCGGCGGAGCCCCAGGCTGGGTACGGCGCAGTTGAGCTCCGGCCTTGGATCCCGTTGGCCTGGAGCCGGTGGCCCTTGCCGAAGGAGATCCAATCGTTACCTTCCAGCCAACCATCCGCCGTGCCTTCCCATGGCCCGCACACCCTCCAGCCAGCGACCTGCAGCCTCCCCAGCCACGGATCCGGAAGTGGAGCAGGCCAGCGTGCAGGGCCTGAAGCCTGAACAGGCTCTGGCGTTGATCGGGATGGGGCTCATGCGCAAGCTCGCCTCCGAGGGGGAGTCGATTCCTTGGTCCTGGACCGGTGAAGAGGAATCCTCCGGGGTGGATGCCCCTGCCCTGCGCCAGCGTCTGGAGCTGGTGGATCTCGCTCTGCGCACCTCCGCACCCCTTACCACGGTCGAGGTGACCCATCTCATGGGAGCAAGGCCTGGCTCCTCTCCGGTGGAGCGGGGTGGGTTGGTGGCGCGTCGCCTCGCGCGCAATGTCTGGATCCTGTCCCGCAGTGGAGAGGCCGGTGGATTGGCGGGCCATTTCCAGGAAACCCCCCGTCGCCGGTTCTGAGCATCGGCTCACATCAGCAGGCTTAATGACCTTCAGAAATGTTTCCCCTTGAACCTTGCGCTCAGGTTGTCCCTCGTCGATGGTGATGCATCTGTGAGACAAGCATGAGCTGGGCAGAGCTGGAGCGATTGGTGGGGGATGCGGAGAAGGATGGGGAGCTCAGGCAGATTCTGAAGGCGTCTCAGAGCCAGGCCGATCTCCTTTTGGCAGCCCGCAACCGCGGTTATCACATCACCCGCGTCGATCTTCAGCGCGCCTGGCAGGATCACGCCAACGGGTTGCTCGGAAGAGCTTCAGGGGGATGAGGCTTCTTCCAGAACCACCGAAACCGGAAAGTGATCGCTGTAGCCGTCGGGATTCACGTTCGCCGTGAGATCGCCCTTGGGCAGCCCGAAACGGATCGGCCCTTCACTCAAACTCCCGGACACCATCTCCGGATAGGTTTCCATCCGGGCTGAAGACTCCCGAACCTTCAGGCCCCGTTCACCGAGTAACAGTCCCCGGGACACCAGAAGTTGGTCAAACACCGCTCCGTTCCCCTCGAAGGTGATCGTTCCATACAGCAGACGTTTCTTGCCCTTGCAATCGGTGGTCTCCGTTGATCCGAAGCGCCAGGCGAGGTTGTAGAACCGCGGCGCACTGCGGGAGCGCTCCACATCTCCGCGCTCCCGGGTGGATTCCGCATACTGCTGCAGAGACTCATCGAACGGTTCATCGTTGAAATCCCCCATGGCCAGGATCGGCGTGTCCACCCCCAGCTCCTCCCGGATGCGCTGGTGGAAATAGGCCAGGGATTCCCCCGCCGTGAACCTGTATCCCCGGCTCTCGTAGGTGCCGCCGGTGCGGGAGGGCCAGTGGTTGCAGAGCACCACCAGATCCGTTCCCGCTTTGGTGGTGAAGGTGGCCTGGCTGATGTCGCGGGTGCCGGTGCGGCGCATCACAAAGTGGGAGAAGAGTGTGGCGGGGTTGTGGCTCAGGCGTCGGCTGTCCATCAGGAATGCCGTATCGATGCCCCTGCCATCCCTGGTGTTGTCCGCGTGCACGGGGGTGTACTGGCGTCGCGGCAGGACTGCATTCAGGCGTTCGCAGAGCTTCTCCAGCACGTGGCGATTCTCCACCTCGCACACCCCCAGCAGGTCTGGTCCCTTGCCGCCATTGATCTGTCGGATGATCCGCGTGAGTTGATCCAGCTTTCGTGAAAACAGCTCCGGAGTCCATCCCTTGAGGTCATTCGCCAGACGTTCGGCCAGCCAGGGGATGCGCTCCGGGAATCCCTCGGGAGCGAAGAGATTTTCAACGTTCCAGAAGGCGATGCAATAGAGCGAGGCCATGGATTGACGGATCTCAGGAAGGTGGTGGCGGGAGCGGAGGCCGGGGAGCCTGTCTGCAGGCTCGACGTCCCACTGCTGCTGCATAGCCACGCTCCACCGCTCCCTGCAACGGACTGATGGACCCATCCCGGCAGTCCACCACGAGCCTCTCGCGATGACCCCTCTGGTCCTGGACACGCATGCGCAGCTGCCAGGGATAGGACACGCTCCTGCTGAAGTCGTCTCCGCACACCGGCCCCACACAGAGACCGGGGGCCGCCCACGCCGCTGGCACTGACGCCAGGAGAGCGGCAAGGCAGAAAGCAGAAAGACACAGCGGCAAAAGGATCCTCCAGAGCCGCTCAGCCCGCGTGGGGTTCACTGTGCCAGCTCCATCGGCTGCTCCCAGATGTCGTCCTTTTCCTCCTGCGGGTGAAAGTAATCCCACACCTGGTGAGCCAGGCTGGGGCCGATGCCAGGGGCACAGGCGATCTGCTCCGGGCTCGCCAGCTGGATCGCCTCAACGGAGCGGAAATGGGCGAGCAGATCCTTCACCCGCCTCGGCCCCAGGCCGGGAATATCGCCGAGCCGTGAACGGCGCTGCCGCTCTCCCCGCTGTTGCCGGTGATAGCTGAGGGCAAAGCGATGGGCCTCATCCCGCAGACGCCGCAGCAGCATCACCCCCAATTGGTCCGGTTCACTCTCGAGGGGATCGCTGGCCCCTGGCAGAAACACCTCCTCCCGTGCCTTGGCCAGGGAGCACACCATCAGGTCCTCCTGCAGATTCATCTCCCGCAGAGCCTCCATCACGGCAGACAGCTGACCCTTCCCACCGTCGATCATCACCACATCAGGCCAGTCGTTCAGCCCATCCCCGTGGAGAACGGAACCGGCCTCCCGGCGCAGCTGGGCCAGATCGGCACCCGAAGCTTTGGCCTGGGCCCAGCGCCTGAACCGCCGCCGCATGATTTCTGCCATGGCCATGAAATCGTCGGAATGGCCGCTGTGGATGCTGCTGCTCCGCAGCTTGTAGCGGCGGTAATGCTGCTTGGCGGGAAGTCCATCCACGAAGACCACCTGGGACGCGACGGCGTCACTCCCCTGCAGATGGCTGATGTCATATCCCTCGATGCGTCTTGGTGGGGTGGGAAGCTCCAGCAATTGAGCCAGGTCCTCCAGGGCCAGGTGGTGTTGCTCAGCGCTCCGCTGCGCCCGCTGCAGCTCATAGGAGGCATTGCGTACCACCAGCTCGATCAGTTCCGCTTTCTGCTGCCGCTGCGGCACACTGAGCCGAACCTTTCGGCTCCGCCGCTCGCTCAGCCAGTCCTGAATCAGGGATTGCTGGGGGAGGGCATGCTGCAAGAGCAGTTCCGGCGGGATCTCCACGGGCTCCACCTGGCCGTAGTGCTCCTCGATCACCCGCTGCAGGATCCAGCTGGGATCCGTCCCCTGCACCTCCGCCATGTAGCCGAGGCGGCCGACGAGCTTGCCGGCCCGCATCTGAAACAGCTGCACGGCGGCCACGCGCTCATCTGACACCAGCGCCACCACATCCCTGGACACGGAGGCATCTCCCACACTCATCTTCTGATCGGCTGTCAAAGTCTCCAGACCCTGGAGCTGATCCCGCACCCGGGCGGCGGCCTCATAGTCCATCCGCTCGGCATAGCGGTCCATCTGGGCCCGCAGCAGGCCGAGCAGCTCCTCGTTCCGGCCTTGAAACACCATGGCCACCTTCTGCAGGGTGCGGTGGTAGTCCTCGGAGGTGATGCGCTCCTGGCACACACCAGGGCATCGGCCGATCGCGTAATTCAGGCAGGTGCGATCGCGATACAGGGGTTGGGGGCGCTGGCGCAGGGGGAACACGCGCTTCACCAGGGCAAGGGTGCGCCTGAGCAGGCCCACATCCACGTAGGGTCCATAAAAGCGATCGAGAGGGCTGCGGAAACGCCGCCGACGGGTGATGAAGATACGGGGGTAGGCTTCACTCCAGGTGATGCAGAGATAGGGATATTTCTTGTCATCTTTCAGCAGCACATTGAAGTGAGGCTGATTCTGTTTGATCAGGTTGGATTCCAGCGCCAGAGCCTCGGCATCGCTATCTGTAACGATCACCTCGATCTCGCAGACCTGGCGCACCATCAGGCTGATGCGCGGGCTATGGCCTGGCGAGCTGTGAAAGTAGCTGCGCACCCGATTCCGCAGAACCTTGGCCTTACCGATATAGAGAATCCGATCGTCCCCATCCCGCAGCAGATAGCAGCCGGGTTCCGTGGGAAGTTCCCGCAGCCGCTGGGCTAGCTGATCTGGTTGCTGCAGCAGGGGCAGCGGTCCCGTCCGGGCGGATGGACCGCCGCCTAACCCCCGTACTGCCATCCCGTGCCGGCCAGTTCCAGGGCATCTCCATCCCGCTGCAGCACCGCGGTCTTCACTTCCCCAACAAAGACCGTGTGATCGCCGTGGCTCACCTGGCCCACCACCTCGCATTCCACAGCCCCAAGGGCGGCATCCAGCACCGGTAGGCCCAGGGGACCGAACTGGAAGGGGGCCACATCAAATCGCCCGCCGATGGCCTTCTGCGGTTTGAAGAACACGGCGGCCAGATCCTTCTGATCAGCTGGCAGCACGTTGAGGGAAAAGCGTTCCGTGCGCTGAATCATGCCGTTGCTGGCCGAATCAGCCCGCACCGCCATCACCACGAGGGGTGGCTCGAACGACCCCTGGGTCACCCAGCTGGCCGTGAAGCCATTCACCTCCTCACCTTCCCGCACGCCGCAGATGAAGACGCCATGGGGGATCTTCCGCAGAAGGGTCTTCTTGGCGGCGGCGTCGAGGGGAGGAAGGCCTGGGGCTTGCGTCATGATGCGCGGGCGGAATGGGCTCGACTCTAGAAAGGCCCCCCCTGGAGCTGCATGCGGGCCCTCTATCCCGGAAGTTTTGACCCCCTCACCCTGGGCCATCTCGACCTGATCGAGCGCAGTGCCACCCTCTTCGATGGGCTGGTGGTGGCGGTGCTGCAGAACCCCAGCAAGACCCCTGCCTTCTCTCTCGAGCAGCGGCTGCATCAGATCCGCACGGCCACGGCCCATCTGCAGGGGGTGGAGGTGAGAAGTTTTGATGGGCTCACCGTGGATGTGGCCAGAGCCTGCGGTGCGGTGGTGATTCTCCGCGGCCTGCGGGCCATGAGTGATTTCGAATTCGAGTTGCAGCTCGCCCACACCAACAAGAGCCTGGCCCCCCATCTGGAAACCCTGTTTCTGGCCACGGCGGCACACCACAGTTTCCTGAGCAGCTCCGTTGTCAAGGAGGTGGCGCGTTTTGGTGGGGATGTTTCCCACATGGTGCCCAGGGGAGTGGCGGAAGATCTCGTGACGTTCTTTAATCGGACATCCCCTTCCCGTTGACATGACCGAGACGCGTATCACGGTTCTCGACCAGCTCGATCAGCTGGAGGAGATCGTTCTCGACGGCAACCGCATCCCGTTCAGCGGTGGACGGCTCGTGAATGAGCAGGATGCCATCGAGGCCATGGATGCCTTGCGCGACTCTCTTCCGGTGCAGATCACCCAGGCCGATGAACTCCTCCGGCAACGCGAAGGTTTCATTGAGAAGGCCCGCCATCAGGCCGAAGAGATTGTTGCCCAGGCCAAACGCGAGCGGGAGCAGCTGATCAACAGTTCCGCGATCCGCCAGGAGGCGGAACGTCAGGGTGCTGACGTGCGGGAGCAGGCCAGGCTGCAGGCCGAACAGCTTCTCGCCCAGGCCAGGGCCCAGGCCACCCAGGCCGAGCAGGATCACCACCTGCGCATGGCGCAGATGGAGCAAGCTTTCGCCGGTCGTCGTCAGCAGCTGGAGCAGGAAGCCCAGAACCGACGGACCCAGCTGGAGGCCGAGGCTGTGGATCGCTCCCGTCAGTTGATGGAGCAGCACGAGCGCGTGCGTCAGCAGGCGCTCCAGGAGCTCGAGGCCATTCGCATGGAGGGTGTGCGGGTGCAGCGTGACAGCCAAGCTGAAGCCGAGCGCCTTCACCAAGAAGCCGTCCAGTTCCGCCAGCACACCCAACAGCAGTGTGATGCGCTGGTGGGCCGAACCCGCCAGGAGGCCGCCACCATTCAGGATGGGGCCAACCGCTATGCCGAGCAGGTGCTTGGTGAGCTGGAAACCCGTCTGAAGGACCTCAGCCAGATCGTGCTGGGGGGCCGGCGGGAACTCATGCGGTTGCAGGGCAAGGACACAACAGCCCTGGCCGGTGGGAGCACAGCCCCAGCCTCATCCCAGGTGGACGCTCCCTACGGGGGGGGGGACGGGTCCGCCAATGTGCGTGCCAGGGCGAAGCAGGCGGCCAACCGGCTGCGCAAGGCTGCAGGCGGCAGACTCGCCAGCTGACCCTGCCCCCGATCTGGACCCTGGGAGGAAACCTGACAGCCGATGAAGTCCGGTCAGATCCTTCCCAGGGTTGTTGATGTGGACAGACATTGCTGCTTCAGAGGCAGAGGCTCACGTTCTGAGCATCTCTGAGGATCCGACCGATGGTGGCATTCGGAGTGCTGGCGCCATTGGCAATGGCACTGAAATAGCGGGGGCCAGCCTCGGTGACCAGCAGCCCGCTGATGGAGCGAACCCCTGTGAGAGTTCCCGTTTTGGCGTACACCCTGCCGTCCAGGCTGGTGCCCTTGTACAGGTTGCGGAGGGTGCCCCGTTGGCCGGCAATGGCCATGGAGCTCACGTAGGTGCGTCCGTAGGGGTGCTGATCCATGCGGAGCAGCAAAGCCGTGAGGAAGCGGCTGGTGAGCCGGTTGGTGCGGTCCAGTCCACTGCCATCGGCCACGCGCACGCCCTGCATGGGCAGACCCTGTTGACTCAGCCAGACGGATTCAAGCCGCACAGCCTCGGAAAGATCCCAGGTGCCGGCTCCGGAGCGCAACAGCACTTCAGCCGTGAAGTTGTGGCTCTCCGTGTTGGCCAGGCTCAGGAGACCCTGCATCGATGTGGAGGGTTCCTCGTGCAGCAACACGGCATCGGAGGGCAGGGGTTGCTCGGCCGGCACCACCTGCATCTGGATGTCACCGCCCTGTTGGCTGGCGGTGCGCCTCAGGAGGGCCTGGAGGCGGTAGATGGGATTGGTGACGGCGTCATCAATGGCGTTGCTGGTGATGGCCAGCCTGGTGATCGGAGCGCCGTAGGACTGGGCCCGATCGGCATAGTTCCACCCCTGGGGCCACCAGGCCTGCTTGGGCTCCTCGGCCACCTGCAGCCGCACCACCGTGCCGGCTGGGCTGCTGCTGCCTCCGGATCGGAGTGCCAGCTGGGCAAAGCGCTGCAGGTGGGGCAGCGCCAGGTCGGGATCCCCCTGGCCGGTGAGGCGCAGGGTTCCATCCCCAAGGCGCCAGAGCTGGGTGTTGAGCCGGAATTCAGGGCCCAATCGATCCAGGGCAAAGGCCGTGCTCACCAGCTTCTGATTGGAGGCGGGAACCCGCGGGCGGGTGCCGTTCACATCGGCAAGAAGCCGACCCGAAGCATCGGCAATGCTCACGCTCCAGGCGTCCCGTTCACCCGCCACCTGGGCGGCCAGCCGTTGCTGGAGGCCAGCGCAGCTGGGTTCGTTTCCCAGCTGCGGGGAGCCAAGGGCCGGGGTCAGGGGCGGCAGCGGCATCAATGGCACCACCCTGGGCCAGCCCTGACGAGGAGCCAGGGCTGGATTGGCCAGGGCTGCCTCGGAGGCAACCCATGGGGAGAGCAGGCAGAGCCCTGCTCCGATCAGCAGTGTGTGCGGCTGGGGGAGAAAGCGCATCTCAGGTGGGGCCGATCGCGAGGTTGGTGACGTTGCCGTTGAATCGGTAATTCGAGCCTTCCAGTTCCACAGGCGCTCCGATCTTCAGGGTCTGGTTACCGAAGACCACCCCTCCACCACCTTTGCGGCCTCTACCTTCAAGAATGAAGCGCGCATCGAAGGTGCCAAAGGTTTTCTGGTTGGGATCGGGGGTGGAGATGAGCTTGCCCTCCGGCGTGAGGATCGTGAGCCTGCGTTGCAGCGGTTCAACCTTGGCCACTTTCACCGTGCCGTGGGGGGCATTTCTGATCACGATCGACACTTTTCCTTCTGACTCAATGCTGCGAATCAGGGCCGCACTGTCCACAGCAGGTTCGCCCCGCACATCCACCGAGACGGTCACGGGCACCTCCTCCCCTGTAGCCCGGGCTACGGCACTGGACAGCTTGGGACTCCAGATCACCCCGGCGGCCGCCAGCAGCACCGCTGCACCGGCAGCCACGTCAACAAGACTCCAGGATCTGCCTCCATTGGATCGGGTGCTCGGGTAACGGCTGGCCATGGGGTGAAGCGAGTCGGCGAAGTTTAGGGGGCTTCCTCCGAAGGCACCAGCGCTGCAGCACACCCTCCGGCTCAGCGCTGCAGATTGCTCAGCGCTGCAGATTGTCGATCAGATCCCCTAGGCCCCGCAGCTGTTGCTTGAGACCGCCGGGTGCCTCCCCGCTGAGGGCTTCGGCCTGCTCTTCATTGCTGGGTTTCTGAGGGAATCGAGCCGCCAGCCGGAAGCCGTCAGGGTCCAGCCGATAGAGCTCCCAGTCACCCGGATGGGCCCGCCGCAGGGCTCCGGCTGCCAGGGGCTGGAGGGCATAGGCCGCCTGCCACTGGGCCAAAAAACCCTTCCGTCGAGCGCGGGCCACGCTGCCGATGCCCACGGCTGCATCCTCAAGGGTGGGATTCAGCAGCACAACACCCCCCCGGTGGTCCGTGCAGACGGATTCCACAACCCCGTAATCCGATGGGCCAGGAGCCACAACAAAGAGGAGCGGCATCGTGTCGGTGGTTGAAGTCCCGCCATCCGGTGGACTCTCCTGCTGGCGCCGTTGATCCGGCAGGCTCGCGATCAGTGGGGCCAGCGCTGGCTGATCCCTTCGAGCTAGGGCCATGGCTCCCGCATCAGGAAACAGCACCCTTAGGGGGCGGCCCCGTTGTTCCAGAGCGCTCGCCAGACGCAAAGCCAGGGGCAACAAGCGCAGTCCTTCAAAGCGCAGTTCCATGGTCCAGCGACCGTTTCCATCGGCCCCAAGGGCAGAGAGGAGGGCTTCCAGGGCCTGGGATTCGGCTTGGCGCAGATCGGAGGGAAGCATCGGGTGGGCAGCTCTGCGGCCAATGACCCTAATGGCCGCCTGCCGGAGGGCGCTGATCAGGCGTCCATCTCGCGGATCACCTGTGCAAGGGCTGTAGGCACGGCCCCCAGCTCCCCTGGATTGAGCCAGGGTCCCAGGCTCAGCCGCAGTCCAGCGGCCGCCTCCTGGGCCGAGTAGCCCATCGCCAGCAGGATGGGACTGGCTCCCGGTGGGACTGTTCCCTGGTTTTGCTGCGGTCCCCGGGCACTGCAGGCTGCGCCGCTGCTGCAGGCCACGCCCAGGCGGGCCAGACCCCTCACCAGAGAGCGGCCGGCCAGGGGCAGCCCCTCGGCTGTCCGCACCATCAGGCTCAGATGGTGCGGCAGACGGTGTTGCCGATTCTCCGGGTCCGGGCCCAGCAGTTCCACTCCCGGCAGGGCCTGCAGATCAGACCAGAGGGCATCCCGCAGCTCAGCGATGGGATCGCTCCCCCCATGGGCCGCCAGCCGAGTTGTGCAACGCTGCAGGGCTGCAGCGAACCCCGCTGCGAGGGCCACAGGTTCGGTTCCGCCACGGCGTCCCTGCTCCTGCACGCCCCCGACCAGGGGCGCCAGCGCAATCCCTTCCCGCACCAGAAGCAATCCGATCCCCCTTGGGCCCTGCAGCTTGTGGGCGGCCCCACTCAGCAGATCCACCGGCATCGAGGTCCAGTTGATGGGGGCATGGCCCAGCATCTGCACCGCATCCACATGGAAACGGATGCCCCGTTCCCGGCACAACTCCCCCACCCGGGCGATGGGTTGAACGCTGCCAACCTCACTCTGGCCCCAGATCAGCGACACCATCCGAGTGGGAGGCTCCAGCAGGGGCTCCAGGGCTTCCAGCCGCAGCAGCCCCCGGCGGTTCACCGGCAGCCGTTGCACCTGCCAGCCCCGTGCGGCGAGCCTGGCTGCTGCAGCCTCTGTGGCCGGATGCTCCACAGCGCTGATCAGCAGGCGGCCAGGTTCCAGGGCTTCCGCGCTTCCCAGCACCGCCGTGTGGATGGCTTCACTGCCCCCGGAACACCACACCACCTCCTGCGGCTCTGCCCCAAGATCCCTGGCCACTGAGCAGCGGCTCCGCTCCAACTGATCGGCTGCAGCCAGGCCGTAGGCGTGCAGGCTGGAGGGGTTCCCCCAGGCCTGCTGCCAGGCCACCTCCATCGCCTGGAGGGCCTCCTCGGCGAGGGGCGTGGTGGCACAGGCATCGAGGTAGAGGGCCGGCCGTTGCCCATTGGCCTCAGACACCGCCGCGTCCATCCTCACTTCGTCGTCCCAGCAGCCGGCTTTCGAGGGAATCGTTGGCCAGTCGCACCAGATCGTCCAGGGAGCTGCCCTCCAGCAGGGCAGCCACCCTCGCCCGGGCCTCAGCGCTCGGACAGGACTCGGGCCTCACACAGCCCTGGGTGCAGGCCGTGGCGCAGTCGATGGGCTCCAACCCTGGGGGTGGAGCAGCGTGATCGGGTTCAGCGGAAGGATGGACAGGCCCAGGGGCCGCCCCATGCTTCGGTTCCTCCCTGAACCAGGCCATGAGGTTCTGCTCCAGCGCGTCAGCCAACCGCCCGTGAAAGACCGCTTCTGCGGGGCCGGTCATGAACACATGGCCGCTCCTTTCGTCCCAGGCGATCTGCAGCGGGCCCCCTGGCAGATCCAGCCGGGCTTCTCGCTCGCTTAGGCCAAGAAGATGACAGGCCACCAAGGTGGCGCAGGCACCGGTGCCACAGGCCAGAGTGGGGCCTGCCCCACGCTCCCAGACGCGCATCGACAGGTGGTTGGGGCTCAGCACCTCCACCAGATGCACATTGGTGCGCGCCGGGAAAACCGGATGCACCTCCAGGGCTGAGCCGATCCGCTCCAGGTCAAGGGCGGCCACATCGGCCACAGGCACCACCACATGGGGATTGCCCATGCCGGCGGCCGCCACGCTCCAGGACTCCCCAAGCACGTCCAGCTCCCCCTGGGGAAGGCCTGCCGGACCCACCGGCAGATGGGTAGGAACAGCTGCTGGCTCCAGGAACGGGGGCCCCATGTCCACCCGCACCTGCCCATCAGGCTGCAGCTCCGGTCGGATGCGGCCGGCCGCCGTGTCCACCTCCCAGCAACGCCCTGGACCATCCCCATCTCGATCGGCCAGGAAACGGGCCAGGCAGCGGATGCCGTTGCCGCACATCTCTGCCTCGGAGCCATCGGCATTGAAGATGCGCATGGCCAGCTCCCCGTCCACTGCCGCTGGCAGGGCCAGGATGACCCCATCAGCGCCCACGCCGAAGCGGCGATCGCAGAGGTGCCGCACCAGCTCAGGATCGGGCAGCAGTCCCCCATTGGCGAAAGAGCGACTTCGCAGGTCAAAGAGGAGAAAATCGTTCCCCAGACCCTGATACTTGCTGAATTCCATCCCGCTTGCCGCCTGGCCCACAAATCACCCCTGATCCTATGCAGAGCTACTTTGAAAATCGCACCACCAAGCTCGACACCTCCCTGCCGAGTGTGCGCCACATCCAGGAGCTGATCCGCACCCGCACCGTGGTGAACCTCAGCCTCAGCGGCGGGCAGGAAGTGGAAGGGGTGATCAAGTGGCAGGACATGCACTTTCTTGCCGTTCGCCAGAGCGCCAATCAGCCGCTGATGATGGTCAATCGGGAGGCGATCACCCTGCTGCGTGCGCTGATCTGAAGGGCGGCTGCCCGTGTGTGGCACCATCGTGGGATCGGCTCCCGCGACCCGAGAGCCCTCCCCTCCCGCCCCTCCCGCCCCTCGTGACTGATCCGTCCCGCTACCGGCCCCAGGAGATCGAGACACGCTGGCAGAGGCAATGGCAGGAGCAGCAGCTTCATCGGACGGAGGCGCAGAGCGATTCAGCCCAGCCCTACTACGCCCTCTCGATGTTTCCCTACCCATCGGGGAGCCTGCACATGGGCCATGTGCGCAACTACGTGATCACCGATGTGGTGGCTCGGCAGCAGGGGATGAGAGGGCGACAGGTGCTCCATCCGATGGGGTGGGATGCCTTCGGATTGCCAGCGGAGAATGCGGCCATCGAACGGGGCGTGGATCCGGCCGACTGGACCCAGCGCAACATTGCCCAGATGCGGGCCCAGCTGGAGCGCCTCGGGCTCTCCATCGACTGGTCGCGGGAGGTGACCACCTGCCAGCCCGACTATTACCGCTGGACCCAGTGGCTGTTTCTCCAGTTCTGGGAGGCGGGCCTGGCCTATCGGAAAGAGGCCACCGTGAACTGGGACCCCTTGGATCAGACGGTGCTCGCCAATGAGCAGGTGGATGGGGAGGGGCGCTCCTGGCGATCCGGTGCTGTGGTGGAGAAACGCAAGTTGCGGCAATGGTTTCTCAAGATCACGGCCTATGCGGAGCAACTCCTGACAGATCTGGAGCATCTGCCCCACTGGCCCGAGCGGGTGCGCACCATGCAGGCCAACTGGATCGGCCGCTCCACCGGGGCCGAACTCACCTTCCCGGTGGTGCACCCCGATGGTTCACCTGCGGGTGAGGCCATCACCGTGTTCACCACCAGGCCCGACACCCTCTATGGCGTCACCTATCTGGTGCTGGCCCCCGAGCATCCCCTGGTGCCGGCTCTCACCGGTGAGGAGCAGCAGCTGGCTGTTGCGGCCTTCTGTGACCTCGTGGCTGGAGAGAGTGAGCAGGAACGCACCGATGAGGATCGTCCCAAGCGGGGTGTGCCGATCGGCGCCCAGGTGCGCAATCCCGCCAATGGGGAGATCATCCCCCTCTGGATCGCCGACTATGTGCTGGCCGACTATGGCTCCGGGGCCGTGATGGGGGTGCCGGCCCACGACCAGCGCGACTTTCTCTTCGCCCGTCAGCACGAGCTGCCGGTGCGCCAGGTGATCGTGCCGGAAGGGGCCGATCCCGCCGCCTTCGCGGGTGGCGCTTGGACGGAGCCGGGCGTGATGATCCACTCCGGCCTCTATGACGGACTGCCCTCCGAGGAGGGGAAGAAACGGCTGGTGGCCGAGGCGGAAGCGGCCGGCTGGGGCCGATCCCGCGTGCAGTATCGGCTTCGGGATTGGCTGATTTCGCGGCAGCGCTACTGGGGCTGTCCGATTCCCATGGTGCACTGCCCCACCTGCGGCGACGTGCCCGTGCCTGTTGACCAGCTGCCGGTGGAGCTGCCCACCGGTGTGGCCCTTCAGGGCAAGGGGGGCTCTCCCCTGGGGAACCTGGCCAGCTGGCTGGAGGTGGCCTGCCCCTGTTGCGGGGGGGAGGCCCGCCGGGAGACGGACACGATGGATACCTTCATGTGCTCCAGCTGGTATTACCTCCGCTACGCAGATCCTTTGAACGATCAGCTGCCCTTCGGCAGAGCAGCCGTGAATCGTTGGCTGCCAGTGGATCAATATGTGGGAGGGATTGAACATGCGATCCTCCATCTGCTGTATTCCAGATTCTTCACAAAGGTGCTCCGGGATCGTGGTCTGTTGGATTTCAGTGAGCCCTTTGATCGCCTTCTCACCCAGGGGATGGTGCAGGGGCTCACCTATCGCAATCCCCACACCGGCAAATATATCGCCCCTGAGGATGTAGCTGACATGAACGACCCTCGCGACCCCATCAATGGAGAGCCATTGACGGTGAGCTTCGATAAGATGTCCAAGTCAAAATACAATGGTGTTGATCCCTCCTCCGTGATTGAGCGCTACGGGGCCGACACGGCAAGGATGTTCATTCTCTTCAAAGCCCCGCCGGAGAAGGATCTGGAGTGGGATGACGCCGATGTGGAGGGGCAATACCGGTTCTTGCAGCGGATCTGGCGCCTGGTGGAAGGGGCCAGGGAGCAGGGCCTTTCCCTGAGCAGAGATGAGAGCTTGGAGGCGTTCGGAGAACTCCAACCCACAGAACTCCAACCCGCAGAAACGGATTTGCGGCGGGCTGTGCATACGGCCATCAAGGAGGTGAGCAGTGATTTGGAAGGCGATCTCCAGCTCAACACGGCCGTCTCCGAACTGATGAAGCTGACGAATGCCATGGCCACTCTCTTGCCGGAGGTGAGGCCCGTGGTGGCCCGGGAAGCCATCCGCACCCTGGTGCTGCTTCTGGCGCCCTTCGCTCCCCATCTGGCCGAAGAGCTGTGGCAGCGTCTGGGAGATTCAGGGGAAACCGAGAGCGTGCATCGAGCTAGCTGGCCCGGGCTGGATCCCTCCGCCCTCACCAGAGACACCATTCCTCTGGTGATCCAGGTGAAAGGCAAGGTGCGCGGCAATCTGGAAGTGCCGGCTGATGCCGATGCCTCCACTCTGGAGCGGCTGGCCCTTGAAAGTGAGGTGGCTGCCAAATGGCTGGAAGGCCAGCCTCCCCGCCGGGTGATCGTGGTGCCAGGCAAGCTGGTGAACCTTGTGCCCTAGGGCTCAGGCCTTCTGGAAGAGGAGGGAGTCAGGCTGGCCCCAGTCGCCACTGGCGTGATAAGGGCTTTGGCGGAAGCAGAGGTGCCGCAGGATCCAGAACAGGGGCTCCGGACTCTCCAGATCCAGCGCCTTGCCGAGCGCCTCCAGGCTGTGGGGCGCACCATCCGCCAGGCAGCCCTCGAGACGGCTTTGCAGGGTGAGAATCTCCGCGGCCGCCTTCTTGCCTGCTTCCACACCGGGTTGGTGATAGGCATTCACGTTGATCAGTTCTCCGTAGAGCCCCACAGCTCTCTCGAAAAGGGCGATCAGGGCCCCGAGGGAACGCTCATCAAAACGCTCGAGGGTGATCGTGAGGGATTGGCGGCCCCCCTCACAGAGGGCCGAGCGAGTGCCCTGGAGAAAGCCGGCCAGGAAATCCGCTGGGTTCTCCCCATTCACCGCGGCAATGTCGGCGGGTTCATCCAGGGCTTCGATGAACACCACGAAGAAGTTGTCCAGTCCGTCCCGCAGCTGCTGCACATAGGCGTGCTGGTCAGTGGAACCCTTGTTGCCATAGACGGCGAGGCCCTGATGCACCACCGCTTCGCTGCGATCCAGCCGCTTGCCGAGGGATTCCATCACCAGCTGCTGCAGATAGCGGCTGAACACCTCCAGGCGGTCGCGGTAGGGGAGCACCACCATGTCACGACGGCCCTGCCCGCCACCGGCGACATACCAGGAGGCCGCCATCAGGGCCGCAGGGTTGGTGCGCAGGTCGGCTACGCGGGTGAGTTGGTCCATGGCGGCCGCCCCCTCAAGGAAACGGCGCAGATCGGCCCCGATCAGTGCCGCTGGCAGGAGGCCAACGGCACTGGTGATGCTGGTTCGCCCCCCTACCCAGTCCGGCATGTCGAAGCGGGAGAGCCAGCCCTCCGAGCTGGCCAGCTGATCCAGGTGGCTGCCCCGCATGGTGATGGCCACCGCCTGCTGGGGCCAGTGGCCCCCGACAGCCTCCAGCCGCGTTCGGGCCTGCTCCATCCCCAGGCGGGGTTCGGGAGTGCCTCCTGATTTGCTCACCACGACCACGAGTGTTGTGAGCAGCCGCGTGCCGAGGTTGGCCAGGGTGGCACTGATGCCCTGAGGATCAACGTTGTCAATGAAATGGAAGGGGAGTCCCTTCCCTTGGGGCTGCAGCGCCTTCACCATCAGCACGGGGCCAAGCCCCGATCCACCGATTCCAATCCAGAGCACATCGGTGAAGGATGGGCCGCCTGGTGCCTGGATAGCGCCCTGAATCACCTGCTGGCCGAAGGTTTCCAGGCGATCGATTTCCCCTCGGATCAGTGCCCCCACTTCGGGGGTCGGTGCCAGATCAGGGTTGCGGAGCCAGTAGTGCCCCACCTGGCGCTGCTCATCCCAGTTGGCGATGGCGCCTGCCTCCAGGGCGGCCATGGCCCCAAAGGCGGCAGTGAACTGGGGCTCGAGGGCCTGCAGATCCTCACCGGTGAGCCCCATCCTGCTGGGATCCAGCCAACATCCGAGGGCCTGGTCGTGCCAGAGCAGGGCTTGAAAGCGTTGCCAGAGTTGGGCGGGTTCCGATGCCCTGAGCGGTGGGAGAGCAGTCGACGACGGAGGCGTGGACATGACTGCAGGACGACCGCGCATGCCCATGCACCGTACTGAACCGCCTGATGGGCCCGATTGGATGTAGGCCAGAGGGAGGACCGAACGGCCTGGGGCTGGACAGTTGCCCCGCAGGACAAATAATGGTTTGACAAATGTTCGCAGAACTCTTTTGGGGTTTCTCCCGAACTGACTCCCAGCCGATGTCTCCACTCCCGCGACACCTGATCGGCCTTCTCCCCTCGGCCCTGCTCACAGCACTTCTATCAGGTGCTGTACTGGCCTTGGCGGCCCGGGGCCCTCTGGTGCGCTCTCCAGCGGTTGTTTCCCCCCTCGTCGGCCCAGGCTCTGAAGCGGCCCGTCAGTCCTCCCCTCTGGAGGGCCAGCGTCCGGATCCAGTGGATTTCACTGCCGAGGAATTGCGTGAGCTGAATCGCCGCTTTGGAGTGCATGGACCCCAACCAGCCATCGCCCAGCTCTTCACCGAAGGCCTCGATCAGATTCAGCCCCTGCGCAACCACACGCTCTCCCGGCTGGAGGAGCTGCGCCCCCTGATCCTTCGCCACAGCGCTCGCCAGCACATCAATCCCATGCTGGTCGCAGCGGTGCTGTTCGACGAAATGCAACACGCCAAGCCCGGTGAAGACAGCCCCCTGGCAGTCCGCAGCGGCTTCTTTCAAACTCAGGGCCCGGCCCAGTTGAGTGTGGGCGAGATGGTCAAGCAAGGGTTGCTCGAGGAGAACGCCACTCCGGAGCAGATCCAGGAGGCACGTTTTCAGTTGCTCGACCCCGACCACAATGTTGAGCTGTTGGTGGGCAAATTCGCCCGGCTCTCAGCGAGTCTGGAACTCCCCAAGGGCAGGATGCTGATGGCCAGCGGCTATCCTCGTGATGCGAAGGGCCTCGCAACCCTTGCCTATCTGCACAACGGCAAGCTGGACTACCCAGCCCGCATCCTCCGGTACATGCAGGATCCAGCCCTCCACGAAGTCATCTATAGCAAACGCCAGCAGCAGACCAGCCCGATCATCTGACCAAAGCCTGGCGGCCCCTCAGCAGACGACTCCCAGGGCATGCAGTCGTCTGCTGAGTTCACTCCAGTCGAAACTGCGGGGATCGGCCCGCTCGCCGGCAAGGTCCACATGCCGGTGGGTGGTGATGGCGTCGGCGGCAATGGGATAACGGCCCATCCAATCCGCCAGCACCACGGCCATGGCGTCGTACTGGGCTGGCTTGTAGCCGCTGTGGCGCCCCTCCTGATCCTCTCCATCCAGTGGGGTCTCCAAGCTGAGATGCAGGGCGAAATTGTTCACCGATCCACCCACCTGCTTGTTGGTGACGGCCCACCTCCGCTGAAAGGCTGAATTGCCCGCGCCAAAGGCCCGTTTACTAGGATCAACGGCTTGCACAACCTCGCCCTTCTCACCGATCAACACGTGGTAGCTCACCTGATCGTCGTCCCGTGGGTGAGGGGTGAGGAACGTGTTCACTGCGGATCTCAGGCCATAGACCGTTTCATGGAGCACCACCATGCGGGGGGTGGGATCCA
The DNA here is from genome assembly GCA_040375715.1 of Aphanothece sp. Lineage (GTDB taxonomy): Bacteria > Cyanobacteriota > Cyanobacteriia > PCC-6307 > Cyanobiaceae > Cyanobium. The sequence continues at coordinate 21,705 of JBEIRX010000002.1, forward strand.
GAGGATTGCCAAAGGCATCGGTGGTGAGTCGGTCGCCGTAGTTGCTGGGGTGGATGCGGAGCCGCACGGTGCGGCTCTGGAGGGCGGCGAGCTGGCCCTGGAGCCTCTCCCGCAGGGCTGAATCCACAGGCGTACAGGCCTGGGTGAGGGGAGAGGTCCAGGGGGTCTGCGGCGGTGCCTTGGGGGCGGGCCGCCCGGAAGGCTGCTGCGGTGGTTTGTTCCGCCGCACGTCTTCGAGAATGTCCAGCAGGGAAGGTGTGCCGCTGGTCTGGGGGCTGCCTCCGGCCCCACGGATCAGCCAGAGCACCATGCCCGAGGCCACCAAGGTGGCTCCCGCCATCCCCATCAGAACGCCCCTGAGCTGCGCTGGCAGTGTCAAGGCACCAGCTCCAGCCATTGGCGGCGCCGTGCCAAAGCTTCCGGGTTTGCATCCGGATCCCTCCTGAGCCTCCACCGGCGAATCCCTGGAGGGGCAGGAGTGAGCCGGGTGTCCCGCACCTGACCATCCCGGCAGAAGAGCACCTGGATCGGCCCGGCAGCCTCGGCCCTGGCACTCAGGTGTGGCTCCAGATCCTCCAGGTGATGGAGCCGCTGACTGTCTAAGGCCAGCAACTCATCCCCCACATCCAGCCCTGCAGTTTCCGCCGCACCGTGACGGGCCACACCCTTGAGCCGTAGTCCCACCGCCGGGAGGCTTTCCACCACCCACCCTGGATCGCTCTGGGTGGCAGGTTCTGCCTCAAGGGTCAAGCCCACATCCCGCAGATAAGACATCAGATCTGGATCTTCCCTACTGCAGAGCCATTGGGGCAGGAGAGTGGACAGATCCTTGGCCTGGTCGCTGAACGCGCTGAGCAGATTCTCTTCGCGGTACCCCCCACCCCACTGCCCGAACCGTTTCCAGAGCAGCCGCAACACCCGGCTCAAAGAGGAGCCGTGGCGGCGCAGATGCAGATCCAGAACGAGGGCCAGCACGGCCCCCTTCAGGTAGTAACTCACCTGGTTGCTGCCGGAATAGGCGTCTTGCCGATAGAGCTTCACCCAGGCCTCCAGGCTGCTGTCTCTGAGGCTCTGAACGTGCCTGCCGGCACAGAGCAGATAGCGGCTCAGGTCTTCACTGAGATCCGCGAGGGTGTCGTCCTCCTCACAGAGTCCGCAGCTGCCCACCAGCAGCAGGTCGTAATAGCTGGTGACACCCTCTGCAAACCAGAGCGTGGGGACTGGGACCGGCTCCCCGTAGTCCACTGGGGTCAGCTCGGCAGGTTTCAGGCGCCGCACGTTCCACTGATGCAGGTATTCGTGGGCCACTAGTTGCAGAAGGTTGCGTCGCCCTTTGGGCGTGGCCAGGCGTCTGCGGCTGAACTGCAACACCGCTCCATGGTTGTGCTCCAGCCCGCCGTAGCCCTCGTTCAGCAGATGCAGCACAAAGAGATAGGGATCCCCAGGGGGGCGCTCCTCCCCCATGAGACGGCAACAGGCCAGGCCGATCCGTTCCACATCCTCGAGCCAGGTGGACTCCAGCGTTGGATCCCCTCCCCAGCTCACCCAACGGTGGGGAACCCCGGCCACTCTGAACGCATGCTCCCGGTGGGGTCCCACCTCCACCGGGCTGTCGATCAGGGCATCGAAGGTTTCGGCCCTCCAGCGCCATGGGTCCACCTGGGGGAGGGTGAGGAAGGCCGTCCATCCCTCGGGGAGGATCAGCTCCAGCTCATGGGGATCCCAGCGTGCGCCGCTGATCTCCAGCGCCACGCCGGCCAGGGCCAGGAAGCCATGGTCCCCATTGAGATGGCAGGTGCGTACCGTGAGGTCCGTAGCCTGGATCGTGTAGCGAACCTCGAGGGGGCCGAGCTGATCGAGCTGCAGGAGCCAGCTGGCGGGGGTTAGACGCCTGGCGTGCAGTTGCTCCGGCCCTTGCCACACTTCCAGCCCTTCCAGGGTGCGGACGTAGTCGCGGATCAGGTAAGACCCCGGCGTCCAGCCCGGCATCCGCAGTTCCGTGCGCTGCTGCTTCGGTGTGAAGCGGAGCCTGGCCTGAACCAGATGGTTCTTTGGAGCCCGAAGATCGAGGCTCAGAAGAGGGGCCAACCTGGATTCAGCTGACAAGATCCACCGTGGCACCGCTGAGATGCCTGGTGGCTTCCTGCAGAGCCAGGCGGGCGGCGTAGGCGTGGGTGATCTCAGCCAGCAAGGAAGGCAAGGCTGTGTACCGGCTCAGGCGTTCCAGATCCGCCACCAGGGCCAGCGTGCCGTCCTCCTGCTCCCGCCAGCCCAGGCTGAGGTCATCCTTCAGCTGGATCGCCACGGCCACCTTCTCCATCTCGCCGGCGAAGCCGAGGACCCTGCCCTCCCGCTTGGGATGGAGTTGGAGAGCATCCAGCGCGGCCACCAGGAGGTCGGTGTCTCGCAGCACCGTGGGGAGGATGGTGAGATGGGACATGGGATGTGTTCTGCCCTCTCCAAGCTCATGGATGTGCCAAACCCTAGCGATCCTGCGCCGACACTCCAGTGGCCATTGCCACAGCCCTGGCCCCAGCACCAGGGGCCGCTTCGGCTGGGGGTGATGGCCTCCGGGGAGGGCACGAATTTTGAGGCCCTGGTGGAGGCCACGCGAGAGGGGAGCCTCCAGGCCAGCGTGGAGCTTCTCGTGGTGAACAACGAAGGCTGCGGCGCCAGGGTCCGGGCTGAGCGCCTTGAAGTGCCCTGGCGGTGGATTGACCACCGCGCCTTTTCAAGCCGTGAGGATCTGGATCAGGCGCTCATTGATGCCCTTCAGGAGGCTTCGGTGGATCTTGTGGTGATGGCGGGATGGATGCGCATCGTCACCTCGCGTCTGATCGAGGCCTTTCCGGATCGCCTGATCAACATTCATCCATCCCTCCTGCCGAGCTTCCGTGGCCTGGATGCGGTGGGCCAGGCCCTGGCCTCCGGGGTCTGCCTCAGCGGCTGCACGGTGCACCTGGTGCGTCCGGAGGTCGACAGCGGGCCGATCCTGGTTCAGGCTGCCGTGCCTGTGCTCCCCGGGGATGATGCCCAGCGCCTGGCCGCCAGGATTCACCGCCAGGAACACCGCATCCTTCCCCTTGGGGTGGCCCTGGCGGCCCAGCGGCTTGAGCGCACCCCTCAGGGATAGAAGGGCAACAGCGGCAACCCCTTCTCCTGCGGTAGACCAGCCATCAGGTTGAGGCACTGCACTCCCTGCCCCGCCTGACCCTTGACGAGGTTGTCGATCGCGCTCATCACGATCAGCTGGCCCGTGCGCCGGTCCACCTGCACCGACAGGAGTGCCCTGTTGGTTCCCCGCACCCATTTGGTGGCTGGGTAGGTGCCGACGGGCAGCACTTCCACGAAGGGACTCTGCCGATAGGCGGCCTTCACCAGGGTGGTGCAGTCATCGGCGGTGAGACCAGGATCCCGCAGGCGGGCATAGACCGTGGCCAGCAGCCCACGCACCATCGGCATCAGGTGCGGGGTGAACTGCACCAGCAGGGGATGACCGCAGGCGAGGCTGCACTGCTGTTCGATCTCGCTGGTGTGGCGGTGACCGATCACGCCGTAGGGCGCCACGGCTTCTCCGGCCTCCGCCAGCAACAGATGTTCCTTGGCGGCACGGCCGCCACCGGAGGTGCCGGTTTTCGCATCGATCACGATCCCGTTGCGCTCGATCAACCCCTGGCTCAGAAAGGGCAACAGGGCCAGCAGGCTGGCCGTGGGGAAGCAGCCAGGAGCCGCCACCAGCCGTGCCTTGCCGATCTTCTGGGCCTCCCACTCCGCCAAGCCATACACCGCTTCAGCACAGAGGTCCCCGTCATCGCGAGGGTGGCTGCGGGCTTCGCTGTTGTAGATCTCCCGCCAGTGGCTCAGGGAGCGGTAGCGGTAATCAGCCGAGAGATCTACCACCTTCACGCCCTTGGCCAGGAGCGGTGGAACGAGCTGAGAGGCCAGACCATTCGGCAGGCTGAGCACGGCCAGATCGGCGGCAGCGGCAATGGTGTCCGGATCGCAGGCCTGCACCACAGGATCCCCGTCCAGAGGGAGGAATGGCACCAGTTCGCTCCAGCGCTTGCCGCTGCTCCGCTCCCCGCCGAGGAAGCTCACCGTGAGCTGGGGGTGTCCCTGCAGCAGACGAAGGGTCTGAAGGCCGCCGTAACCGCTGGCTCCGATCACCGCGACGCGCCCTGCCGACATCCGCTGGCTTGCAAACGGCGAATCTTAGGGGGCCCCAGCTTTGAGCTCCCCAAGGACAGGCTCTCGGGCGGTTCCGGCAGGGTTCTATAAAGAAACCAGCCTGAGCTCTTGTGTTCACAAAATTCCTTGACTCTCACTCCAGAGCGCCAGACCAGCCCCAGCGAGCCAGCGGTTCACTTTGACTGCATTGCCGATGCCCTGGCGGCCATACGCAATGGCGAGGCCATCGTGGTGGTGGATGACGAGAACCGGGAGAATGAAGGGGATCTGATCTGCGCCGCCCAGTTCGCCACGCCCCAGCAGATCAATTTCATGGCCACTGAAGCGCGGGGCCTGATTTGCCTCGCCATGGAGGGGGAGCGCCTGGATGGGCTGGATCTGCCGTTGATGGTGGATCACAACACCGACAGCAACCAGACCGCCTTCACCGTGAGTGTGGATGCGGGCCCGGAGCACGGGGTGGGCACGGGCATCTCAGCGGAAGATCGCGCCCGAACAATTCAGGTGGCCATTCACCCCCACAGCCGTCCGGCAGACCTGCGCCGGCCCGGCCATGTGTTCCCCCTGCGGGCCCGGGAGGGAGGGGTGCTCAAGCGGGCCGGCCACACCGAAGCCGCGGTCGACCTCGCGCGTTTGGCGGGCCTGTATCCCGCCGGGGTGATCTGTGAGATTCAGAACGTGGATGGGTCGATGGCGCGCCTGCCGGAGCTGCTGGGCTATGCACGGCAGCACGGCCTGCGGCTGATCTCCATCGCCGATCTGATCCGTTACCGACTGGCCACGGAGCGCTTTATGCGCAGACAGGCTGAAGCCCTGCTGCCAAGTGCCTTCGGGGATTTCCGTGCCATCGGCTATCGCAATGAGCTGGATGGCAGCGAACATGTGGCTCTGGTGAAAGGACACCCCGAGAGGGCCACAGGGTCGGTGCTGGTGCGTGTGCACAGCGAATGTCTGACCGGAGATGCCTTTGGGTCTCTCCGCTGCGACTGTCGGCCCCAGCTGGAAGCCGCCCTGCGGATGATCGAGGCTGCCGGGGAGGGGGTGGTGGTGTATCTGCGTCAGGAGGGGCGTGGCATTGGCCTGGTGAACAAGCTGCGGGCCTACAGCCTTCAGGATGGTGGCCTAGACACGGTGGAAGCGAACGAACGTCTGGGATTTCCGGCAGACCTCCGGAATTACGGGGTCGGGGCGCAGATCCTCAGTGATCTCGGCGTGCAGCACCTGCGGTTGATCACCAACAACCCGCGGAAGATCGCTGGGCTGGATGGCTATGGCCTGCAGGTGGATGTTCGGGTGCCCCTGGTGATCGATGCCGGTGCCCACAATGCGGCCTACCTCTCCACGAAGCGGCTGAAACTGGGCCATCTGATGGAGTCTCTCCCACCTCCTGAGGCAGCAAGTGACAGCCCGGGGCCCACGGCGGTGGTGGCCTGGCAGGCCGATGGGGACGACCCCCAGCGGGACCATGGCCACTTGCAGGAGCTGCAGCGGTGGGCCGAACAGCGCCAGCTCCTGCTGGCCATGGAGGATCATCCACGGCTGCTAGCCCTTCTGGAGGGGCCTTCCCTTGCAGCCCTGTTGACCGCCCAACCCGACCAGACACTCCAGCCAGCCGATCTGGCTGAGGTGTTGACGCTTCTGGGCACCTGGCCCCAGACCAGGGCGGTGACCCTCCTGCTGGCGCCGGATGGACCCCGCAGCAGCCATCCCTCAGCCCAACTGGACCCTGAGCGCCGCCCCCTCGTTGAACTGAAGGCCACTCCCGCTTGTCCCTGGTTGAAGCTCGAGTCCGGGGCCTTCATCCGCTGGCAGCGTTGATTCCCGCAGTCCTGTAAAAAACCTTCAGGTGTTTTGTTCGGCATGACCGTTTCCGCTGCCCTTGATCTCGGCACAGCCCGACTGGGAGTCCTAGGCGGCAGCGGTCTCTATGCCATGGAGGGCCTGGAGGACGTGCGGGAGATCGTGGTGTCCACGCCCTATGGGGAGCCGTCCGATGCCCTGCGCCTCGGCCGCATCGGTGATGTGGAGGTGGTGTTCCTGGCCCGTCATGGTCGCCACCACAGTTTGTCTCCCACTGAGGTGCCCTACAGGGCCAATCTCTGGGCTCTGCGATCCCTCGGGGTGCGCTGGATCCTCTCCGTTTCCGCTGTGGGCTCCCTTCAGGAACAGTTCCGCCCCCTGGACATGCTGGTTCCTGATCAATTCATTGATCGCACCCACCAGCGGCCGCTCAGCTTCTTCGGGGAGGGCCTTGTGGCCCATGTCACCGCCGCCGATCCCTTCTGCCCAAGCCTGAGCACCATCTTGGCGGACGTGGCCGACAGCCTCATGCCGGAAGGCCGGGCCCTCCATCGCGGTGGAACTTATCTGTGCATGGAAGGTCCGGCCTTCTCCACCCGGGCTGAATCCGAGCTCTACCGCTCCTGGGGATGTTCGGTGATCGGCATGACGAACCACACGGAGGCCCGTCTGGCCAGGGAAGCCGAAATGGCCTACGCCACCCTCGCCATGGTGACCGACTACGACTGCTGGCACCAGGAGCATGAGTCCGTGACGGTGGAGATGGTGATCGCCAACCTTCAGGCGAATGCGGCCCTCGCCCAGACGATCGTTCGACTGGCGGCCGAGCGGGTGGGGGCGCAGCGACCGACCAGCTCGGCCCACAGGGCCCTGCGGCATGCGCTGATGACTCCTCCCGCTGAAGTCCCCCTGGAGACCCGGCGCCGTACGGAGTTGTTCACGGCGCCGTACTGGGGGGAGGCAGTTTCAACCCCATGACCTCCAGGGTGACCCGCAGGGAAGGCCCATGGCGGTTCAGTGCAGCAGCGGCGCTGGCTCCATCCATGCCCCCCACGGCCATCAGCAGGGCACCTTTGACCGATCCCCCACTTTCTGCCAGCAGGGCACGGCCCTGCTGGCGGTCCACACCAGCCAGGTCCGCCAGGATCCTCAGGGCCCGATCCTCCAGCTTGGCGTTGCTCACCGACACATCCACCATCCGGTTGCCGTAGACCTTCCCCAGCCGCACCATCACCCCGGTGGAAAGGATGTTGAGGGCCATCTTGGTGGCCGTGCCGGCCTTCAGGCGGGTGGAGCCCGTGAGCAGTTCCGGCCCTGTGAGCAGACGGATGTCGATGGAACAGGGCATGGGAGCTTGCTCGCTGGGCACGCAGGCCATGGCGATCGTGAGGGCTCCGATGGCCTGGCCATGGCTCAGGCCTCCGAGCACATAGGGCGTGGTGCCACCGGCTGCGATCCCCACCAGCGCGTCTCCTGGTGCAAAACCCCGATCCATCAGATCCCTTTTCCCCTGCTCCGCCAGATCTTCCAGCCCCTCAGAGCTCCGCAGCAGGGCGGGAGCCCCGCCCGCGAGGATGCCTTGCACGAGCTCTGGGGGGGAGCAGAAGGTGGGTGAGCATTCGGCCGCATCCAGCACGCCAAGTCGACCGGAGGTGCCCGCACCGAGATAGAACAAACGCCCCCCCTGCCGCAGCCGCTCGGTGATGGCCTCAATGGCCTGGGCCAACTGGGGCGCCGCCTGATGCACGGCTCGCTGCGGCTCCAGATCGTTCTGGCAGAAGAGCTCCACCAGGCCATCGGTGGAGAGTTGATCCAGGTTCTGGCTGAGGGGGTTGGGGCGTTCCGTCAGCAGATGACCCCGATTCAGTTCAGTCACAGCAGGCCCTCCAGACGGCGACGGAAGGCCTCCAGCTCCGGATCCTGTTCCCGCTGCTCTTCCGTGGCCGCAACCGCAGCGTCGTCATCGTCCTTCCATTCGCTTCGATCAAGATTCAGAGGCGGCGGGGCGATCAGAAGCCGGTCTTCTTCGCTTTGTGGCACGAAGCCCGCCGGCACGAATCTGGCTTCATAGCCTTCCTTGGCGCAGAAAAACTCCACATCCTCCCGGATGAGGCGCTCCACGCTGGGAAGGGGAAAATCCTGAGCTTCCAACAGTCCTGCGTAGCGCTCCGCGTCATCCGCATCCTCAAAAAGAAGGATCACCATGCGGCCCCCCAACTCAAGGGAATGGATGCGCTCCTCCTCACTGTTGGCATCAATCAGGAGAACATGCACGTGCATGGCCCTGGCTTCACTCTGGCCCAAGGTGGAAGGGTCTGCTCCAGATCAGTGTCTCACCCGGGGTCGGACTCGGCCAGTTCCTGCAGCCGCCGGTAGAGGGCTTCTTCCGCCTCGCTCAGCTGAGAGGGCACCACGATCCGCAGATCCACGATCTGATCGCCCACCTCCTCCGACAGTCGCATCCCCCGACCGCGGAGCCGCAGCAGTCGGCCGCTGGAGGAGCCCGCCGGGATGCGAAGCCTCACGGGTCCGGAAAGGGTGGGAACCAGGTGTTGGCAGCCAAGAGCGGCTTCTGCAGGGGTGAGTTCCAGGGTGTAAAGCACCCGCAGGCCGTCAATCCTGAGCCCCTCGGCGGTGCGAACCCGAAGGTGCAGGAAATGATCGCCCCCCCCAGGGGCCACCCCGGCAAGGCGCAACCTCCAGCCATCCCCCGCCAGGGGAGGTGTCCACACCTCCACCACCGTGCCATCCCACAGCTCCAGCTCAACCCGTTCTCCGGCCAGGGCCTGTTCCGGCAGCAGATCCACAATGGTCTCCTCGGCCTGCACCGCGGTGACGGGAGGTGGCGGAGGAGGCGAGGGAGTAACACGGCTTTCGTCTTGCAAAGGAGGTGCCTCCTCTTGACGCCCTTCGTCGCCGTCTCCGAACAAGGTATCGAGATAGGCCTCGAAATCCGGGAATCCCTTGCTGAAGGGATCGTTCCGGCTACGGCTTCCGGCGCTGGCGAAGCTGTCGTCCCCCGCTTCCCAGGCCTGCCTGCGCCGAGGATCTGAAAGAACGGCATAGGCCTCGTTCACGAGCTTGAAGCGCTCCTCTGCCACCGGGTCATTGCCATTGAGATCGGGATGCCAGCGGCGTGCTTGCTCTCGGAAGGCCCGTTTCAGCCTTGCCTGATCCGCGCCGGGCTCTAGGCCGAGCACCTGCCAGTAATCCATCGTTCCCAGGCTGGTCATGGGTCGGTGGTCACCGGGGCCCCCAGGGGTCCTCGTCCTCCCGTTCCCAGCGGGAGGAACGCTCCCTGCTGGTCTCCGGGCGGCTCATGAAGCGATCCTCCGTCGGGCGGAAGGGAGGCTCCTCCCGGAAGCGAGCACTGGATCGGGATGTGCGGTCGTCCCAGGGATCGGATCGATCCCAGCGTTCCCCTCTGGAAGGGGGGTCCCAGTTGTCCCAGTCGTCATCGGCAAAGAGTTCATCCTTGAGGGAGCCCAGGGTGTTCTTCAAGCCCTGGAGGGGCCCTCCTTCACTGCGTTGCTCACTGAGCAGTCGCCGATTCAGCCCGAAGAGGGCTTCCTGGAGCTGGCTAACGGCCAGTTCGAGTTCCTGATCCTCCGTGTTCTGGTCTGCCAGCAGATCCTGCACCTGCCTGACGGCCAGCTCCACCCCCCGTTGCTGCCGTTCGGCTCCATAGGGGCCCAGTTCGAGGGCCGCATCCCGCAGACGACGCTCCGCCTGGGACACCAGGGTGAGCGCCCGATTACGGCGGTCGATCACGGCCCGCTTGCGGCGATCCTCAGCGGCCTTGCGCTCTGCTTCTTCCAGCAGGGCCTGGATCTCCTCCTCACTGAGGTTGGAGCCTCCCTGGATGGAGACACTCTGCTGGCGCCCTGTGGTGCGGTCCTGGGCGGACACCTGCAGCAAGCCATTGGCGTCGATGTCGAACGACACCTGCACCTGGGGCACGCCCCGGGGAGCCGGTGGGATGCCGGAGAGGCGGAACCGCCCAAGGGATTTGTTGTCGGCGGCCATCTGCCGTTCGCCCTGCAGCACGTGGATATCCACGGAGTTCTGGTTGGGCTCCGATGTGCTGAACACATCGCTGCGGCGGACGGGAATCGGAGTGTTCCTTGGAATCAGCACCTTCATCAGGCCGCCGATGGTTTCCAGCCCAAGGGACAGGGGGGTGACATCGTTCAGCATCAGATCCCGCAGCTCACCGGTGAGGATTCCGGCCTGCACCGCGGCACCGATCGCCACCACCTCATCGGGATTCACGGACTGGCAGGGATCCTTCGGGATCAAGGTGCGAACCAGGTTCAGCACCATGGGCATGCGGGTACCCCCGCCCACAAGCACCACATCGTCGATGGATTCCGCGTTGAGATTGGCATCGCGTAGAGCCCGTTGCACCGGCCGGAGCAGGCGATCCAGCAGTTCAGGGCAGAGTCCCTCAAAGGTGCGGCGCTCCAGGGTGGATTCGATGTGCAGAGGACCGTCAGGTCCCGTGGCGATGAAGGGAAGGGAGATGGGCGTGCTCGCCACCCCCGAAAGTTCCTGCTTGGCTTTCTCGGCTGCCTCGCTGAGCCGCTGCAGCGCCTGCCGGTCGCGCCTCAGATCCAGGCCGTGGTCCTTGAGGAAGGCCTCCGCCACCCAGTCCACGATGCGTTGATCCCAGTCATTGCCCCCAAGTTGGGTATCGCCGCTGGTGGCCTTCACATCAAATACCCCATTGGCGATTCGCAGAACCGACACATCAAAGGTCCCGCCGCCCAGGTCAAACACCAGCACCCGCTTCACCGCACTGCGGTCGAAGCCATAGGCCAGGGCGGCCGCAGTGGGCTCATTGAGGATCCGTTCCACGCAGATTCCCGCCAGACGCCCCGCATCCCGGGTGGCCTGACGCTGGGCATCGTTGAAATAGGCGGGCACGGTGATCACCGCGGCCTCCACGGGTTCCCCCAGGTAGGTGGAGGCGTCATCCACGAGCTTCCGCAGGATGCAGGCCTGGAGTTCCTCCGGTGCATATTCCCGTTCGGTGGCTGGGCACACCACCCGCACCTGGCCGGCATCATTGGCCCGCACGGCGTAGGGCACGGTGAGTGTGTTGTCGTCCAGTTCCTCCCAGCGTCTGCCGATGAAGCGCTTGAGATTGGCAAAGGTGTTGCGGGGATTGAGCACCAGCTGGCGCCGGGCAGCCTGGCCGACCAGCAGCTCCTGCTCCCGGGTGAAACCCACCACCGAGGGAGTGGTGCGGGCCCCTTCCGCATTGGCAATCACCTGGGGACGGCCACCCTCGAGCACCGCCACCACCGAGTTGGTGGTGCCCAGGTCGATGCCCACAATTCGCCCCATGTCCTTGCTCAATCCGTGCGTCTGAAGGGCAACGCTACCTGCCAGTCCTAATGCGTTAAACCCCTCTTAAACCCCCAGGTTCCTGTGGCTGTCAAGATCAACGAGCGTGCCCGTGATCCCCAAGCAGCTCAGCATGACAGTTGAGTCTAAATCTGAAGCCTTCACCCTGCGTCACCGGCCGCCCAGTGAAAAGCTGGTGGACAACGGTTTCAGGCAGCTCACCTTTGTGCTGGCAGCGATGGTGGCGGCGATCCTGCTGGGGATCTTCGTCACGGTGTGCAAGGGAGCCTGGGAAGCGATGCAGAGCTTTGGTTGGAGTTTTCTCACCACATCAGCCTGGGATCCAGTGAATGAAAAATATGGGGCGTTCACAGCGATCTACGGCACCCTGGTCTCCTCACTGCTGGCCCTTCTTTTCGCCGTCCCCCTGGGGGTGGGCACAGCGATCTTCATCACGGAGGATCTGCTTCCCCAGCCCTTGCGAAACGTCATCGGGGTGATGGTGGAACTTCTGGCCGCGATCCCTTCGGTGGTGCTTGGCCTCTGGGCCATTTTTGTGATGGAGCCCGCCATCCGGCCGCTCCTCCAGTCCCTGCACAACACCTTCGGCTGGCTGCCGCTCTTTGAGAGCGTTCCCCAGGGTCCTGGAATGGCGCCTGCCATTTTGATTCTTGTGGTGATGATCCTGCCGATCATCACGGCGATCTCCAGGGATGCCCTGAATCAGGTGCCCATCGAGCTGCGGCAGGGAGCCTATGGGGTGGGGACTACCCGCTGGGGAGCCATCTTCAACATCATTCTTCCGGCCGCCATCTCGGCGATCATCGGCGGAGTGATGCTGGCCCTGGGCAGGGCGATGGGGGAAACCATGGCCGTGACGATGATCATCGGCAACTCGATGAAGTTCAGTCCATCCCTGTTGGCCCCTGCGAATACGATCTCTTCGATGTTGGCCAATCAGTTCGGTGAGGCTGATGGAATCCAGGTGTCTGCCCTGATGTATGCGGCCCTGATCCTGATGCTTCTCACCTTCGTCGTGAACATTATTGCTCAGTGGGTCGTGAAACGTCTGAGCCTCCGCTATTGAGCCCCACCATGACGGATACCAATCTCTCCAATTCAACCAAGGCTTCAGAGCTGTTTCAACGAAACACTCTCTACTTCAACCCCTCGCTCCAACGCAACAGGCTCAATGCGGTCTACAACGGCATTGCCGGGGTGTTCTCCGCCGTCTCTGTTCTCCCCCTGATTCTTGTTCTGGCCTATGTGCTATTCAAGGGCGGAAGCCTTATCAGGCCAGGCCTTTTCACCCAACTCCCGCCAGCCCCGGGCAGTGAAGGCGGTGGGATCGGTAATGCGATCCTAGGCACCATTCTGGTCACTCTTTTAGCCTCTCTGATCGCCATTCCGGTGGGTGTGGGTGGCGGTGTGTTTCTGGCGGAGTATTCCCGCAAGGGCTGGTTTTCTCAGTTCGTGCGATTCGGCAATGATGTTCTGGCTGGGGTGCCCTCCATCATTTGTGGCGTCTTCGTGTATGGGGCCATCGTGGCCACCCGCTTCTTCTTCGGCCAGAGCTACAGCGCCCTAGCTGGAGCCATCGCGCTGGCGGTGCTGATGCTGCCCACTGTGATCAAAACCACCGATGAAGGTCTGCGCCTGGTGTCCAACGATCTGCGCCTTGGCTCCTACGGCGTGGGGGCGTCCCGATTCGTCACCATCACCCAGGTCACCCTCCCCTCCGCCTTTACCCCGATCGCCACAGGAACGGTGCTGGCGATTGCAAGAGCTGCCGGCGAGACAGCTCCACTGATCTTCACGGCTCTGTTTTCCCCCTTCTGGCCTGAGGGTGTCTTCAACCCCATCGCAACGATGTCTGTGCTGATCTTCAATTTTGCGATCATGCCCTATGAACCGCAGAATCAACTGGCCTGGGCAGCATCGTTCATTCTGGTGGTGATGATCCTGTTTGCAAATCTCTTCTCCCGCTGGCTTGCCAGGTTTAAAAAAATATGACCATCTGAGTTCATCTGATCACCCGGTTTTACTCCAATGATTTCCTCACCCATGGCCTCCACTTCCACAAGCTCAGCCAAAGATGACATCTGCATGTCACTGCAGAATGTCTCGATTTCCTATGGCAGCTTCGAAGCGGTCAGAAATGTCTATCTCGACATTCCAAGAAAGGGGGTGACGGCATTCATCGGTCCATCGGGCTGTGGCAAATCCACGGTCTTGCGAGCGCTCAATCGGATGAATGATCTGATTCCTGGCTGCACCTTGAAAGGGCGTGTGATGTTTGATGGCCTCGATCTCTACGATAAACGCGTTGATCCAGTGGAAGTGAGACGGCGAATCGGCATGGTGTTTCAGAAGCCGAATCCCTTTCCAAAGAGTATCTATGAGAATATTGCCTTTGGCGCTCGGATCAATGGCTATCGCGGGGACATGGATGAGCTCGTGGAGCGTTCCCTCCGTAAGGCCGCGGTGTGGGAGGAATGCAAAGACAAATTAAAGGATAGCGGTCTCTCCCTTTCGGGTGGTCAGCAGCAGAGATTGTGCATTGCACGGGCGATTGCCACCGAGCCGGAGGTGATCCTGATGGACGAGCCGTGTTCGGCATTGGATCCAATCTCCACCTTGAAGATTGAGGAGACCATGCATGAACTCAAGCGTAGTTACACCATCGTGATCGTGACGCACAACATGCAGCAAGCCGTGCGGGTGGCTGACATGACAGCCTTTTACAACGCGGAAGCCGTGGAAGGGGGAACAGGGAAGATCGGTTATCTCGTGGAATTCAGTGCGACGGAAAAGATCTTCAATGCACCCTCTCAGCAGGCCACCCTTGATTATGTGAGTGGTCGCTTCGGCTGATTCGCTGGCCCGTCAAAGATTCGCAGGGGCGATAATGTGCCAACCCATAATGTCCAAAACAATAATGTCCAAAAAAGAACCGGCCTCGGGCCGGTTTGACGGAGAGGGAGGGATTCGAACCCTCGATAGAGTTGCCCCTATACAGCATTTCCAGTGCTGCGCCTTCGACCACTCGGCCACCTCTCCAGCGGCAGGAAGTGCCTCCTGTCAATGTAGCAGGGTGACAGCTCCCCCAGAATGCCCATGACCCGCACGTTCCCGGTCACCGTTCACTGGCGCCAGACCGGTCGGGTGATCCAGCATGAGGTGCAGGAAGGGGACTACATCCTGCGCAGCTTTGAGGCCGCGGGCGATGCCTTGCCCTTCAGCTGCAGGCAGGGATGCTGTACGGCCTGCGCCGTTCGTGTGCTGTCGGGCCAGATCGATCACCGGGAAGCCCTTGGGCTCTCCCAGGAGTTGCGACGGCGGGGCTACGGGCTTCTCTGTGTGGCCCGCGCCATCGCCCCCTTGGAGGTGGAGACCCAGGAGGAGGATGAGGTGTATGAGCTTCAGTTCGGTCGCCACTTCAGCCGAGGCCGGGTGCGCTCCGGGCTGCCACTGGAGGAGGATTGACCATGCCAGAGAATCCCGGACCGATCTCTGATGCCGCCTTCCTGGCCAGTGGCCTGCCCCAGGCCAGGCTGGAACAACTTCTGGATGTGGCCCGCAGCGCGGCCCAGGCGGGCGCCCAGCCGCTGAAGGAGATGTTCGGCAACCTTGAGCGGATCAAGGAAAAAGGCACGGCCGGAAATCTGGTCACCGAAGCCGATCTGGCTGCGGAAGCAGCGGTGCTCAACGTGCTCAGGGAGGCCACCCCCACCTTCGGAGTGCTAGCGGAGGAAAGCGGCCGCTGTGATGGCGAAGGACCCTTGGAGTGGTGCGTGGATCCCCTCGATGGCACCACCAACTACGCCCATGGGTTTCCCGTGTTCTGCACCTCGGTGGGGCTGCTCCATAACGGCCGTCCCCTGCTTGGAGCGCTGGTGTTGCCTGCCATGGATCAGCTTTTCCTCGCCGCCCCCGGCCTGGGGTCCTGGTGCAATGGCTCCCGTCTGAGGGTCAGCGATTGCCGCCAGATCAGCGATGCCCTCTTGGCCACTGGCTTTGCCTATGACCGCACCTCCCGCAGGGACAACAACTACGCCGAATTCGCCTGGTTCACCCACCGCAGCCATGGCGTGCGACGGGCCGGAGCCGCGGCGGTGGATCTGGCCTTCGTGGCCTCAGGAGCCGTCGATGGCTACTGGGAGCGGGGGCTGTCCCCCTGGGATATGGCGGCTGGGGTCGTGCTGGTCGAGCAGGCCGGTGGGGTGGTCAGCGGCTATGGGGGGGAAGCTCTGGATCTCAGCAGCGGCCGGGTGATCGCCTGTGCACCAGGCCTGCATCCCGCGATGGTGGAGGATCTGGCGGCCTGCCATCCCCTGCCAGGCGCCTGCTATGGCGCACCAGAACTGGATCGGCTCCAGGATGAAGCCCTTCCATCGATCAAGCCAGCCTGAAGTCCTACTCCCCTTCAGGAAGTCCTGCTCCCATTCAGTCGTCCGTTTTCTCCTGCATGGCCCTGCAACCTGCTGCCGGTGCCCGGGATCTCAACCCCCGGGAGGTGGAACGCCAACGGCGCCTCTGTGAACAGCTGGCGGAGGTGTATCGCCGTTGGGGGTATCAGGAGGTGGCCCCGCCAACGATCGAGCGGATCGACACGCTCGAGGCGGGGGGCGCCATCGCTGAACGGGAGCTGGTGCGGCTTGTGGCCGATGCCCCCCTCGGGCTGAGGCCCGAACTCACCGCCTCCATCGCCCGGGCGGCCAGCACCCGTCTGGCCCACCGTCCCTGCCCCCTGCGGCTCTGGGCCAGTGGCACCACCTTCCGCTCCTTCCTCGGGGATGGGGGGGATCTGCGCATCAGTGAAACCCTCCAGAGCGGAGTGGAGCTGCTCGGGGAAAGATCGGATGCGGCAGATATGGAACTGATGCACCTGCTGCTCACGGCCGTTGCCAGCCTGGGCCTCAGCCCGGCCCACAGGCCCACCCTGCTGGTGGGTCACCATGCCCTGTTGGGGGCTCTTCTGACCGTGCTGCCGGAGGAGCATCGTCACCAGGCCCGGGAGAAGCTCACGGCCTTCGATGCCCTGGGCCTGGATGCTCTGCCCATTTCAGAGGCGGCGCGGGGACGCCTCCGCGCCCTGCTGGAGCTGCGGGGTGACCCAAGGCAGGTGCTCTATCAACTGGAGCAGTGGTTGGGTCGGATGCCCCTGCTCAGCAGCCTGGAGGCTCTCCTGAGCAGTGTGGAGGCCCTCGCCAATGAGGGTGCGATTCGCCTTCAGCTTGATCCCACCTTTCAACCCCACTTTGATCTCTACGACGGGTTGGTGTTCAAGCTGGTCTGTCAGGGTGAGGAGGCCCCGGTGGCCATCGCCAGCGGCGGGCGTTACGACGGGCTGGTGGCCCGATTCTGCGACGACCCCTCCCGAGCTGCAGGCACTGGCTTCGGCTTTTCCATCGCCGCCCTGCAGGAGTTGCTGGCCTCCGGATCCACCAGGGAATCGGCTCCAGGCCCCTGGCTGGTGGCCACGATGGATCCAGGGCGGATTCCAGCGGCTCTGGCCCGGATGGGAGACCTCCATGCCCAGGGAGAAGCGGCCGAGCTCTGCAGTCATCCCTGCGGCAGTCAGGAGGACGCCGAACGGCGGGCAATGGAGCGGGGCTGCAGGGGTGTGATCTGGCTGTCTTGAATCCCTAGGATTCAAGCCGTCCTGCCCTGCTGCGATTCATGCCCCACACGATCCTCACGGACGTCTGCGAAGGGGTGGCTGATTGCGTGGATGCCTGCCCGGTGGCCTGCATCCATCCCGGTGTGCAGCCCAATGCGAAGGGAACCGCCTACTACTGGATCGATTTCGACACCTGCATCGACTGCGCGATCTGCCTTCAGGTGTGTCCCGTAGAAGGGGCGATCCGGCCGGAGGAACGGCCAGAACTGCAGCGCCGCCCCTGAACGGCCGGCGGGGTGCGGTGACCCCTCCATTGGGCGGGCGGGGCATTTCAAGCTACGGATTTAGGCTTGCCTGGCGATTCTGTTGATCAATGACGGTTCTGGAAGAAGGTCAGATTCAGATCCATACCGAAAATATTTTCCCGATCATCAAGAAGGCGGTCTACTCGGGCCATGAGGTTTTCCTCCGCGAGCTCGTGAGCAACGGCGTGGATGCCATCCAGAAGCGGCGCATGGCATCGATGGCTGGCGACTGCAGCGAAGGGGATGAGGGGCGCATCAAAATCAGCATTGATCGTGAAGCCAAGACGATCACCATCAGCGACAACGGCATCGGCATGACGGCTGATGAGGTGAAGCGTTATATCAACCAGGTTGCCTTCTCAAGTGCAGAGGAATTCCTTTCCAAATACAAGAGCGAAGGCGATGCAATCATCGGCCATTTCGGGCTGGGCTTCTATTCCAGCTTCATGGTGGCCTCTCAGGTGGAAATCCTCACGCTGAGCGCAAGGCCCGATGCGGAGGCCGTGCGCTGGAGTTGTGATGGTTCGCCGAATTTCAGCTTGTCTGCTGCAGAGAAGTCTGCTCCGGGAACGGATGTGATCCTCCATCTGATGGAGGAAGAACTGGAGTATCTTGAGCCTTCGCGATTAAGGAACCTGATCACCACCTACTGCGACTTCCTGCCGGTTGAAGTGCAGCTTGAGGGTGAACCTGTCAATAAGATGCAGGCTCCCTGGCGTCACTCAGCGCGCGAGATGACAGACGAAGACTATATCGAGTTTTACCGCTATCTCTATCCCTTCCAGGGCGACCCCCTGCTCTGGGTGCATCTAAATACAGATTATCCCTACAGCCTGCAGGGAATTCTCTACTTTCCGAAGATCACGGGCCGGGCCGATTGGGAGAATGGTGAGATACGCCTCTATTGCAACCAGGTCTTTGTCAGCGATTCCATCAAAGAGGTAGTGCCCCGCTATCTGCTGCCCCTCAGGGGAGTGTTGGATTCACCGGATATCCCTTTGAATGTGAGCCGCAGCGCTCTGCAAACCGATCGTCGTGTTCGCTCCATCGGTGCTTTTGTGGCCCGGAAGGTGGGAGATCGCCTGAAGGAGTTGCAACAGGAGAATCCGCAGCGTTATGGCGAAATCTGGGAATCCGTGGCGCCGTTTATCAAGATCGGTGCCATGGAGGATGACAAGTTCGCGGATCAGGTGGAGCCCTTCATTCTTTTCGGAACGACCGCCCAATCCCAACAGCCAGATGGGGAGCCCCAAGGGTCTTCAGACCCCATCGTCTGTCCGGATGGCACTTACACCACCCTTGCAGGCTATCGCTCCCGTCTGTCGGAGTCTGCAGCGAACCGCATCCTTTACTGCACGGATGAGGCCGGACAGGCAGGGGCCCTGGCCCTGTGGAAAGGCCAGGGAGCGGAGGTGCTCCTGGCGGACACCCTCATCGACGCCCAGTTCATCCCCTGGCTGGAAGCCAGGCACAACGAGCTTCGCTTTCAGCGCGTGGATGCGGAACTGGACTCCAGCCTGCACGAGACCTCCCAGGACCTCAGCGATGCGGACGGCAAGGATGCCGGCGAAAAACTGCGGGAGCTGTTCCGCAGCGCCCTCGCCGATGACAAGGTGACCGTGCAGGTGCAGGCCCTTCGCGGTGACGATGCCCCTGCAGCACTGATCCTTCTTCCTGAGCAGATGCGGCGCATGAATGATCTCGGCGCTCTGATGGAGCAACGTCTCCCGGGTCTGCCGGATCACCATGTGCTGCTCATCAACCGCCGGCATCCCCTTGTGGAAGGCCTGCTCCGGCTCTCCAGCGGAGCCATTCTCACCAGCGGATCCGGTGAGGCCTCCCCCACCCAGCAACTGGCGGATGATCTGAGCCGCCATATCTATGAAATGGCACGGCTGGCGGTTGGTGGGCTAGAACCCAATCAACTGGCTGGCTTCCAGCAACGCAGCACTGACCTCATGGGGCGCCTGATGCAGCGGGCTCTCTAAACCCCGGCCTCCACTGCTCCGCAACCCCGTCGATGTCTTCCCTTGCTTCCCGTCGGCGGGTGCTTCAGCTACTGCTCTCAACAGGGCCCAGCTCCGTGATCCTGATGGCGCAGCTGGCCCGGGCCACCCTCCCTGGGGACCGCATCAACCGCCAGGTCGATCTGGTGCGGGTGTTGATGCCTGCCCCCTTCGCCGATGCCACCGCCCCCGCGGTGGAGCTGTTCAACGCGCGCCATCCCAGCGTGCAGATCGCTGTGACCCGCGGACCACTGGACACTGCAGCCCTCTCGGATCTGGCCAGTAGCAGCCTCCTGTTGGGGGATTCCCCCTTTGATCTGTTGTTGATGGATGTCAGCTGGACCGCCCGCTATGTGGCGGCCGGCTGGCTCCTGCCGCTCGAACCCCTGCTGGGCCATGACGCCATGGCGGGGCTGCTACCCGCCGCGAGGTTGGGCAATGCCTTCGACGGCCACCTTTGGCGCATGCCCCTCTCGGGGGACACGGCCCTGCTCTACTGGCGTACCGATCTTCTCCCCCGCCCGCCGCAAGACACCGGAGAGCTTGTGGCCATGGCCCGCGAGCTCCAGGATCGGGGCAAGGTGCGCTGGGGATACGTCTGGCAGGGGAGGCAGTACGAGGGCCTGAGCTGTGTGATGCTCGAGGTTCTTCACGGCTTTGGTGCCCGCTGGTGGGACGGGCGGAGCGGTCGAACCGACCTGCAGAGCCCTGCCGCCCTTGAGGCAACCGGCTGGCTGGTGGATCTGGTGCGAGAGGGGATCAGCCCCCCGGGAGTGGCCAACTTCGCAGAGAACGATGCCCTCCAGCTGTTCAGCGCCGGGCAAACGGCCTTTCTGCGGAACTGGCCCTATGCCTGGGATCTGATGCAGCAGCAGAAGGGTCCTGTCAACGGACGGGTGGCTGTCACGCCCTTGGTTGGAGCACCGGGCCATTCAGGGGGCGGCACCCTGGGGACCTGGGGGTTGTCCCTGCTGGTGGGCAGTCCCAGGCCCCAGGCCGCTGCAGAGGTGATTCGCTGGCTCACCGGCCCAGAGGTGCAGAAAGGCCTGGTGCTCAGCCAGGGCTATGCCCCCACCTGGCAATCCCTTTATGACGACGACGACCTCAGGGTCCGCCATCCGTTGCTTGACGTTCAGCAAGAGGCCCTCAACAGTGCCCTGGTGCGTCCTCTTACCCCCCTGTACGCCCAGATCAGCGATGTGCTGCAACGTCAGATCAACGGCCTCCTCACGTCAGCCCAGCCTCCTGAGCTCGCCCTGGGCAGGGCACAACGGCAGAGTGAGCTGATCGTGCGCGCCGCCGGTTCCCAGGCAGTCCGATGAGAGCGCGCTGGATTCCTCTGGTGTACATGGCGCCGGCCCTGGCCTTGATGGGCCTGATCTTTCTCTGGCCCTGGATGCACTATGGCTGGCTCAGCTTCCATGCCAGCTCCCTGCTCACGGGCTTGAAGGCCGTTCCCAATGGCGGAGCCAACTGGCAGCGGTTGTGGCAGGACGGCCGGTTCTGGCAGGACAGCTTGCAGACCCTGCGTTTTGCCGGCGTATCGGTACTGCTGGAGCTGGGATTGGGCCTCCTGATGGCCCTGCTTCTGAACAGACCCTCCAGGGGCCGGGGTCTGCTGCGTGCGCTGGTGCTGATTCCCTGGGCGCTGCCAGGAACGGTGATGGCACTGGGTTGGCGCTGGATCCTCAACGATCCCCATGGCCCCATCAATGCCGTGCTTCAGCAATTGCTGGGGCGCACCTATCCATTCCTCTCCACTCCGGGCACCACTTGGTGCTTCACCGTTCTGGCCGATGTCTGGAAAACCACCCCCTTCGTGGCCATCATTCTCCTTGCCGGGTTGCAGAGCATCCCCCGGGATCTGGAGGAGGCTCTGCGCCTGGAAGGAGCGGGAGACTGGGCCCTGCTCCGACAGCTGCAGTGGCCCCTTCTTGCCCCCTACGTGACCCTGGCCCTGCTGTTCCGCCTGGCCCAGGCCTTCGGGGTGTTTGATCTGATCCAGATCCTCACCGGAGGAGGGCCTGCGGGCAGCACGGAGAGTCTGGCCCTGTATGCCTATCTCCATGCCATGCGCTTTCTGGACTTCGGCTATAGCGCCACCCTGATGCTCGCCACCTTTGGGATGGTGCTGGCTCTCAGCCTCCTCTGGCTGGGCGGCACCCGGCGTCGAAGTGTGCAGCGATGATGCGCGCTCTCCTCCTGCTCTGGAGTCTGGGACCCCTGCTCTGGCAGTTGCGCACCTCCTTTCTGGTGGGGGATGTGCTGGTGGGGGCCCCATCTGCCTCGCCAGGCTCCATCTGGACCCTGGCGAACTATCGCCAGGTGCTGCAGGGGGATCCCTCCCTGGCACAGGTGCTCCTCAATTCAGCGCTGCTTGGACTGGTCACCACCGTGCTCACCCTCCTCCTGGCGGTGCCCTGCGCCTATGGACTGCATCATGTGAGGGGCCGACTGCAGCCTGTGATCAGCGCCGGACTTCTCGGGGCGGCCCTGTTCCCCACGGTGCTGCTCTTCCTCTCCCTGCTCCAGCTGGCGCGCTGGCTTGGACTGGCCAACCACCTGCTGGCCCTGAGCCTCCCCTACACCGCCCTTGCGCTGCCGCTAGCGATCCTTCTGCTTCGCGCCGCCATCCATGATCTGCCCGGGGAGCTGGAGGATGCTGCCCGTCTGGATGGGCTGAACAGCCTGCAGCGGCTCCGCCTGATCGTTGCTCCGCTCCTGGCTCCTGCGGTGGCGAGCACCGGACTGCTGGTGTTTCTCGCGAGCTGGAACGAATACCCGATCGCCCTCACCTGGCTGAGCCGCAGTGATCGACTCACCCTGCCGGCAGCCATGGGGCGGATCGCCTCCTCGTCGGTCTTCACGGTGCCCTACGGTCCGTTTGCGGCGGCCACGGTGCTTGGCAGTCTGCCCCTGGTCGTGCTCGTGCTGGTCTTCCAACGTTGGATCGTGAGTGGCCTCACCCAGGGAGCGGTGAAAGGATGAAGGGCTTGCGGCTCGATGGCCTGACGCGCCAGGTGGGGGGGCGCACCCTGCTGGAGGACCTCACCCTTGCGGTGGCCCCCGGTGAATGTGTGGCCTTGCTTGGGCCCAGCGGATGCGGCAAAACCACCACACTCCGGCTGGTGGCCGGTCTGGATGCGCTCTCCTCGGGAACGATCCTGTTGGATGGCGTGGACATCAGCCAGCTGGATCCCGGCCATAGGGGGGTGGGAATGGTGTTTCAGAGCTATGCCCTCTATCCCCATCTGTCGGTGGCGGAGAACCTCACGCTGGGCCTCAAGGTCCGGGGGGTGCCCGCGAGCGAGCGGGAGGAGCGGCTGGCCCAGATCCTGGCCCTGCTGCAGCTGGAGGACTTGCGTCTGCGCCGCCCGGCCCAGCTGTCCGGGGGGCAGCGGCAGCGGGTGGCCCTCGGTCGGGCCCTGCTGCGTGAGCCGCGGATCATGCTGCTGGATGAGCCGATGAGCAATCTGGATGCCCAGCTCCGGGAGGAACTGCGCCCCGACTTGCGACGCCTGCTCACCAGTGCCGGTCATCCGGTGCTGTATGTCACCCACGATCAACAGGAAGCCGTTGGTCTAGCAGATCGCATCGCTGTGTTGGAGCAGGGTCGACTGCAACAGGTTGGGGAGCCGCGGGAACTCCACCACAATCCAGCCAATCGCTTCGTGGCAAGCTTCATCGGCCGTCCGGCGATCAATCTCTTCCCCCCCCTTGATGGTCGGCAGCTGGCAGTGCGGCCTGAGTGTCTGAAAACCATGGAGAACGGTGGCCTTCCGGCACGGCTTCTGAGGGCGGAATGGAGTGGGTCCCAGCAGGTGCTCTGGCTGGAGAGCGGAGCCGGTCTGCTGCGGATGCTCTGGCCCTCGGCCGACAAACCTCCGGATCTGTTGCAAGTGGGCTGGAGTGCTGAGGATTCCCTCGCGTTCGATCAGTGGAGCGGCGTGCGTCTTCTGCGCTGCGAGCCGTCCTGGACCCGTGATTTGATAAGGTCGCTTCAGTTATAGGTGCGATGGTTATGTCACGCGTTTGCGCTCTCACCGGTCAACGCGCCAACAACGGCATGGCTGTGAGCCACTCCCATGTGCGCACCAAAAAGCTGCAGCAGGTGAACCTGCAGAAACGGCGTCTTTGGTGGGCGGAGGGCCAGCGCTACGTGACCCTGAGGGTATCCACCCGCACCCTGAAAACCATCCAGAAACGTGGTCTGGGGGCCTATGCCAAGGACCTGGGCGTGAACCTCGCCAAACTCTGAGAGCCAATCACCAGAGATTGTCCTGCACGGCATGAAACGCTTGTGTTGTATTTCTATCCCAGGGATTTCACTTCGGGGTGCACCCTCGAAGCCCGGGGTTTTCAGCGGGATCTCGAGGCCTACCACCAGCGCCAGGCCGAAGTGGTGGGCATCAGCACCGATGCCCTCGACAGCCATGGCTCGTTCTGTGGAGAGGAAGGGCTGGCCTACCCCCTGCTCTCCGATCCCCGGGGAGCAGTGAGCCGCCTCTACGGGTCGTGGCTGGCCCCTTCAGCCCTGCGTCACACCTTCCTGATCGACCCCCAGGGTGTGCTGAGGGCCCGATGGGTTGCTGTTCGCCCCCTGCATCACAGCCAGGAAGTGCTCCAGGCGCTCAACGCGCTCCAGGCCGACTGAGCAAGCCAGTGCTCTCCGCTCAACGGGAGGGGATGCCGAGCTTGTTCTGGGGCATGCGGCTTGGGATGGCGGGGAAGAACGCCGCCATCTGCTCTCGGAAGGTTTTCACGGCCGGTGCCCCTTCATACGGCGCGAGCAGAGGACTCCGGGCCACAAAAGGAGCCTGGTAGCAACGTTGCGCAATTGCCCGCTGAAAAAAATGATCTGCCTGGCTCTCCTGCCCCAGTAACAGGGCGCATAGCCCCCAGAGGCTGGCCATCCCAGGGGGATGGCCCTTCTGCACGCTGGCTCGATGGAGAAGGGCTTCGGCCCGTTTCGTTTCCCCCACCCGTGCGAGCACATACCCCACGGCGGCCTGGAACCCATGGAAAGGCAGACCCGGCTGGTGGCACCTCTCCAGACTGGTCAGGGCAGCGCCCCTGTCTCCTGAAAACGCCTGCAGCACGGCGAGCAAGAGGTGGCTGGAGGGCAGGGAGCCATCGATCCGGATCTGCCCCCGCAGCATCTCCATGGCCGCTTCCGTTTCTCCCAGTTGGAAGGTCAGTTGTGCGGCCAGGGTCCATCCCATGGGCAGCACCCCATCCAGCTGGGGCTCCAGCAGGCTCAGACCTTCCCGCGCCCGTCCGCAGGCCAGGAGATGGCGCACCCAGCTGAGCATGGGGATGCCGTACCCGAGCCTGGCGGGCAACCAGCTCCCAAAGGTGTCCTCCACCAGGGTGGGTTGCCAATGCAGAAGAGAAAGGATTTCAGCCCTTAGAGGAAGGATGTCCTCTGCTGCTGCACCGAGCTGTTCGGCTCGATGGAGCAGGCCTTCCACCTCCGTGCCCACCATCTGACTCTCCAACAGTCCCCAGCGGCAACGGTTGAGCTGGACGGAAACGAGAAAAAGAATCGCTTCAAGGAACGTGGGCGAGGTCTCCAGGCATCGCTGGAGGAGCTCCTGGGAACGTCCGAGCTGAATGGGATCAAAGTGCCGGGATGAAACCCTGGCTTCAAAGTAATACTCCAGCGCAAGGGGGCTTGGCGCGGAAAAGGCCTCCCCCTGGGGTTCAGCTGCCTTTTCGCAGACCGTTTGCACCGGGGCGGAGAACACATAGCCACTGCCATAGGTGGTGCTGATCACGCCACTGCCAAGAGGCCCCTTCTCGAACACCTGACGAAGGCTGTGCACCGCGCGAGCGAGGCTGACGTCGCTGACGTTGCTGTGACCCCACACCTCTTCGAAGAGCTGAGCTCGCTTGATGAGCTGGCCTTCATGGCGCACAAAACAGAAGAGGAGTTTGCGCTGTAGAGGGCTCAGGGGAATGACCAGGCTTCCAAGGCGGAGGATGCCGTCACTGCTGAAAAGGTAAGGACCAACCTGCCAGTGGGTCACAAGAAGGAAAAACCATTCACAGAAACCTTAACGCATTGTTGCCAAAGGGAACTGCGCCTTCAAGCAACTCTGCCAAGGATGACAAAAGCGTCATGAAACGCAAACCCAGTCCTTGGCTACGGCGAAATCCCCTATTCATAAATACAACTCTCCAAACAATTGACTCGATCAGCTATCTGCCTAGTCGTCTCGATTCAATCAAATTCCGATAAGAATTCCTTCGACTTCCATGCCATGGATTCGGGATGCATGGCTAACTCAAGCCTTTGCCAGAGTCTGCCTGTCCCAGGCCCGCCAGGAGTTCTCGATGCACGGTAGTGCCCTCGATCAGCGCTTTCACCGGGGCTGCAGGGAGGGGCCGGTCGAGTTGCTTCAGCCATTGATCCACCAGCAGTGGGTGGGGAGGGGCCTCCAGATCCTGCAGGGGGCATCCCAGGGACTTGGCAACCGCAGCCACCTTGGGGTCGTAACTCAAGGCGGCGACAGGGCTGCCAGCCAGCGCCGCGAGGATCAGTCCATGCAGGCGCATCGCTAGCACCAGCCCCGCACGGGCGAACAGGTCCATGGCCGCACCCGGAGCGTCCACTTCCACCTCGCGGCTGCGGGCCAGCACTGAAGCGGGCACCAGAGCGGCCTGATCCAGGCTCTGCAGCAGCCCCCGGTCCTGATGGCGGTGGAAGGGAAGCCAGATCAGGTCTCGCCCTGTGCGCTCAACAAGAGCGGCCAACCCCTGCAGATAGGGCACCCACTCCGCTGGGCCCAGGGTTTTCAGGGGCCTCCAGCAGAGCACGATGGGTCCACCCTCCCCCCGCCAGGTGTGCTGCGGGTACGCCCACACCGGATCGCTGCCAATGCGGTGGTCGTGGCGACCCAAGCGCCGAGCCAAGTCGGCCGACCCCCGATCCCGCCAGCTGATCGCCGTCGCCAGCGGCAGCAGCCCGCGCACCACCAACCGGCTGATGGGCCGCCGCAGGGGACCCAACCCCTGCCCCCAGAGGAGCACGGGCTTGCCCTGCAGGCGGGCGCTGAGCATCAACAGGCCGTAGTACAGAAGGCTCTGCAGGCTGGTGGCATCCTGCAGGAGGCTTCCCCCTCCCAGCACCAGGGCATCGCAGGCCCCCAACCGAGCCATCACCTCAGGCAGACGCCGACGGTTGCAGGTGTCGACACCGAAACGGTCCTGAATCCAGGCCTGATCATGGGCGGTGACCAGGGGCACACAGGTGGCTGGAAGTTCCCTGAGCAGCACCTCGAGAAGGGCATCATCGCCGAGATTGTGTTCGCCGTAATACCCGCAAAGCATGGGTCGGCGTGCCGTTCCCTTCCGTGCCATGGCCCTCTCGCCGCTGCCTGAAGTTAAGGGGCCGGCTTGCTTGAATTGTTGCCAATCACCAGACGATCGCCAGCGCCTCGATGCATGCCCTCTCCCTCGGCACCTGGTGGATCCACATCACCTCCGTGTTGGAGTGGCTGCTGGCGATCTTCGCCGTTCAGGCCTACGGGCGATGGCGCCGCGAACCGGGTTGGATCTGGCTGGCCCTGGCCATGGTTCCTGCCCTGGTGAGCGCCATGGCCGCCTGCACCTGGCATGTCTTTGACAATGCC
This sequence comes from Aphanothece sp., assembly GCA_040375715.1. Taxonomy (GTDB): domain Bacteria; phylum Cyanobacteriota; class Cyanobacteriia; order PCC-6307; family Cyanobiaceae; genus Cyanobium. Next base: position 48,610 of record JBEIRX010000002.1, read on the forward strand.
CCTGCCCTGCAAGGGCTGGTGGTGCTCCAGGCGGCTTGCACCCTTGTGGGCAATGGAGCCCTCGCCGCCGCAGCCTGGTGGTTGTTGCGGCAGCAAAAACGCGCTGATGCCCGGACTCTCCCGCCAGAGGATGCATGCCCCTAGCTGTTCCTGGGAGTCTTCCTCCCCTGAGCGGGTTGGCTGGGTTGGATCCCGGTCCCCTCTTCGTCCTGTCCCTGTTGCCCTATCTGGCCTTCCTCTTCTGGGCCTCCAGGGTGCGTGCCTTCCCGCGGCTGGCGCTGCGAGGTTTTCAGCTCACCCTGCTCTTTGTGGCCGTCACCATTGCGGCATCGATTGTGGCCAAGCTGCGATACGACGACCTGCTCGCCAATGTGGATGGGCTTCACGGCGGTGCCGAGGCCTTCCTCACCCTGAGCAATCTGCTGGTGCTGATGGGATTCCTCTCCCACAAGGAGGATCCGTGATCCTTCGGGTTGGTTTAAGGGCTCGGCCCACTCCTGCCGCCAGGAGGTCCTCTGCATGGTGGGGTGTGGCTTTGCTGCCTGGGCTGTGGCTGATGGCTCTGTTCGGGCCTGCCGCCTGGGCCGAGGATCCAGCCAGGGTGCTCAGGGTGGGGGTGGTGCGTGGAGCCGAGCCCTGCAGCTACCGGCAGGATGGCGCCTGGAAGGGATTGGCCGTGGACCTCTGGAGCAGGGTGGCGACGGAGGAATCCATCCCCTACACCCTGCGGGATTGGCCCAACCTGCGCCTTCTCCTTGAGGCCACCCGCCGCAACGATGTGGATGTGGCCGTCGGCTGCATCAATCTCTCTCCGGAACGGCTGGCCACCACCTCCTTTTCTCTGCCCTTTCAGGAGGATGGTCTTGCCGTCCTAGCCCTGCAGTCCCGGCTGGACCTGGGGAAAGCCTTCCTCCGCAGTCTGCTCGGACCCTCCCTGCTGCTTTTGCTGGGGGGGTTTCTGCTTCTGATTGGTCTCCTCAGCCTGCTCACCTGGCGGGTGGAGGCCCATGGACGTTCGGCGGAGACCGCGAAGCTAGGCGCGCTGCGCAGCTTCGCGAGGATTTTTCAGATCCTGGCCACAGGCCCTGGAAGCAACACCATCGTGGAAACCACCCGGGGCCACCTGCTGGTGTTGCTGGCCTATCTGATGCGCATTGTCGCCGCATCCCTGCTGGTGGGTTTCCTCACGGTTCATGTGGTGGAGGAGACCCGCGAACGCTCCTCCCAGACGTTTCAGGATCTGGAGGATCTACGGGGGCGTCGGGTGGCGGTGCGGCCGGGCAGCATCAGCGCCAACCTCCTAGAGGAGATGAATCAGCGGCAGGGTGTCCCAAGGGTCCAGGTGGTGGCCCTGGCCCAGGTGAGTGAAGCCATCGCTCTGGTGCAATCCGGACAGGCGGATGCGGTTCTGGCGGACGAACTGCAGCTGAGCTATGCGGTGGCCCATCAGAGCGGGGTGGGGCCCACACCGATCCTGGCGTTGCAGGGATTGCGGCCTGAATCCCAGGGATTTGCCTTTGCCCCCCAGCTCGCCCCTGCCACGGCCAAGCGGATCAACCTTGCCATCAGCCGCTTGAAGCGCTCCGGGGAGGTGATTCAGTTGCGGGAAGACGCCCTCAGCCCTCCCTCCGGAAGGAATTCAGATCGGCGCTGAGCACCTGGCAGAGCGCCCTGCCAGCCATTGGTGAACAAGTCTTACGGGGGAGGTCCTGGGCCTGGTCCACCCCGGAAGATGGTGCGGTTGCATTGGCATCATGCTTCTTCCGATCCTGGCGATGGCCCCAGCCACCGTGTCCTGGTCACCCAAAGTCGCTCTGGTCATGATCGTGGCGAATGTGATCGCCATCGCCATCGGCAAAGCCACCATCAAGCAACCCAATGTGGGTCTGCAGCTGCCGAGCTCCTCGTTGTTCGGTGGGCTCAGCCACGGGGCCATGCTAGGCACCATCAGCCTGGGCCACATCCTTGGGATGGGGGCCATTCAAGGATTGGCTGCTCGGGGCGTGCTCTGAGCACCTCCCTCACGGCTGACGTCCCTCCCGTCGTTGTGTGCTCAGCGCAGGATGAAGGGCTTTTCTAAGGGGAGTTCACCCTCGCTGATCACCGCTCCGAAGCGATCCCCGTAATGCTCGAGGATGCGCTGGGCCATCTGGGCAGGAGTCAGGCCAAGGCTCTCCTTGCTCTGCTCAGGGGTGGCGTGATCCACGAGCACATCGGGGATGCCGATGCGCAGCACACTGGCCTGGATGCCATGGTCGCTGAGGCTCTCCACGATGGCCCCTCCGAAGCCACCGGCGAGCGCCCCTTCCTCCATGGTCACCACACGGGTGATTCGCTGGGCCAGCGGCAGCAGCAGGGTTTCATCCAAGGGGCGTAAAAAACGGGCATTCACCACGGTGGCCCGCACCCCCCTTTCCTGGAGCAAACCAGCGGTGGCCATCGCGGGAGCCACCATGGATCCGTACGCCACGATCAGCAGATCATCCCCATCGGTGAGCTGTTCAGCGCGTCCCACCTGGAGCGGCTGCCACCCTTCCTCCATCAGAGGAACCCCTTCCCCCTCCCCCCGGGGGAAGCGGATGGCACAGGGACCGTCATGGGCGAGGGCCGTGACCAGCATCCGTTGCAGCTCGGCCTCATCCTTGGGAGCCATCACGGTGAAATTGGGAACGGCCCGCAGGTAGCTGATGTCGTATTGACCCTGGTGGGTGGGACCATCGGCCCCCACAATCCCGGCCCTGTCGAGGACGAAGGTCACAGGCAGCTTCTGGATGCCCACATCGTGGATCAGCTGGTCATAGGCCCGTTGCAGGAAGGTGCTGTAGATGGCCACCACGGGGCGCAGGCCCTCGCAGGCCATGCCTGCAGCCATGGTCACGGCGTGCTGCTCGGCGATCCCCACGTCGAAATATTGATCCGGCAGAGCCTTCTCCAGGAGATCCAAGCCTGTTCCGGTGGCCATGGCCGCCGTGATGCCCACCACCCGGGGATCCTGCTCACAGATCTTCACCAGTGTCTGGCCGAACACCTTGCTGTAGCTGGGGGGTTTCGGTTTGCTGGAGGGGTAGGCCTTGCCGGTGCGCAGATCAAAGGCCGACTGGGCGTGGTAGCCCACCTGATCGGCCTCGGCATAGGGGTAACCCTTTCCCTTGGTTGTGGCCACATGCACCAGCACGGGGCCCTCACAGCGATGGGCGGCCTGGAAGGTGCGCACCATCGAGGAGATGTCGTGGCCATCGATCGGCCCCATGTAGGTGAAGCCCAGTTCCTCGAATACCGCTCCCACTTTGGGAACGGCCAGCCGACGCATGCTCTCCTGGAGATTCTTCAGTTCAGGGGGGAGCTCGCCGTGCAGGAACGGCAGATTGCGGATTGCTTCCTCGGCATTTCCGGAGAGGAACTGCACGGGCTTGCTCAGTCGCATCCGATTGAGGTGGGTGGAGAGCGCTCCGACAGGCGGTGAGATCGACATGTCGTTGTCGTTCAACACCACCAGCAGGCGGGTTCGTGGCAGGTGGCCGGCATGGTTGATGGCCTCCAGGGCCATGCCGCCGGTGAGAGCTCCGTCCCCGATGACGGCCACACATTTGAAGGATTCACCGCGGCGATCCCGGGCCAGGGCCATGCCAAGGGCGGCCGAAATGCTTGTAGAGGCATGGCCCGCCCCGAAATGGTCGAATGTGCTCTCGCAGCGTTTGAGGTAGCCGGCCACCCCGTTTTTTTGCCGCAGGCTTGGGAAATCCCGGTAGCGCCCGGTCACCATCTTGTGGGGGTAGGCCTGGTGCCCCACGTCCCACACCACCCGGTCCTCATCCAGATCCAGGGTCTGATAGAGGGCAAGGGTGAGCTCCACCACTCCCAGGCCTGGCCCGAGATGGCCTCCGGTGGCCGCAACCACCTCAAGATGCCGCTCGCGGATCTGGCGGGCGATGGCTTCCAGTTCAGCGGTGGTGAGACCGTGCAGCTGATTGGGATGGTTCAGCTCGCTCAGATGCATCCGCAGGACCCACGATCGTGGTGCAATCTAGGACTCTTGCCTCAAGAGGCAGCCAAGATCGCGACGTTTTGCCCATCCATGGGCTGGAGCTGGTGGCTGGGTCCACAACTTGCCACACTGTGGGGATGAGCCAGATCGAGCCCGTGGCCCCCCTGCTGGGAGACACACCGGAGCCCAGCCCTTACCTCCAGCACATTCTGCGGGCCCGGGTCTACGACGTGGCAATCGAATCCCCCCTGGATCCTGCTCCTCACCTCTCCCAACGTCTGCAAAACCGGGTGCTGCTGAAACGGGAGGATTTGCAACCCGTGTTCAGCTTCAAGCTGCGTGGGGCTTACAACAAGATGGTGGGCCTTCCTCCGGCTGATCTGGCACGGGGTGTGATTGCGGCCAGTGCCGGCAACCATGCCCAGGGTGTGGCGCTGGCAGCCCAGAAACTGGGTTGCAGGGCCGTGATCGTGATGCCTGTCACCACCCCTGAGGTGAAGGTACGCTCTGTTGCGCACCGCGGGGCAGAGGTGTTGCTCCATGGCGACACCTACGACGAGGCCTACGCCCAGGCGAGGCAGCTGGAGCAGGAGCGAGGGTTGACCTTCATTCATCCCTTCGACGATCCGGACGTGATCGCAGGCCAGGGAACGATTGGCATGGAGATCCTGCGGCAGCTGTCCAGTCCCCCCGATGCCATCTATGTCGCGGTGGGAGGTGGAGGGCTCATCGCGGGGATCGCCTCCTATGTCAAGAGTCTCTGGCCCAAGGTGGAGGTGATCGGTGTGGAGCCTGTGGATGCCGATGCCATGACCCGTTCCCTGGCGCAGGGAGAGAGGGTGCGCCTGGATGCGGTCGGTCTGTTCGCCGATGGGGTGGCCGTGCGCCAGGTGGGAGAGCACACCTTCGCCCTGGCCCAGCGCTATGTGGATCGCATGGTCACCGTGGACACCGATGCGATCTGTGCCGCCATCAAGGATGTGTTCGAGGACACGCGCTCGATCCTCGAACCTGCCGGTGCCCTCGCCATTGCAGGCCTGAAAGCCGATGTGGAAGCCCGCTCCCTCCACCAGCGCACCCTGGTGGCGGTGGCCTGCGGAGCCAACATGAATTTCGACAGGCTGGCCTTCGTGGCTGAGCGGGCGGAACTCGGGGAAGACCGGGAGGCTCTTCTTGCGGTGGAAATCCCGGAGGAGCCTGGCAGCCTGAGGCGCTTCTGTGCGCTCCTGGGCCAGCGCAGCCTCACGGAATTCAGCTACCGGCTGGCGGATCCGAAGCTCGCCCACATCTTTGTGGGGGTGCAGATCAGCGATCGGCAGGATACGCAGCAACTCATCGCCCTTCTGGAGGGTGCAGGGTTTCCCTGCCTTGATCTAACGGACAATGAATTGGCCAAGCTCCACCTCTGCCACATGGTGGGCGGGCGGTTACCCCTGGGCGGCCCCCAGGAGGCAGGGCAAGGGGAGGAACATCTTTATCGCTTTGAGTTTCCTGAGCGTCCTGGTGCCCTGATGGCGTTCGTGACGGCCTTACACCCCAACTGGAACATCAGTATTTTTCACTATCGCAACCACGGCGCCGACGTGGGACGCATCGTTGTGGGTGTGCAGGTTCCTCCAGCTGAATGGCCTGAATGGCACGCTTTTCTTGCCTCACTTCCCTATCGGTACTGGCAGGAAACAGATAATCCAGCCTATCGATTGTTTCTGGGCGCCTGCTCTGCCTCCTTGCTGGCAGAGCATTGTCATGCAGGAAGTCGACGTTAAGATCCAGTGTCTCTCAGGGAAATCCCCCATTGATCGGCCATGCAAACAGCTGATCAGCCGCTTCAGCCCCAACCCGCATCGGAAGAAAAAGAGAATGCGGATCAGCTTGCCCTCACGGAGGTGATGGGGGCCCTCTCTCAGCCCGCACGGCTGGAGGCGATTCTTTATCTCAAAGGCCGGCCGATGAGCCTGTCTGAGCTGGCCAGCCTCTCAGGGCTGGACCCAGAGCATGCAGAAATGGCACTGATCACGCTGATGGCTGATTATGCGCACCGAGACACAGCGCTTGAAATCTTCCAGGACGGACAGACCTACAGCCTGCAGCTGCGCCAGGGGCTGAACGATCTGGTGCAGGTGCTGCTGCCTGTCGACCTCTCCACCGCCGCCCTGCGAACCCTTGCCACCATCGCCCTGAAGAAACGGATCCTGCAATCTGATCTGGTGGAGCTGCGGGGCTCAGGCGCCTACGACCACATCAAGGAACTTTTGGCCCAGAACTTCATCGAACGGAAGCGTCAGAGCGAGGGCCGTTCCTACTGGTTGACCCTCAGCGAGAAATTCCATCGCACCTTTGCCCTGGAGCAGCGCCCTGAAGCCCGAGGCCAGGGGGCCTCGCCTCAGCAGGCCCCCCCGGAGCAGCTGAACTTCGATCAGAGGAACCCACAGATCATCACGGAGCTGGCGGACACAGCTGCCTGAGGTTCCATACACTGAGGGTTGTTTCTACACCTCTCCATGGCCGCACTGGCGCTGATTGTTGCTGTGCTGGTGAAAACCCTGCAGATCTACACGCTGGTGTTGATCGTCCGCGTGCTCCTCAGCTGGTTTCCCAACCTGGACTGGGGAAATCCCATCCTCTCGGCCATCTCCTCCATCACCGATCCTTTCCTGAATGTGTTCCGGGGACTGATCCCTCCGATTGGGGGCCTGGATATCTCAGCAATCGTGGCCTTCCTCGCCCTGCAGCTGGTGCAAACCCTGCTTGAGCAAAGCGTGGTGCTGTTGGCTGCTTCCGTGACCCCAGGGCTCTGAACAGGGGGCCTTCAGCCGCTCAGATCTTGTCCAGCTGAGCAGCTGTTCAGCTGAGATCCTGTTCAAGGGGGAGTTGCTCCACATCGGATCCTGCTCTGGTTCGCACCGGCGCATTGAATCCCCGGGCTTTCACCTGACCCACGCGGAAAGGTCCAGGCGTTCCAGCGGGCACCGCAAGCCTCAGGGCGAAGGAGGAGCGGCCAGGCTGCACATCGCCGATGCTCCCGACCCGGGTGCGGTTCGGGAGCACGGGCTCGCCGCTGCTGTCCAGAATCACCGCAAAAAGATCCGTATCCACCACTGGATGGCTGGTGGGGTTGATCACTTCCCCGCGTAGCGCGTAGCAGGAGGCGACGGAGGAGCGACCTGGCTGATTGCCGGCATCGCTGGAAGGGCAGGGTTCCAGCCGAACCCCTTCCACCTTGAGCTCAGCGGCGAAAGCCACGGAGGGGAACAGGCAAAGCCACATCAGAAGCAGAGCCGCCATGGCCATGCGAATCCCTTTGGGTGCCTGGATTGTCAACGCCTGTCTCCGCTTCCGGCAATCACGTTACGCTCCGCCCGACTGGCGAGCTTGGTGAGATTTCCCTCCGCAATGCTGGCCAGATCCAGGTTGAGTTCACTGGCAAGCCTGGCCAGATACCAGAGCACATCGCCCAGTTCCAGGGCGAGGTCGGCCCGGATCTCTTCACTGAAATGGCCACCGTGGTCGCGGAGCACCTTTTTCACCTTGTCAGCCACTTCTCCGGTCTCCCCGCACAGTCCGAGGGTGGGGTAGATCGGATTGGCACCCACGTCGGGGTAAAGGGCTGTGTGAGCCGCACGGGCCTGGTAGGTCTGGAGGTCCATGGCGAGCCGGGGTCGGTAAGCACGGATGGTAGTTTCCGGCAAGCAGCAGGCCTGGGCAGTTCCATGCGTCGCACCAAGATCGTGGCCACGATCGGCCCAGCCACGGAATCGCCCGAGATGCTCCGAGCACTGATTGAGGCCGGAGCCACAACCTTTCGCCTCAATTTTTCCCATGGCGATCATGAGGAACATGCCCACCGGATCGCCACAATCCGGCAGGTTGCCCATGAGATGGGTGTGCACATTGGCATCCTCCAGGATCTGCAAGGGCCGAAAATCCGACTGGGACGCTTTGAACGCGGCCCGATCACTCTCGCCACAGGAGATTCATTTTCTCTCACATCGAAGGATGTGCCCTGCAACCGGGAGATGGCAACGGTCACCTACGACCGGTTGGTGGAGGAAGTGCCAACCGGCAGCCGCATTCTCCTGGATGACGGCCGTGTGGAAATGGTGGTTGACAATGTGGATCTTGACAATCAAAGCCTGCAATGTCGCGTCACGGTGGGTGGCGTTCTCTCGAACAACAAGGGCGTGAATTTCCCGGATGTTCAGCTCTCCATACGTGCGCTCACCTCCAAGGATCGAAAAGACCTCGCCTTTGGGCTGAGCCAGGGGGTGGATTGGATCGCCCTGAGCTTTGTGCGAAATCCCTCCGATATTCTGGAAATCCGCGAACTGATCCGTGGCCAGGGTGCCAGCACGCCTGTGGTGGCAAAGATTGAAAAATTTGAGGCGATCGAAGCCATTGATTCGATTCTTCCTCTCTGCGATGGCGTGATGGTGGCACGCGGTGACCTCGGGGTTGAAATGCCTGCGGAGGAGGTTCCTCTGCTGCAAAAAGAGTTGATCCGTAAGGCCAACAGCCTGGGGATTCCCATCATCACAGCCACCCAGATGCTGGATTCCATGGCCTCGTCCCCACGTCCCACCCGAGCAGAGGTGAGCGATGTGGCGAACGCCATTCTCGATGGCACCGATGCGGTCATGCTCTCCAACGAGACCGCCGTGGGTGATTACCCGGTGGAGGCGGTGGCCACGATGACCCGCATCGCCCGCCGCATCGAGCGGGACTACCCCCAGCGGGTTCTGGATGGTCAGATGGCCACCACCATTCCCAACGCCATCAGCCAGGCTGTGAGCAGCATCGCCCGCCAGTTCAACGCTGCGGCCATCCTGCCCCTCACCCAGACGGGATCGACGGCCCGGAACGTCAGCAAATTCAGGCCAAGCACACCGATTCTGGCCATCACCAGCGAGGTGTCCGTCGCCCGTCAGCTACAGCTGGTGTGGGGAGTCAATCCGCTTCTGATCGCCCAGCAGGCCTCCACAGAGAGCACCTTCAGCCTTGCCATGGGTGTGGCCCAGCAGAAGGGATTGCTCAAGGAGGGTGATCTGGTGGTGCAGACCGCAGGCACCCTGGAAGGGGTGAGTGGCTCCACCGATCTGGTGAAAGTGGGGATCGTTTCCGCCGTGCTCGGGCGAGGGATGGGGATCGGCAGCGGCTCGGTGAGCGGCAAGGTGCGCCTGGCCCAGACCCCTGAGGAAGCGGCCAGGGTGGAAACAGGGGAGATTCTGGTGGTGCGTGACACCACGGCTGCCTATTTGGAAGCCATCAGGAAGGCCAGGGGAATCATTGCTGAAATGGAGGGGCGGCACAGCCATGTCGCCGTGATTGCGGAGCGGCTGGGCATTCCGGTGATCGTGGGTGTCGCCAATGCCACGATTGATCTGCGCCAGGGGGAGATCGTCACCCTGGAGATTCACCAGGGCGTGGTGCACCGAGGCACCCGTAGTCACAAGCTCCCGCAGGGTCTGAATCCGCTATAACAGCTGGATTCTCTCGTGGTGTAAAGCGCCGATGCCGGCAGCAGCGGTTCCCCTCAGGGAGACAGCCGCCATGGCTGTTGCCACCCTCAAGGGGCATCGGCTGAGGAGCCTGCTCACCATGCTGGGCATTGTCATCGGCAATGCATCGGTGATCACCCTTGTGGGGCTTGGAAAAGGAGCCCAGAGGCTGGCCGATCAGCAACTCACCTCCCTGGGGCCCAACGTGCTCTTCATCGTCCCGGGCCGGAACGACACCAGACGCCAGGGGCTGGAATCCCCGAAGACTCTCATCCTTGAGGATGCGCAAGCCATCGCCGAACAGGTGCCATCGGTGCGGCGGGTTGCTCCCCAGATCTCCTTGCTGGAGGTGGTGCAGGCTGGATCCCTCACCACATCAGCCACGATCAGCGGGGTGACGCCTGAATTCCTGTCCGTGCGGAGCTTTGAAATCGCCCAGGGGCGTTTCATCAGCGACAGCGACCTTCAATCGGCAAGAAATGTCGTTGTCCTGGGACCGGATCTCAAGGACAAGATCTTCCCCTCGGGCCAGGCCCTTGGGCGTCGGCTGAGGATTCGCGACCAATCCTTCGAGGTGATCGGCATCCTCGAGCCCAAAGGAGCTGTCTTCGGCAGCAATCAGGATGAGGCGGCCTATCTGCCCCTGAGCACGATGGTGAGCCGCCTCAGCGGGCGTGATCCCACCTACGGCATCAGTCTGAGTTTCATCAGCGTGGAGGCCAGGGATGAGGCGAGCATGGGAGCAGCGGCCTTCCAAATCACCAATCTGCTGCGCTTGCGCCATCGCATCCTTCGTGAGGATGATTTCGTGGTGCGCTCCCAGAAGGATGCACTCTCGATCGTGCAGACCATCACCGGTGGTCTCACCCTTCTCCTCGGAGCCATCGGTGCCATTTCCCTTCTGGTGGGCGGCATCGGCATCATGAACATCATGTTGGTGTCCGTGAGTGAACGCACCGAGGAGATCGGCCTGCGGAAGGCCCTCGGCGCCCGGAGCGATGATGTGCTCAAGCAATTTCTTGTGGAATCTCTGATCCTCTCCAGTCTGGGAGGTTGCATCGGTGGCCTTCTTGGGGTGGGTGCCGTCACCCTCGTGGCTGCTGTGACCCCCCTGCCTGCCACTGTGGGACCAGCGATGGTGATCGCAACCATCGGCTTTTCAGGTGCGATCGGCCTGTTCTTTGGCGTGGTGCCGGCCCGGCGAGCCGCCGCCCTGGATCCGATTGTTGCGCTCAGGTCGCTTTAGGCCACTGGCCTTCTGACAAAGGACAAAAAAACATTAAGACTGAAGAAGTGTTGTCATCCACACAAACGTCTACCCATGGGGTCTGGCTATAAGAGACGAACTCTGTTTTTCTCAAACATTGGATCGACCAGATGCGAGCCTTGCCACCCCGACGGGCCAGCATCCTGGCCAGCCGGCCCTGCAGGATTGCACCTTTCGCAACACCTTGGATCGGATGGTCATCCTGCGTTGTTGTGGCAGCAACGCGTTTTTTCTCGAAAGAGTGGTGTTTCCCTTCGAGATTCTGGCGTTTGCCTGCCCCCCGATGAGCGAGGTGAAGATCTGGTCCCACGGTCTCTATGGGCCGGAGCTGTTGGAATCCCTGCTTTCAGAGCAAATGCTTGCCGAGAGCTCCCCTGACAGCGCACACCCGGAGCCGTCGGGAATGTTCCCCGCCAGTGCTTCAGCGCTGCAAACCACTCCCTGGCTACGGGCAGGCTGAGCCCTCCAACCGCCCGGATCAGCCCCAACGATCGGGGAAGGTCCTTTACACTTGTTGAAGAATTTCCTCATCTGCATGAATCAGCGCTGGCGCCTCATTGCTCTTTGGGCCCTTCCGCTGCTCGTGGCAGGTTTTCTGGGTTGGCAACTTCTGAGTGGGAACAGCTCCGGCCTGTCCAACAGTCCTCTGAAGTCACCTGCGAATACGGCTGTGGGTCGCATGACCTACGGGCGTTTCCTGGATTATGTGGATTCCGGGCGTGTTAATTCCGTTGATTTCTATAATTCTGGCCGCACGGCCGTTGTGGAGATTGTCGATGCAGATCTTGATAACCGGGTTCAACGTCTGCGGGTTGACCTACCGGGCATTGCCCCAGACCTGCTAGGGAAACTGAAGGATCAAGAGATCAGTTTTGACATTCATGCTCCAAAGCCGACCCCTCCTGCTATCGGCATTCTTGGCAATCTTCTCTTCCCTCTCCTGCTGATCGGATCCCTCATCTTCCTCGCCAGACGCTCTTCCGGGATGCCCGGCGGTCCTGGCCAGGCGATGCAATTCGGCAAAACCAAGGCTCGCTTCCTGATGGAAGCCGACACCGGCGTGAAATTCGAGGATGTGGCCGGGGTGGAGGAGGCCAAGCAGGATCTGCAGGAAGTGGTCACCTTCCTGAAAACACCCGAGCGTTTCACCTCCATTGGCGCCAAGATTCCCAAGGGTGTTCTGCTGGTTGGCCCTCCCGGCACCGGTAAAACCCTTCTAGCCAAGGCCATTGCTGGAGAAGCAGGGGTGCCCTTCTTCTCTCTTTCCGGATCAGAATTCGTGGAGATGTTCGTTGGTGTAGGTGCCAGTCGCGTTCGCGATCTGTTCAAGAGAGCCAAGGAGAACAGCCCCTGTCTGATCTTCATCGACGAGATTGATGCCGTCGGCCGACAGCGGGGAGCCGGCATCGGTGGTGGCAATGATGAAAGGGAGCAGACCCTCAATCAGCTGCTCACTGAAATGGATGGTTTCGAAGGGAACAGCGGCATCATCATCATCGCCGCCACAAACCGGCCTGATGTGCTCGACTCGGCCCTGATGCGGCCCGGTCGCTTTGATCGCCAGGTGAGTGTGGATGCCCCTGACATCAAGGGCCGGCTCTCTATCCTCAACGTTCATAGCCGCAACAAGAAGCTCGCTCCGGATGTGTCTCTTGAAGCCATCGCGAGGCGCACGCCTGGGTTCACGGGTGCCGATCTGGCCAATCTTCTCAATGAAGCAGCGATTCTCACGGCCCGACGTCGAAAGGAGGCCATCACCCTCGGTGAGATCGACGATGCGGTGGATCGCGTGATCGCCGGCATGGAGGGTAAACCCCTCACCGATGGGCGCAGCAAGCGCCTGATCGCCTACCACGAAGTAGGCCATGCCCTCGTGGGCACCCTCGTGCGCAACCACGATCCGGTCCAGAAGGTCACCCTCATCCCCAGGGGACAGGCCCAGGGGCTCACCTGGTTCGCCCCAGATGAGGAGCAGATGCTCGTGAGCCGCTCCCAGCTCAAGGCGCGGATCATGGGAGCCCTCGGGGGAAGGGCCGCTGAAGATGTGGTCTTTGGCCACGCCGAGGTGACCACAGGAGCAGGGGGCGACATCCAGCAGGTGGCGTCCCTCGCTCGTCAGATGGTCACCCGTTTCGGCATGAGCGAACTGGGCCCGGTGTCTCTCGAAGCGGGCAACCAAGAGGTGTTTCTTGGCCGCGACCTGATGACCCGCAGCGATCTCTCGGACGCCGTTGCCTCCAAGATTGACCTAGCAGTGAGGGAGATTGTGGAGAGTTGCTACCTGGACACCAAGGCACTTGTGGGCCAGCACCGTGCTTGCATGGATCGCCTTGTCGACGTGCTGATCGAGAAGGAGACCCTCGATGGGGACGAATTCCGGGCCATTGTCTCTGAGTTCGCTCAGATTCCAGACAAGGAACGGTTCACCCCTTTCCTTGAACCCAGTGCTCCGGTTGCTCCAGTTGGCACTGCCGTCCAAGCAGACCAGCCGGCGAATTCCTCCCCGGCGACCTGAAGGAAAAAAGCGGCCGGCCGGTTCAGACCGGCCGTACGGCCCTTTTATCAATCACCTTATCGATCAATCCGTAGGCAACAGCTTCAGTGGGGGACATGAAGAAATCTCGATCAGTGTCCTCCTGAATTCGACTCAGAGGCTGCCCTGTTCTTTCAGAGAGCTCTTGGTTCAATTTCTGTTTGAGAAAGAGAATCTCATCCGCCTGAATGCGGATGTCGCTGGCCTGCCCCCTGGCACCGCCGAGGGGTTGGTGAATCATGATCCTGGAATGGGACAGGCTGCTTCTTTTCCCAGGGGTGCCTGCGCAAAGGAGAAAGGCACCCATGCTGGCCGCCAGTCCGACACAGACGGTTTGCACATCGGGTTTGATGTGTTGCATTGTATCAAATATCCCCAGGCCATCGTAAACAGAGCCGCCTGGAGAATTGATGTACATAAATACATCTTTGTCTGGATCTTCTGCCTCAAGAAAGAGAAGTTGTGCCACCACCCTGTTCGCCGACTCTGCAGTGACAGGCTCACCAAGAAAGATGATGCGTTCTCGGAGTAGCCGCGAATAGATATCAAAAGCCCGTTCTCCGCGTCCAGATTCCTCGATCACGATCGGGATCATGCAAGGCACTGTCCAAACTCAGTAAATCCTACCCATCCGAACCTGGGGGCAGGGGGGACGGCGCCCCAGGGGCGGGGCGCCGCTAAGGTCGCTGACGTCTGATCAAGTGAGCCTCCGCGTGAGCCCCTTTCTCACTGTTGCCGACAGCAAGAGAGCGTTCCATTCCGCCTTCCCCCATGTGATCAGCCCGCTCTATCGGCGACTGGTGGATGAGCTGCTGGTGGAGCTCCACCTTCTCAGCAAGCAGCGGGGGTTTCAGGCGGACCCTTTGTTCGCGCTCGGTTTGGTGCAGGTTTTTGATACCGGCACCCGTGGCTATCGACCTCAGGAGCAGCGGGAGACCCTGTTTGCGGCCCTGTGTGCCTCAAGCAACATGGACGCCACCAGCCTCCGAGCCCAACGGAACCAGGCCCTGGCCTCCGTTGGCCCGCACGCCGTGGAGGACGTGAAGCAATGGATTGATCAAGAAGGGGAGGGCGCCCCTGAACTGGTGCGCCAGGCCCTTGCCAATGTGCGGCGGGCCGATTTCCATTACTCCCGTTTGATGGCCGTTGGCTTGCTCACCCTGCTGGAGGAAGCCAGGGGTGCGGATTCCATGGACCCCCAGGCCCTGCGGCAGTTTGCCCATGACACGGCTGAATCCATGGGGCTGCTTCGGGATCGGGTGGACAAGGATCTGGCTCTTTATGCCAGCAATCTCGAGAAGCTCGCCCAGGCTGTGGAACTCATGGAGGAAACCGTTGCCGCTGATCGAAGGCGCAAGGAGCGACGCCTCACGGAAGAAGCACCAGGGACCCCTGAAGGCGGCTGAGGGCCGCCGTTCGTCCAAATCCAGGGACCGGAGCGGAGGTGAACCAGAGCCAGTTGCTGCGCTTCACCACCTCAGGAAGATCCGGCGGAAGCAATCCTCGCTCGGCCAGAGCCGTGGGCCGGGCACGGAGCACCATTCCCACGGTTTCGATGCTGGATGGCACGTAGGGCACGGCCGGGGTGGGTCTGGGGCCGAGAAAGAGCAGGAGCTGTCTGCTGGTGGTCTGCCACTGCCACCCCCCCACGACGGCCCCATCCTTCCGTTGCCAGATGGCGGATCCAGGGGCCTCTCCTGGGGCGGCACGGAATCCTTCCTTCCTAAGGCTGTCCGCCAGCCGGCCGAGGGCAACTTTCCATTCGGCTTCTTTGTTGCCAATCGGCACCGTCAATTCAAGCGACGCCTGGAAGGCTTCGTCTGCCCTGGGCCGGAGCACGAGCTGAAATGGGGTCTCCCGTAGCAGGGAGAGCTGCTGGGGGCCAAATCCGTAGCGATCTGCCAGGGGTTGGCGGATCAGTTCCCGGGCCAGCAGCCCGGAGAACAGTTGCTCCAGGGATCCCCCCTGCACCTGCAACAACACATCGCTGGCTGGGGGGGCGATCTGGGGAGCCAGCAGTGGCTGTCCCCCGAGGGGCAATTGGAGCACCATGCCCTCCACGGAGGCTGCTTCCCCGCTCCAGAGCAGCCCATTCCCTTGGATCGCCAGACTCAGACAACCCTCCTGCAGGTTCTGCAGGAACGGTGCCAGGGGGCCCAGGAGCACCCCCAGACCCGAGGGTCTCCAGAACACCGCCTGATCCCGTTCCAAACGGGGCAGGCAGCGGAGGCGAAGGCCGCTGGAGCGGCGCACCTGCGGCTGGAGCTGCACCCGCAAGATCTCCCGGGAGACCGGATCTGGAGGAAAGATCGCCAGATCGCCCACCAGGAGCGGAGGAACCGTCACGGAGCGCAGCATGGCAGCCGGAAGTCCGCGGGCAGAAAGGGCGAGATAGGGCTGAGCATCCGGCTGCCCATCCCAGAACTGCCACCAGGTGAGGGTCTGGAACCGCCAAAGTTTTTCTGCCACGGGGGGCCCCAGCCGCTGTTGCCACAGCGCCGGCACGGGCCGATCGGGGGTGGCCCGGAAACTCTGCAGCAGGCTCACGTTGGCCATGAGCCGCTCCAGACCGATCGCCTGCGCCCGGGGAAACTGACGAAGCAGGAGCGCTGGAACGAGCAACAGCGCGAGGGTGGTGGCCAGGGTGCAGCCAAGGGGGAGCCGGGGAATCCTGGGAAGGACCTTCATCCGCTCGGGCAACTCAGAGACGCGCGGCAGCATCACCGTAGAGGGTGGAGCGCTGATGAACCGGCCGTCCACGGCTGCGGGCAGCGTTCTCCAAAGCCGTGATGCTTTGGCTAGTGCCGCCTGCAGCGCCAGCCATTGTGCTGATGTGCTCCTCCATCAGGGTTCCCCCCAGATCGTCGCAACCCCAATCCAGGGCTTCGGCCGCCACCGGCAGGGTGAGCTTCACCCAGCTGGGCTGGTGATGGCGGATCCAGGGGCCCAAGAGCAGGCGCGCCTGGGCCGTGAGGCGGAGCATGGCCTCCGGGTCGGGCTGATCCCGACCCACTCTGGCGCGCAGGGGAGCCGGTGCGGAAGCGCCAACGAAGGGCAGGAGGATAAATTCCGTAAAGCCAGGCTGGCCATGGGCCCAGGCCTGCTGTTGCAGGGCCGCCAGGGTGCAGAGATGAGCCAGCTGCTCAGTGGGGCGCTCCACGTGGCCAGCCAGCAGGGTGCTGGTGGTGGGAAGCCCTGAGCAATGCACCTGGTGGATCACCGCCACCCAGGCCTGGGCGGAGAGTTTTTCAGGGCAGATCAGGCGCCGTACCCGGGCACAAAGCACTTCTGCCGCCGTTCCGGGAACGGAGCCCAGCCCGGCCTGGCGCAGGGTGTCGAGAACCCTGCTCAGGGGAAGCTGGTCCTGCTGGCAGATGAAGAGCAGTTCCTGGGGGGAAAAGCCGTGCAGGTGGAGCCTCGGAGCAGCCTCCTTCAGGTCGCTCAGGAGGGAGGCGGCGAACTCCAGATGACTGCCCTGGTGGTGAGCCTCGGGATCCAGGCCGGCCTGCAGGCACACCTCCGTGGCACCTAGGGCCTGGGCCTCCGCGGCCCGGTCTCGGAGCTCAGAGCGGCTGATGCGAAAGGCTCCAGGCTCTCCCTCCGACCGGCGGAACGCACAGAAATTGCAGTGCAGCACACAGTGGTTACTGGGGTTGAGGTTGCGGTTCACCACGTAGGTCACCGTGTCCCCCACCAGCTCCCGTCGCCGTTGATCGGCGCTCGCTCGCAGCAGCTCACGCTCGCTGGGCGTCCAGTCCCGAACCAACAAGCGCGTGCCCAGCTCGAGAAAGACCTGCTGAGGAAAAGCAGCGCCAGAATTGTTGAGGTCGTGCCGCTGCAGTTGGGCCAGCTCATCCAGGAGCTGGGGAAGGGGTGCCGGCTCAGCAGGAAGGGCCTCCGGGGGCAGGGCCAGCAGGTGGGAGGCCCGCTCCCAGATCCCAGGGGCAAGATGGATGGACACACTCACGGCCGGACTCAACGCTTGCGATCCGTCTCAGCCCGGCGACGCCGTCGGTCCCGCCAGTCAACGGCGGATAGGTAGATCACTCCTGCACTCACAAAGAGCAGCAGGCCAGAGGCCAGGGCGGCGAGGAGGGTGGAGGTGGGGGGAAGAACCTCAGAAATTGAGGGTGTTGTCACCATTGCGTCCCCAGATCACCATCGCGATCGAAAAGGTGAAGCTGGCAGCCAGGGCAGCCCAACCAAGGGTGATCAGCATGGGAGCGATCATGTCACTCCGGCAAGCTTACCTAAAGTCCCCGCACCGACCTCGCCCCAGGGCGCCATCGCCATGTCCCGCTCTCCCCTCACCACTCCGGAACGGCAGGTCAAGACCTCGGGCCTGCAGGCGCCCTACCCCAACGTGCGGGTGATCGTGCTCGACGATGACGTGAACACCTTCGAGCATGTGGTGCAGGTGCTGGTGCGCTACATCCCCGGCATGACCCCTGATCAGGCCTGGAAGCTGGCCCACCGGATCGATGGCGAGGGATCTGCGGTGGTCTGGAGTGGGCCAAAGGAGCAGGGGGAGCTCTACCACCAGCAACTCGGGGCCGAGGGGCTCACCATGGCGCCACTGGACATCAGCTGACCATGGGCCGTGTGGTGATCACCCACAGCACCTACATCGAGGGTCTGATCCCCCTGTTGAAGCAGCTGGCAGAGGATCCGGGCATCAGCACGGTGACGCCCGCGGTGATCAGCCGGGTGCGGGGCCGTTCCGCTCAGTTGTCCCTGCGGGTGTCCACACCGATCACGGGTGGGCACAAGGTGAATGCCCGCCGGGCAAGCACGGCCCAGGAGGTGTTTGTGGTGACCAGCCTCAGCAGAGAGGCGTTGCAACAGCGGCTGGATCAGCTGCTGCACCCGGCCTCCTGAAGCCGTGGGCTGGCTGACACTTTTGTGAGGAATGTGGGGAAAAAGGGTGAACCGCTGTGCCGTCTTGCCCCAGTGTTCGACCTGGCAGAACCAGAAGGGGCTTCAAGAGCGGGGCTTCATTTCCGGCTGCTAGGCCGGTGTACGTTGCCGTCGCCGCAGACTCCCCATGTCGAAAAGGAGTCAGATCAGAAAACTGTGAAAGGCAGTCACCAACACAGCAGTTCCCCTAAATCCTAGGCGATATCTGCAGACTTAACGTCGGATCAGCCCATCTCAGGCCAGGGCCACACCGCTCGCACCTGGGCGAGCCTTCGCTGGCATTCCTCCTCCCTGGCCTCGGGGCCATCGGCCATCAGCACAAAGGTGATGTGGCCCAGCTTGCGGCCCAGCCTGGGGGCCTTGCCATACCAGTGCAACTGAGCTCCCTCGAGCGCCTCGAGCGCCTCCCGTTGCTGCCTGTGCTCGACGCTCGCCGCGGCTCCCTCCGGGGGTTCATAGCCGAGCAGATTCACCATCAGCGCGCCGGGCACGCTGGGATCGGTGAGCCCCATCGGCAACCCGGCGACGATGCGCACCTGCTGGGCAAACTGATTCGTGCGGCAGGCCTCCAGGGTGAGATGGCCGGAGTTGTGCACCCGGGGGGCCACCTCATTCACCAGCAGGCCCCCGGGCCCATAGAAAAACTCGATGCCCATCACCCCTTCGTAGTTGAGGGAGGTGACAAGCGACATCGCCACGTTGCGGGCGTAGGCCTCAACGGCATGGGTCACAGGGGCAGGATAGACCACCCAGTCGCACACCTGATCGCGCTGGTGGGTCTGCACCAAAGGGAAGCAACGCACCTGGCCCAGCTGATCCCGGCAGACCACCTGGGCCAGCTCCATCTCGAAGGCCACCCGCTCCTCCAGGATCCAGTCCCCGGCGGCATGGCTTGCCAGGTGCTGCTCCAGCGCCTCCTGATCCTCAAGGAGGCGCGTGCCTTTGCCGTCATACCCGCCGCTGCTCGCCTTGGCCATCACGGGAAAGTGCAACCACTCCGGCAGCCGGGGCTGGAGGGGGGGCTGCGCACCAGCTGATGGGGAAAAGCCATAGCCCCCATCCTTCAGACTGGGCTCAGGAGCACTGGAATGGCCGAAGCCCTCCTGCCCAGGCGGTGGCGCCAGTGCCGCTTCCATGGGAGCCCAGGGGGGGGTGGGCAGGTTCAGATCATTCAGCAGTTGCCTCTGACCGCGCTTGTTGATCAGAGGCGCCAGGGAGGAAAGGGACGGCAGAAACGCAATCCCCTCCCGCTCCAGCTGCTGGAGTTCCGCCAGGGGAACCCACTCATTCTCAAAGCTGATCCTCCCCGCCCGTTGCGCCAATGCCCTTGTCGCTGCCACGTCGTTGAGGCCGCCGAGCACCACGCTCGCGGCCTCCTGGGTGGCTGGATCCAGGGGATCGGGGGTTTGCACATGGAGCGCCACGCCCAGCTTGCGGGCCTCCCTGGCGAGCATCCAGGCCAGTTGCCCCCCACCCACGATGCCGATGGAAGTGGACGTGGTGCTTGACACGCCTGAAAGCGAACACACCCACACCATCGCATAGCTGGGCGCAGGATTTAGGCCAGGGGCCGTTCCCCTGGGATCGCCGAACGCAGCAGACTCAGGAGCAAGACGATCAGGAACAGGGCCAGCCCCACCGTGCAGGCATAGCTGATCTCCAGTTCCCCGAAGGCCTGGTCGTAGACGTAGTACACCAGGGTGCGGGTGGAATCGGCCGGGCCTCCCTGGGTCATCAAGAACACCTCATCGAAGATCTTCGTGGCCCCCAGGGCGGAGATCACCGCCACGAGGGTGACGTAGGGCCAAAGCAACGGCAACGTGACGTGCCGATGTCGACTCCAGCCCTCGCAGCCATCCAGGGCGGCCGCTTCATAGAGCTCAGCGGGGATCCCCTGCAGACCGGCCAGGAAGATCACCATGTAGTACCCCAGCCCCTTCCAGAAGGTGACCAGCATCACCGATGGGAGGGCCAGAGCCGGAGTGGTGAGGAATCCGATGGGTGAGAACGCGGGGCCCAGCAGGGTGGCTAGCCAGCCATTGATCAATCCGTTTTCCGCGTAGAGCCAACGGAAGGCAATCGCTGCCACCACCAGCGACACGAGCACAGGGGTGTAGTACGCCGCCCGGAGCCAATGGATGCCAGGAAGCCGGCGGTTCACCAGCACGGCCAGGGCCAGGGAGCCGAGCACGATGGGAGGTACCACGCCCACCAGATAGACGAAGGTGGTGAGGGTGACCCGGCCCATCATCGGATCGCTCAGCAGACGCCGCAGATTGGCCAGGCCGATGAACTGCAGGGGGGCATCCACATCCAACCCGCTGCTGGTGAAACTCAGCAGCAGGGCCATTGCTGCCGGAAGCAACACGGACAGGACCAACAGGACCAGTGCCGGTGCCATGAAGAGCCAGGGCACGACCGACCTCGCGGCGCCCGGCCCCATGGATCGTTCGGCGGCAGGGTCTGCAGCAGAGAATGGGGCCATCGCCAGAGCCTACGTGTCTTTTCCCATGGGTGCCCCCGTGCAAGCCTCCGGTTCGTCTGCAGCGGAGAGGGTGTTGCAGGTGGCCCTGCCCCATGATCCCTATCCGATCGTGATCCGTGCCGGAGGACTGGGCAAGCTCGGCCCTTGGGTCACCACCCATGCGGTGCGCCCTGGCGGCAGGGTGTTGCTGGTGAGCAACCCCGTGGTGCATGAACACTACGGCGCCAAGGCGGAGCAGAGCCTTAGGGAGGCCGGGCTGGAGGTGAGTTCCCTGGTGATTGAAGCCGGGGAGGAGCAGAAGACCCTTGCCACCGTCTCCCTGATCCATGACGCTGCCTATCGCAACCGTCTGGAGCGCCGTTCCCTGATGGTGGCCCTTGGCGGTGGGGTGGTGGGGGACATGGTGGGGTTCGCCGCTGCCACCTGGTTGCGGGGGATCCCTGTGGTGCAGGTGCCCACAACCCTGCTGGCGATGGTGGATGCGGCGATCGGTGGCAAGACCGGGGTGAACCACCCTGGCGGGAAGAATTTGATTGGAGCCTTCCATCAGCCCAGGGCTGTGCTGATCGATCCAGAGGTGCTGGCCACACTCCCGGAGAGGGAATTCCGGGCCGGCATGGCTGAGGTGATCAAATATGGGGTGATCGGAGATCCAACGCTCTTCGACGCCCTGGAGGCCCATGGGCAGGCTTTGGGCAGCCATGGGTTGGCCAGCCTTGAGGCCCTCGGCCCTGCTCTCCTGCAGGAGATCCTCGAACGTTCCGCTGCCGCCAAGGCGATGGTCGTGGCGGCGGATGAACGGGAGGGGGGGCTGAGGGCGGTGCTCAACTACGGACACACCCTCGGGCATGTGGTGGAAACCCTGACGGGGTACAGCACCTACCTGCACGGCGAGGCGGTGGGGCTCGGGATGCTGATGGCGGGCACGATCGCCCGCCGCATGGGGCTCTGGAGCGCTGATGAGGAAGAGCGGCAGCAGAGGCTGATCGCAGCAGCGGGGCTCCCCCTCCGCCTTCCTGTCCTCAATGCGGAAGCCGTGCTGAACGCCCTCCAGAGCGATAAGAAAGTTCGGAGTGGGCTGGTGCGCTTCGTGCTGCCGACCGCCATTGGCAAGGTGACCCTTCGAGATGATGTGGCTGAGGGCACGATCCTCGAAGCCCTCCGCTGCCACAGCACGCCTGCTCCTGCCTGATTCAGAGAGATTCAGAGGGGTGGATCGCTCAGGCAACGGGAGACGGGGCGCTGCCCTGCCATGGAGCCGGATGGCCCACGGTCAAACACCAGCCAGCGGAAGTTGCCGGTGGCCAATGGATCCACAAGGCGCAGGAGCTGCTCCCTTCGCTGCAACCCCTCCGAGAGGCGCAGCGCCTTGGATTCGCTGAGGGCAGACAGGCGCTGAGCCAGCCCGAGGGCCAGCAGGGCTTCCCCCTGACGGCGCACCCCCATCAGATCCCAACCCGCCGCGGATGCCGCGCCCACCACAGCCTCCAGACAGAGGTGGGCTGTCAAATCCATCTCCCCCGGTGCCATGAGGGGATTGGTGAGGGCCCGCTGCTCCTGATAGGCCAGCAACGTGCCCTGGAATCGGGAGGGGGCGTAGTAGCGCCGAGCCTCAAGCGCGTAATCCATCACCAGCAGAACCCCAGTGCGGATCGCCCCCGCAGAGGCCAGGAACCAGGGGCCGAGGCCCGTGTGCACCTCACTGCACCATCCCGGTGCTCTCTCCTCTGCTGAGGCCTCCAGGAAGGGCAGGGCCGCCAGCTCCTCAGGACGCAGCACCGGGCCAGCCACCAGACGGAGGCCGCTCTCCTCCAGAGCCACATGCTGCCAGTGCCAGGCCAGGCCATCCCAGCTGATGCGCTCCACCGCCAGGGCATCCAACACCTCATGGGCGATCACCACCCCGCTGACAGGAGAGGACTTGAGGAGTTCCCAGGTTGCCCAGCGCACGGGGAGCGGGGATTCAGCCAAGGCTGATGTCTGCCTTGCAGCCATTCCTGGATTGGGCTCCACGAGCACCAGTTCCGTGCGGCCGGCCAGGTCAGGTCGGTGATCAGCCAGTTCCTGGACCAGCTGGGACGCCAGCTGGCCTTCCCCAGGGCCGGCTTCCACCAGGCTGAGCTGCTGTTCTGGAAGCTGCTCCAGCCATTCGATCACCTGGGGCAGCAACAAGGCAGCGAATTCATCCCCCAGGGAAGGAGAGGTGGCGAAATCCCCTCCTGGCCCGATCCGTGCCCGTCCACTCCCGTAATAACCGTGCTCCGGATCATGCAGCACCCACTCCATGTAGGTGCGAAAGGACACAGCTCCCCCCGCACGGAGCAAACGCGTTTCAAGCCAGCGAGGAACGGAGCCCCACATCAGGGAGAATGCCCACAACAGGATTCAACATGAGGACCATCATGGGCTCCAGGGAGAAGGGCGGCAGGGAGGGGTTGGTGTGGCGTGGGCTCTGGACGGGGATGGTGGCCTGTCTCCTGGCCATGATGCTGGCCTGGAATCCTTTCTCGGTGGCCGCCGCCCAGGCGGACGACAACCCAGACCTGCTGCCTGATCATCCAACCCCGGTGATTGATCTGGCTCGGCTGCTCACCGATGGGCAACGCAACGCCCTGGAGCAGGAACTGAACGATTTTGCCGAGACCAGTGGCTGGAAGCTACGCGTGCTGACGCAGTACGACCGCACCCCTGGGCTGGCGGTCAAGGATTTCTGGAAACTGGACGATCGCAGCCTTCTGCTCGTGGCGGATGAACGGGGCGGCAACCTGCTCAATTTCAATGTGGGCGATGCTCTCTTTTCCCTGATGCCTCGCACCTTCTGGGTGGAGCTGCAAACCCGCTTTGGCAACCAGTACTACGTGCGAGAACACGGCAGGGATGGGGCAGTGCTCGACGCCCTGCACAGCGTCAAGGGTTGCCTGGCCATGGGAGGCTGTCAGGTGGTGCCTGGCTTGCCGCAAGAGCAGTGGCTCCTCACCCTCTGCACATCGATCCTCGGTGGACTGATCGTTGGATTTGCCGCCTTCCCCCGCTCACCGGAGAAGAAGGTCGAATGGTTGTGGGTGCTGTTGCTCTCTCCGCTCTGGCTGATTCTTTTTGCCGTCTTTGGTGTGGCGCCGATCATCACCCGCACCAATGATGTGCTGCCACTGCTGCGCAATGGCCTGGGGTTTGGCGCTGCCGCGGTGGCTGCCTATCTGATTGCCCAGGCCACGTTAGGAAAAGACCGACTGCGACAGGGAGAATCCTGAAGGGGGGTGGCACTCAGCCATGAAAGGAGCTGTGCCTCTTGCAAGCCCCTCTCTCTGACAACAATCAATCCTGAATCATGACAACAGATCTCAGCGTTGGCGTGAGCGGATGGAATCGAGCTGGCACTCGAGGCTGTCACCCTTGCAGGTGTTCACCTGCTGAATGGCCACTCGCTCCCACTGCTGCTGGGGGAGCTGGCGCAACTGGCTGAGATTGTCCTCATAAAAACGCCTCAGCTCATCAAAGCGCTTCACGGGCTGGCCGTAATAGCTGGATCCAGAGAGGGTGGGGAAGGAAGCCCACTCCGGGGCCAGACGGGCAGCCAATTCTTCGGTGAGCTCTCCCCGATCCGCCAGATGGAGGGCGCCACGCCGCTGAATGAGAAACAGGGCACCCTGATCCTGGGAATCAGGTCCGAATCCGGTCAACCCAAGCTTCTGGGTCACCATGTTCCAGGTGAAGGGCATGAACTGGTAAGCCCCGGCAGCCGCACTGGCGTAGCGGGAGGAGTACATCACCCTGTCCGGATGCCGATCAAGCGTGGGCATCAGGCTTCCGCCAAACATCACGCGATAGCCCACGTCATGGCCATTAGCCCAGGTGCCTTCCGCGTAGCGAATGGTGTTTAGGAGGGCCCGACGCTCCGGGGTGATGGCGAAAACAGGTGAGGAGGGAGGAAGCGGCGGAGGGAGCAGGGCGACACGACGGGTTGGGGTCGGTCGAATCAACACCTGATCCCAGGCGTCGGAAGAATCAGTGGCCAGGGCCGGATGGGCTGAAAACAGACCCAGACCAAGCAGGACTGAAACCAGTGGAAGTCGTCGAGAGCTGAACAAAGGATTGCAAGCAGAGGACAGTTCGCATCACTGGGGTGGGATACGGAGGGTCTGAGGAAGGAAGGAAGTGAAGGAGAAACCGCTCATCAAAAGAGGGTTTGAGCCATGCACAACGGATGTGTGAAGAAATTAAATCCTCAGAAACCTGAAGAATCGGTTTGAAACTTCGCGCTAATTTGCCCAAGGGAGCTTTTTCTGTCGATCTAGCTCGTGACGCTCAAGAAACCGTCCATTCGTAGCAAAAATGCCTGCGCTCCCTCAAAACTCCCATCAAAAAAGAAGACTTCTGGAGTTTCCGAAGAGAAGTTGCCACCGAAGGCGCTGCACTGATCGGATCTCCTAATCACTTCTCAAGAGACGGTCCAGCTGTTCGGCGGCCTGGTGACTCCCATCTTTCCTGCACCGTGGTGAAC
Source organism: Aphanothece sp. (assembly GCA_040375715.1). GTDB lineage: Bacteria > Cyanobacteriota > Cyanobacteriia > PCC-6307 > Cyanobiaceae > Cyanobium. The sequence continues at coordinate 73,793 of JBEIRX010000002.1, forward strand.
GGGGTGCGTTCAAGGGTTGATCGAGCTCCCAGGCGCCGGCACGAAACGCCTCCTCCTCCAGGAAGCGGTGCCATCCTTCCTCCTTCAGCCCGCGTTCCAGCACCGGCGCCTCCGCAAACCCCTGGCGGCGCACCACATGGAGGCCGACACCCTGCTGAAAGGCCTCGCAGAAACTGCTGTAACCAGGTTTTGTGATCATGCGGGCCGCCAGCGGCATCACATCCAGAGGTCTCAGGTCCGCAGGCAGCAGCCGACCATTGGGAGCCTCCTGAAGTCTGGGATCCACACCCACGAACACATGGTGAGGCCAGAGGGCCAGCCAGCTGGGATCCATGGCCATCCCGAGCCCCCCGAAACTAATCAGCACACAGCGCTCCCGCTCCTCAGGTAGCTGGAGGCGCTCGGCCACGTCTGACGGATCGTGTCGTGGGGAGGAACAGGTGAAACCCACCTCCACGCTCTCGATGTCCCAGTCCATCGGGAGCGAAAGGGGACACTGCAACAGGAGATCCCCCTCTCGGTAGAGGCGCAGGGCCTGCTCAGCCCAGGGAGCAAATGCCGCTCCCATGGGTCGATAGATCGCATCCCAGCCGAAGCTCGCCAGCCAGATCAGGGGGCAGTGCAGGGCCCGGGCCAGGTGGGCTGCCGGGGGGGGCACATCTCCCAGGATCAGGGTTCTGCACCCCTGGGCTCTGATCCAGGCTGCTTCCTGCTCCACCTGGGCTGGGATCCGGGCTTCCAGCTCCTCCAGGGCAAGCAGGGTGCCTTCCGGGTCGAGATCCAGGGCGTTGCTCTGGAGCATGCCCACATCCCAGCGGCAGGGTCTCTGCTCAAAGGCCACCTCCCCCATCGCCACCTTCAAGAAGGCTGGCTCCACTCCAGTGGAGAGCACGAGCCGACAGTCGGGGACCAGTTTCGCCAGTTCGCAGAGAACGGATGTGGTTCGCGCGGCATGGCCGAACCCGTGGCTGCTGATGCAGGCGTAGACCAACATGGTTGTCAGGGTCTTGGCTGCGGCCAGAGCAGCTGCTCGTAATGGAGCGTGGCATCTAAACCGTACCAGCGATGCGCCACCCGCTTCACTTCGCCCGAGCCACCAAGATGCACCCAGCTGAGATGGCGTAATTGCCGGCCCTGCCCATCCACCCCATGGCGGGGAACGGAGGCTGTGTTCAAGTAGCTCGTGCCCTGCCGATCCCTGTAAAAGGTGCGTCTCTCGCCACCTCCCCGTCTGAGTCTGTGATGCATGTGCCCGAACACCACCAGGGGCACCGGACGGCTGAGGCGGATTCGGGCAATGGCAAGGGCAAGATCCTGATCGCCCCAGTCACAGGCTGGAAGTCTCCAATCCCGCCCGCAAGGATCCGAGAACGCACTGCCCAGGCCCGAAGGACCGCAATGGGCCAACAGGACCAGCGGCAGAGCTGGATCCGCCCCAAGGGCCGCCGTACAGATGCGCTCCACCGACTCCTCCAGGGGCACCGGCCCGTAGACGGCACGCACCGCCTTGGAGAGCTGATAGCCGCCACCGGCCGTGCCAGGCCTGGCCCCCACCACCGCAAGGCCCGGAGGCTTCAGGTCACAGCGGCCCCAACCGCAGTGCCGCTCCCCCAGCAGGGTGAGCTGTCGCTGCAGGATCTCTCCGGAGGGGTCCCGACCGCAGTCATGGTTGCCGAGCACGCAGGCCAGGGGCAGGGGCAGATCCGCCAGGGATCGGGGGATCCGTGGCTGGCCATTGCTGAGGTCGCCCACCACCAGGAGGCCTGCGGGGGCCAGAGCGAGCAGCAGATCCACATCGGTGTGGTCCCACTGGTTGTGGAGATCCCCGGCGATCGCCAGCTGGAGATCCACCCCTGAAGAGCTCTCCTGATGCGCCTCTAGGGTTGATGTCATGGAGATCGCAGCACAGGACTGGTCCATGGGGGAGACCCTTGGTCAGACAACAGCCACCATCCCCCCTCGAGAAACTCTCCCAGAGGCCATCCTGGCCCTCAAACAGGAGCGGAACGCCATCATCCTGGCGCACTACTACCAGGAGGCCTCCATTCAGGACCTGGCAGATGTGATTGGAGACTCCCTTGAACTCGCCCGGCAGGCAGCGCGCACGGATGCCGATGTGATCGTCTTCTGTGGCGTTCACTTTATGGCGGAGACCGCGAAGATTCTGAACCCGGAGAAGATCGTGGTGCTTCCAGATCTGGACGCCGGCTGCAGCCTCGCGGATGCCTGCCCAGCAGAGGCCTTTGCGGCCTTTCGCCAGGAACACCCCGATCATTACGTGGTGAGTTACATCAACTGTTCTGCGGCAGTGAAGGCCCAGAGCGATCTGATCTGCACCAGCAGCAATGCGGTTCAACTGGTGCAACAGGTGCCCGAGGGGCGACCAATTCTCTTCGCACCGGATCAGAACCTCGGCCGCTGGGTGGCCCGCATGAGCGGACGGGACCTCACCCTCTGGCCCGGCAGCTGCATCGTGCACGAGACCTTCAGCGAAGAAGCCCTCTTGCGGCTGAAGCTGGAGCATCCTGAGGCCGAGGTGATCGCTCACCCCGAATGCCAGCCCCATCTGCTGGAGCTGGCCGATTTCATCGGCTCCACAAGTGGCCTGCTGCAACGGGTGAAAACCAGCTCCGCCCAGTCGTTTCTCGTGCTCACCGAGCCGGGCATCCTGCATCAGATGGAACGCAGCGTGCCGGACAAATCCTTCTATCCCGTGCCGGGGGTGGATGGCTGCTCCTGCAACATCTGCCCCTACATGCGCCTGAACACCCCGGAGAAACTTTGGCAGTGCCTGAAGGATCTGCAGCCAAGAATTGAGCTGGACGAGGAGCTCCGCCAGCGGGCCCTGGTGCCGATTGAGCGGATGCTGGCCATGAGTGCCTGAAGCCCTGCCGGAGGATGGTCCCCTGCGGCTCACCCCCCAGGGGCTGTATTGCGTTCCCGCGGAGGCCTGGATCGATCCCTGGCGCCCCGTCCCTCGGGCCCTCCTCACCCATGCCCACGCCGACCATGCCCGCCCAGGCAGCGGGGCCTACTGGGCAAGCACCCCAGGGGAAGGGGTGCTGCGGCACCGGTTGGGGGCCGATCTTCCCCTCACCAGCGTCCCCTACGGAGCCTCCATCCAGCTGGGCGGAGCCCGCATCTCCTTCCACTCGGCAGGGCATGTGCTCGGCTCGGCACAGATCCTGGTGGAGGCGGCCGGAGAACGCTGGCTGATCAGCGGAGATTACAAGCGGGATCCGGATCCCAGCTGTGCACCCTTCAGCCCAGTTCGGGCTGATGTGTTCATCAGCGAGGCCACCTTCGGTCTGCCTCTCTATCGCTGGCCGCCGGCATCGGAGGTGGCCCGTCAAATCCGGCACTGGTGGCAGCAAGCCCCTGCCATCCCCTCCATTCTGTTTTGTTATGCCTTGGGCAAGGCCCAACGGCTGCTCGCCGAACTCCACGTCCTTGGGGTGAGCGAAGAGGTGTTGCTCCATGGCGCGATCCAGGTGTTGATGGACCCCTATCGCAGCGAGGGGATTGCAATGGTGCCCACCTGCGCCCTGAGCAGCCTTCCCAGAACTGATCCTTTGGCGGGCCGCCTGATCCTTGCGCCGCCCTCCGCCCTGCGCTCCCCCTGGATGCGTCGCTTCCCCCAAGCACAAACAGCCTTCGCCAGTGGTTGGATGGCGGTTCGCGGCGTGCGCCGCCGCCGGGGGTTTGCCCGTGGCTTCGTGCTGAGCGACCATGCGGACTGGCCGTCCCTGGTGCGCACCATTGAGGAAACCGGCGCTCGGCAGGTGTATCTCACCCATGGCCAAGGGGAGCCCCTCGCGCGCTACTTGCGGGAGGAGATGGGAATCGCCGCCCATCCCCTGGCCAGCCGAGAGCCGGAGGCCTGGACACGCCAGGAGGACTGATCCTCATGGGCGAGGGCGGAGGTAGCCCACCGCGGAGGTGAGCGCCAGCACCAGGGAAGGCCAGAAGAGCCACCAGCCCACCTGCCAGGTGAGGTCATGGGCCGGCCAGGCCCTGGGCCAGAGCAGCAGTAGAAGAGAGACGAACTGGAGAATCGTCTTGAACTTGCCCCCCAGGGATGCAGGACCACCGCTGCCCTGTTGAGCCCGCCAGCCGGAGATCAGCAGCTCCCGGGCCAACAGCAGCCAGATCGCTACCAGGGGCAGCGTTCCCTGGTTGGCCAGCCAGAGCAGGGGCGCGCAGATCAGCAACTTGTCGGTGAGAGGATCCAGCCGAGCCCCCCACACGGATCCGCCCCCATTGCGGCGGGCCAGCCAGCCATCGGCCGCATCGCTGAGCCCGCCGAAGAGCAGCAGTCCCCACGCCAGGCTCCCCCATCCTTGCTGCAGAGCCACCAGCAGAGGAAGTCCCAGCAGCCCCCGCAGCAGGGTGAGGCCATCGGCGAGCCATCGACCCATGGAACTGCGGGGCGCAGGAGTGGGGGGGCGATCCATGGGGGTGTGCCGACGCCCCTTCAGAATGCACCTCACAACAAGGAGTGAGTCCATGGTGGTGGAGCGGCCCGTCGCAGAGGTGATGACCTCACCGGTCTTTTCCGTGCGTCGCGACACCCCTCTTCAGGAGGCTGTGACACTCCTGAGCAGCCATCACATCAGCGGGCTACCGGTGGTGGATGACGATGGCGCCCTTGTGGGTGAGCTAAGTGAGAAAGACCTGATGGTGCGCGAGAGCGGCTTCGATGCGGGCCCCTATGTGATGTTTCTCGACGCCGTGATCTACTTGCGCAATCCCCTGGAGTGGAACCGGCAGGTGCATCAGGTGCTGGGCAGCACTGTTGGGGATGTGATGAGCTCCCAGCCCCACACCTGCACCGGCACCACTACCCTGCCCCAGGCCGCCCGTCTGCTCAACGATCGGCGGATTCAGCGGCTGTTTGTGGTGAATGATCAGGGATCGGTCGTGGGGGTGCTCACCCGTGGCGATGTCGTGCGCGCCCTCGCGGAAGCGGGGTAGGACCGGAGCGCCAAGGAAGCACCCGCCCCTCCGCCACCAACCACAGCCTCTCTTCGGGCAGGCAGGGATGCCCGCCGGTGAGACTGCCGAAGGCGGGGAGCACCAGGGTGTGGGCCTCTGGATGGAACGCGAAACAGGGAACCCGCAGACGATCCACCCCGTCGCCGATCACGGCCACCGGATGGCGATGGCCACAGAGGTTGAGCAGCCCTTCGGTGGGCTCCGGGGCATGGCTCAGCCACCAGGGGCCGAGGGCCTGGGAGGGTGCCTGCTCCAGGCCCTCCAGCCAGCTTCCCCGTTCATGATTGCCGCCGATCAGGCGCAGCGGACATCCCATCAGCTCTGGAAGTGCCTGGATTTTCTGGCGCAGTTCGACCGTCAGCCCCAGACGGCTGTGGATCAGATCCCCCAGCACCACCACCTCCCTGGGCCTCAGACGGTGCACCAACTCCAAAAGAGGGTTGAGGGTGCTCAGATCGCCATCCGTGGGAAGGGGCACCCCGAAGCTCTGAAACACCTCCGCCTTGCCCAGGTGCAGATCTGCCACCAAAAGGAGCTCCTGCACGCCATCCCAGATGGCGCGCTCGGGGAGCAATTCCAGGGCATGCTCCTGCCAGTGAAAGACGCTGGAACTCAAGGGAGACCCATGGCTGTCCTGTAGGCCTCCCGGCCATTGGTGGCGGCAATGCAGGACTGAACTCCAGGGAAGGGGGTGAGATCCAGGTCCTTGCAGAACAGAGGCAGATAGGCCAGATAGGCCTGCACGGCACAGTCCGCGGCACCCCAGGCGGGCCCTTCACCCAAGGGGGCCAGGAGGGATCGGCCATCCGCCACCAGGGGATCGAGCACCTCCAGCTGACGGGTGAGCTCCTCGGGTCTGGAGGCGGCCGCAAACATGGCCGGGCCCAGGGTGGCATTGGCATAGAGAACCCACTGGCAGGAGAGGGATCGCCAGGCCGGCTGGGCGCTTTCCCTGGCATGGAGTTCGGCCAGGTGCAACAGGATGGCCCCACTTTCGAAGAGCGCCAACGGTTGGCCATCGCCAGCCACCACGGAGCTGTCCACCAGGGCCGGCACCTTTCCGAATGGATTGATCTCCCGGAAGGCGGGCTGGTGCTGCTCCCCGCCAGCGAGATCGACCTTCACCCAGTTGTAGGGGAGACCTTTCTCCTCCAGATACCAGCGCACCATCGAAGCGCGGCTGCGGGTGCCGCCATAGAGCGTGAGGGCCATGGGAGGAGCAACGGGATGGGCTCCATCATCCACTCAGAATCAAGACCCTGCTTAAGGGACTGGTCGTGAGCGATAAACCTGCCGCTGATCCCTCCCCCGCGGCCTGCCTGCTGCGGCTGGCCCCCTACCTGCAGAGCCGGATTCGCCGTGGCGTGGTGGGCAGCAGCCGCTATGCCCAGAACCTCCGCCGCGCCATCCGCGAGGCCGCCGAGGATCCAGAGCAGGCCCCCGTGCTCATCAGCGGTGAACCCGGTCTGGAAAAGGACAACCTCGCTGCCCTGATCCATTTCGGCTCGGCAGCCCGCCGTGAACTGATGGTTCGGCTCAACTGTGCCCTGCTCCGGCCCGATGGCGCTGATCTCTTCAGCGGCGATCGAGGCCAACCCTCCCTGCTCCACTGCCTTGGCACGGGCGCCCTGCTGCTGGATCAGATCGATCGGGCTGATCCGGCCCTCCGGCCCCTGCTCCTGGAACTGGTGCACAGCGGCCAGTGGAGCGATCCGGTGGATAACAGCCGCCATCACTTTGGTGGCCGGGTGTTCCTCACGGCAGAAACCAGCCAGGACCTTGGCCGTGGGGTGCGTGCGATCCGGGTGCCTCCCCTGCGGGTGCGCCGAGCCGACCTGGGGGAATGGGTGCGCTTCGCCGTGCGTCAGAGGAGTCTGAGCCTGGGTTGGAGGCAACCTCCGGCCGTCAGTGAGAGTGTGATCAAGCGTCTGCAGATCTACGACTTCCCTGGCAATGTGCGGGAGCTCGTGACCCTGGTGGATCGGGCCCTGCGGCAGTGCAGCGGCACCCATCCGGCGGTGCTCCCCGATGATGTGTTCTGGACGGATCAACGGCGCCAGCGGCCCCGTTTCGATCTCTGGCGCTGGAAACCCGTCCTCCGGCAGTGGATGCGGGCCCCCCTGCTCTGGAATGGCCTGCTCTTTGGGTTGGTGAGCTGGGTGTTCGTGCTGATCAACCTCTGGCTCTGGCTTGGTCCACAGGATCGGGCCAAGAACGGAGCCCTTAATCTTTTCTGGGCCTGGTGGTGGCCCCTGATCCTGCTGAGCTATCCCCTAGTGGGGCGGCTCTGGTGTTCCTTCTGCCCCTTCATGGTGTGGGGAGAGATCGCCCAACGCCTGGCCAGGGCCCTTGGGATGGAACCGCACCGCTGGCCCAGGGGGGAAACCGACCGCTGGGCTGCGCCGCTACTGGCCGGAGGGTTTGCAGCGATTCTTCTCTGGGAGGCCGTATGCGATCTCCCCAACACCGCCTGGTTGAGCAGTTGCCTGCTGCTGTTGATCACTGCCGGCGCTGTGATCGGTTCCTGGCTGTTTGAGAAGCGCTTCTGGTGCCGTTTTCTCTGCCCGATTGGCGGGATGAACGGGCTCTTCGCCAAACTGGCGATCAGCGAGCTGCGGGCCCAGGGAGGCACCTGCAGCGGCAGCTGCAGCAGCTATGCCTGCTTCAAGGGGGGCCCAGCTGAGGGAGAGGGGCTGCAAACCGATGGCTGTCCCCTTGGCACCCATCCCGCCCACCTCACGGACAACCGCAACTGCGTGCTCTGCCTCACCTGTGTGCAGGCCTGCCCCCATCGCTCGGTACAGCTTCGTCTGAGGCCACCAGCCGCTGATCTGCAACGGGACATGGAGCCTCCCGCAGGGGAAGTGGGATTGATCCTGGTGCTGATGGGAGGGCTCTGCCTGCATCACTGGCAACGGCTGCTGGGGGACCTGCCTCTAGCTCCGCAATCACTGAACAGTGGCCCCCTTCTGCCGAGGCTGGCCTGGGGCGCCGCAGCTCTGGCCCTGCCAGCGGCCCTGTTCCTCGTTTGCAGCCTCTTCACCGTCCCGAAGCTCAGGCCCGGTCTCTATGGCTGTTTCCCGCTCCTTTGGGTGCTGATGCTGGCGGATCACCTGCCCATGGGCATGGAGGAGGCCGGCAGGTTGTTGCCGGTGAGCCTCGCCAGCTGGCCAGATCTGGCCCAGCAGCTTCCCGCCTGGAGCGCCGACACCCATGTGATCGCCTTCTGCCAGACGGCCGTGGTGCTGATGGGCCTTGGGGGCTCTGTGGTGCTGCTGCGAAGGCTTCTGGCCCCCAGGTGGCTGGGTTGGCTGGGTCTGGGTGGTCTGGCAGTCCTGCTGGCGGGTGTGGGCCGCTGGCTGGTGGCTCTGGAGAGCTAGCGACCGCACACCCGCTGGATGTCCGCTGGGGAGTAGAGATCGACGGGGGCCTGTGCAGAACTCTCCTGGAAGGGATGGCGCTTGGTGAGGTAGTGGGCGGCACCGATGGCATTGGCCAGTTCAATCCTGGCGATCCCATGGCTGCTTCTCCAGGCCTGACAGGTGCCGATGGTGTCGAACCCCCCGCTCCTGGCGCCCAGTGGCAGGGCCATCAGGAGGAGGAGGGCGAAGTGCTGGGCCCAGGATGCAGCCCCGTTGCTGCCCCTTGGGATGCGTTTCACATGGCGCACCTGCCGGGGGCGGCCAAGATACACCCAGGCCTGGCGTCCATCGGCCAACGGCAGCCAGTGGCGCTCATAAAGCCGGGGGCATCCCTCGAAGGCATCAATGGCGCAGAGGTGGGGCCAGGCGATGGCATACAGCTCACCCTCGATGGACCCCTCCCCCGCCACGGCCATCGGGAAAGGGCCCAGGTCGTAGAGGTGCGCGCCTTCAAGGGTTGCAGCCCCAAGACAGTGGGCACCCTCCAGCCGCCAATGGTTCGACTGGCCGCGCTTCAAGGTGCCGTAGACGAAGAGCTCCGTGGGCTGGGAAGCATCGGGTCCCGAAATCTTCGCCTCCATTCCTGCGGCTCCAACCGGCGTTCGCGCTGCTGATAATGATGGAAAGTCCGATCCCTCCGATGACCATCGCGCTCTTGATCGCCCTGGCCGGTTCCCTGGGCCTGATGGCCTACATCGTCAAACGGCTCGAGCGGGCCTGAGAGCATGGCTGGCCTCCCAGGTTTCCCCCCTGCCCTCGCCCTGACCTGGCCCCCCCAGGCCTATCTGTGGTTCAAGGCCCTCCATATCGTCGGCGTGGTGGTGTGGTTTGCAGGGCTGTTCTATCTGGTGCGGCTGTTCATCTACCACCGGGAAGCTGAAGAGCTGGAAGAGCCCCTGAAGCAGGCGTTCCAAACGCAGTACGCCCTGATGGAGCGGCGATTGGCCAACATCATCACCACGCCGGGGATGGCCGTGGCCGTGGCCATGGCCATCGGCTTGCTGAGCGTGCAGCCCGGATGGCTGAAAGAGGGCTGGATGCACAGCAAGCTGGCCATCGTCGCGGTGCTTCTGGCTTATCATGCCTTTTGCTACAGGCTCATGGGCCAGCTCCAGCAAGGCTCCTGCCGCTGGAGTGCCAAACAGCTCCGAGCCCTCAATGAGCTTCCCACCCTCCTGCTTGTGGCTGCAGTGATGCTGGTGGTGTTCAAGAATCAGTTTCCGACGGGCTGGGCCACCTGGTTCCTGGTGGCTCTGGTGGTGGCCATGGCCGCCTCCATTCAGTTCTATGCCCGCTGGCGTCGGCTCAAAGCCGAGGCCCTTGCCCTTCAAGCTTCAACCAGCCGTGCTTCGTCCTGAAGCCCAGGCCCATCCCCTCACACCCATCCTGCGACAGGTGGGTGCCCAGAGCTGTCCGGGTCGCTTCAACTTTCATTGCCACACCATCTGCAGTGACGGCAGCCTGCGCCCAGGAGATCTGGCCACCCAGGCCGTGCGTCTCGGGCTGGAACATCTGTCGATCACCGATCATCACAGCGCCTGGGCCTTTGAGGAGGCGCAGGCCTGCTTCGAACGTCACGCAGCTGAGGGGGAAGCCGTTCCCTGCCTCTGGCGAGGGGTGGAAATCAGCGCACTGCTCGAAGGCTGTCTGGTGCATGTGCTGGCTCTCGGCTTCCGCAGCCCCTGCTCTTCCCTTGAGCCCTACCTACAGGGTCAGGCCCTGGTGGGACCAGCCCTGCGCGCCGAGGCCGTGGTGGACGCCATCCAGCAGGCTGGTGGGTTGACCCTTCTCGCCCACCCTGCCCGCTATCGCCTGCCCCATCAGCGGCTGATCGCGGCTGCGGCGGCCGTGGGATTCGATGGAGCTGAAGCCTGGTACGACTACGGCATGCAAGGACGCTGGGAACCCACACTCGGGGTGTGCGAGACGATCGCGGCGGATCTCGAGAATCGTGGCCTTTTGCAGAGTTGCGGTACCGATACCCATGGATTGGAGCTCAACGGCCGCTAGGGTTTGCTGACGCATTCCACTCAGCTGGATGGGACTCTTCGATCGCCTGCTTGGAAACCGCGCCGCTGATGACGGCCGGAGCAACGCTTCCCGGGACGGGGTGAAAGTGGCCGGCTCGGCTGCTGAAGCCAACCCCAAAAAAGCGGATAACACGTTCTTCCTGGATGCCGATGCTTCGAGCACCCTTGGGGATGTGAACTTCATGCGGCGATCCAACACCATCCGCCGCACCTTCCCGGGCAATGCCGACAGCCCTGGCAACAAGGAAATGGTGGCCGAGGTGGCCTCCATGGAGGCCCGGTTGGAGAAGATGACCCCCGGGCTTGCGGGCATCGACCCGGAGGCCGCTCCAGAGGTGAGCCTCACTGGGGGCGTGCCGAAGCCCGTGAAGAAGACTTTCGCCCAGCAGATGTCAGCCTCCCAGTTGGCGGATCGGATCAAGGGTGCGGCCGTTGGTGGCGTCAACAAGCCAGGTGCACCCGCGGTTTCCAGCAAAACCGTGCAGGCGGAAGACTCCCAAGCCCCCCAAACCGACACCAGCAAGCCTGGCGCCATCGACCCCTTCAAGGCCATGGCAAGAGACCTGAACAGCTAAACAGCTAAACCGTGATCAGCTGCGTTCGATCTGGGCCTCACTCTCCAGCACCAGCTCTCTGAGGTGCTCGAGCTGAGCATCTGAGGCCCCTTCCCACATCCCACGGTGATGGGCTTCCAGCAGTCGTTCAGCCATGTCGCGCAGGGCCCAGGGGTTCGCCCCTTTGAGGAACCTGAGCAGAGCGTCGCTGCCCAGCCAGGCCTCACAGATGGCCCCATAACTCCAATCCGGCACCCTACCCGTGCTGGCGTCGTACGCGAACAGATAATCGAGGCTGGCGGCCAGTTCAAACCCCCCCTTGTAGCCATGGCGCTGCATGCCCTCCAGCCAGCGGGAATTCAGCAATCTGGAGCGAATGACCTTATCAAGTTCCTTTTCCAGACGGTGCATGCGGGGGCGCTGGGGGCGGGAATGGTCGCCGAACCACACCGCCGGAGCTCGGCCGCTGACCCGCTCCACCGCTGCACTGAGCCCCCCCTGAAACTGGTAGTAATCGTCGGAGTCCAACAGGTCGTGTTCCCGGTTGTCTTGGTTGTGCAGCACCACCTGAACGGCCGCGAGGCGATTCTCGAGTCCTGATCGATCTGCATGGGCCACCACCTCAGGGTTTGCGCTGGAGCCTGCGCTGTCGTATCGCCAGCTGCTCCAGGTGAGAAAGGCATCCGCCAGGTCGGCCCGCTCGCTCCAGTGGCCGCTGTCGATGAGGGCCTGGAGTCCCGCCCCATAGGCTCCTGGTGCGGAGCCATACACCCGTCCCCAATGCCCATCGGTCCGTGCCCGGGTAGCCAGGGGGTTGATGTCCCCCGCTTCCTGAAGTGAGGCCACCCTGCTGCAGGCCTGGTTGAACCAGTGCACCAGCTGGGGAAAGGCATCGCGGAAGAGTCCTGAGATCCGCAGGGTCACATCCACCCGGGGACGGCCCAGGGCGGCGTGGGGAATCACCTCGAGATCCACAAGGCGCCGCGTGGGCCCATCCCACACGGGCCTCACTCCCATTAGGGCAAGGGCCTGGGCGATGTCTTCACCACCATTGCGCATGGTGGCCGTTCCCCACACCGAAAGGGCCAGGCTGCGCAGATCCTCTCCCTCCTCCATCAGATGCTGCTCCAGCAGGAGATCAGCGCTGCGTCGTCCCAGGTCCCAGGCAGCTTCGGTGGGCAATCCCCTCAGATCAACGCTGTAGAAGTTGCGACCGGTGGGCAGCACCTCCAGGCGCCCCCGGGTGGGAGCACCGGAGGGGCCTGCCGCGATCCGCTGCCCGGCCATCCCCTTCAGGAGAGCCTCCTCCTCTGCCTGTCCGCAGGCCAGCAACCTGGGCAGGAGGTTGTGTTGCAGATGCTGGAGCACGGTGTCCATCGCACACCTTGCCTCTGGAGGGGTCTGTGATTCCCCCTGGCCAAGCAGCTCTTGAAGGCGTCTAAGGGCCTCCTCCTCAAGCAGGGCAACGGCATCCCCCACACGGCGCAGAACGGAAATGGTGGTGGGTCGCCAGGCCAACAGCCGCGAACGATCCTCACCTGTCAGCAGCGCCTCCTCAGGATCGCTCCAGGGATCCAGCTCCAGGCCCAGATCCGTTGCCAGAGCCTGGGTCAGCCCTTGGACCGTGCCCTGGGGAGCTCGGGCCATGGCCAGCAGCAGTTCCGCCAGAAGCTGACCCTCAGGGAGTCGGGAATAGATATGGAGCCCTAGGCGGATTTGGGCCTCCTTGAGTTCACAGAGGTAGCCATCCGCGGCCTCCAGGCGCGACTCCAGTGGGTCTGAGGATGAATCGACCATGGGGGTCGACACTCGCTGGATGGGAGCAGGGGGCAGCTGCAGGGAGCCAAGGAGTTCCTCAAGTTGCGGGCGAAGCACATCGGTGCGGATGCTGCCAAGTTCCTGCGCCTGCCAATATTCATCAAGAAGGGATTCCAGCCGCTGCAGCTCTCCCTCCAGCCCTGCCCGGCCGAGGGGGGGAGTGAGGTGATCCAGGATCACCGCCTGGGAACGGCGCTTGGCCTGGCTTCCCTCCCCTGGATCGTTCACGATGAAGGGGTAAAGGTGGGGCATGGGACCAAGAGCCCATTCCGGAAAGCAGTCCTCACTGAGGCCAACTCCCTTGCCGGGCAACCACTCCAGATTCCCGTGCTTTCCCACATGCACCACCACCTGCGCCTGATGCACCTGGCGCATCCAGAGGTATTGGGCCAGATAGGCATGGGTGGGCGGAAGATCAGGACTGTGATACGTGAGGCTCGGATCCCGGTCGTAGCCCCGGCTGGGCTGGATCAAGACCACCACGGAACCGAAGCGAATCCCGGCGATCGGAAAGCCTGGGCCATGGGTCCCGAGTCCCCAGGGTCCTGGAACAAGAGCCCCATCCTCTTCGGGGGGGCCCCACACCTCCTCCATGGCCTGACGGCCTCCAGGCGGGAGCAGGTCATACCAGGCCCGGTAGGTGGACAGTGGCAGCCAGTCCAGCGCTGGGCGGTGATCGCTCTCTGGATCATTGGTTCTTCCTCCCAGGAGTCTGCGCATCAGGGCCTCTCCGTCAGCAGGTAGAGGCTCCGTGCCAAGGCTGTATCCCGCAGATTCCAGGGTTTGAAGGATGGCAATGGTGCTGCTGGGCGTATCCAGGCCAACCCCATTGGCCAGGCGGCCGTTCCGGTTCGGGTAGTTGGCCAACACCAGAGCAAGGGATCGATCCTCTTCCCGCGTGCTGCGCAGCTGCACCCAGCGGGCTGTCAGCTCCGCCACCCAGGCCAGTCGGGCCTCATCAGGCACCATCGCGGTCAGGGGGCCTGCCATGCCACGGTCCTCCAAGGGCGATGACAGCCGTTCACGGAACGCTCCAACCCGGGTGGTGAGTCGACCATCCAGCTCCGGGAGCACCACCTGCAGGCTGAGGTCCAGAGGGTTCAGACCGATCGAGCTGCGAGTCCACTGGTCTCTTGGAGCGCTGCTGGTGAGGAGCTGAAGCACCGGCACATTCAACCGATCCCAGAGCGGTGCTCCGAGGCCCGCCTCAGCTGCGGAAACGGAGGCAAAGGCCGTGGCACACAGCACGGCCTGAACACTCTCCTGGGCGAACCAATCGCCCACCCCGGCCTGTACCGCAGGGTCCCGCAGGCTGCTCACCCAGAGTGCACGCGGGCACAGCCCCTGACCACGCAGCCCATGCAGGAGCCGTTCCATGAAGGCCGTATCTCCCGCCTGATGCAGGGCGCGATAGAGAACCACGCCCACCCTGGGGCCGAGATCACCCTGCCAGTCATGGGGCAGGGGGTCTGCTTCATCGATGGGTTCGGGTGGGGGGGGAACCTGTCCCTGACAGAGGGTGTCCAGAACCTCCACGACCTGGAGGAGATTGGCCGGACCGCCCACACGGAAACAGGCCGCCATGGAGAGATTGAGGGCTTCAGGCACGCTGGCCAGGGCGGTCAGCACACCGTCTTCCTCCTGAGTCCCAGCCAGTAGCAACAGATGGCCACCAGCCGTGGTCTGCTGCCATTGACGCAGGCGCTCAAGGCCATAGCTCCAGTGGCCCCGTCCCCCCAGGAGTCGCACCACCACCACTCGGGTCTGCGTCAGTGCCGAGCTGATGTATTGGTCAATGACCGCGGGATGATCCAGCAAGGCCAGGGGCAGACCCTGAACCCGAAGCGTGCGGGATGGCGCGTCACGGCTCAGCACGGTTGCCAGAGCCAGGAGGTCGGTCTCTGCGCTGCTCAGCACCACCACATCTGCAGGGGGGTGGCAGATGGAGAGAATCTCCTCGCTTCCGGGATCTCCAGGGCTGGATGTGGCGGAGAAGCGATGCATCTCCCCATCCTGCAGGCTGCGGTGAGAAGATCGGGCCAACCTGACTGGCCCAATGCACCAGTTTCTTCCGTTTGCCTGGTTTGGCGGCAAGTGCGTGCCGTTTGCTGAAGCCACCCTGTCCGTGGCCACCCATGCGCTCCACTACGGCACTGGAGCCTTCGGTGGCATGCGTGGCCTACCGAGCCCCGCCAACCCGCAGGAGATCCTGCTCTTTCGGGCCGATCGTCACGCGCGCAGGCTCAGCCAGAGCGCGCGCCTGCTGCTCACCACGCTCGGCGAGGAGACGGTGATGGAGGCGATCCACGCTTTTATCCAGGCCAACAGACCGAGCAAACCCTTCTACATGCGACCGTTTGTCTATACGAGTGGCTTGGGGATCTCACCTCGATTGCATGATGTTGTCACCGATTTCCTGATCTATGGAATCGAAATGGGGGACTACCTCTCACCTGATGGGGTCTCGTGCCGCATCAGCAGCTGGACTAGGCAGGAGGATCGCTCCTTGCCCCTCAGGGGCAAGATCAGTGGGGCTTACATCACCAGCTCATTGGCAAAGACGGAGGCGGTGAAGAGCGGGTTTGATGAAGCCCTGCTTCTCAACAGCAGGGGGAAGGTGAGCGAGGCTAGTGGCATGAACCTGTTCATCGTGAGAGATGGCAAACTCATCACCCCAGGAGTGGATCAGGATATTCTTGAAGGCATTACGAGAGCCAGCATTCTTGACCTGGCTCCAGCCATGGGAATCCCGGTGATTGAACGAGCAGTGGATAAGAGCGAGCTATTCATCGCTGATGAGGTGTTCCTCAGTGGCACAGCTGCCCGAATCACCCCGGTGCGTTGTGTGGAAACCACAGAATTGCCCACCAACAGACCGGTGATGGAACGGCTGAGGGATCGGATCACCAGCATCACGGAGGGCCGTGATCCTGAGTATGAACACTGGGTGACTCGGATCCGGATCGAAGATTAATGCTGGCCCCATCGACCACTCCAGCCAAGAGTGCCCGGCGCACCGGTTTTCTGGAGCGCCTGCACAGCGTTGATCGTCCTGTGCTCGTGTTTGACGGAGCCACAGGCACCTCCCTTCAGCTTCTCAATCTCACCGCCGAGGATTTCGGTGGGCCAGCCCTGGAAGGCTGCAATGAGCAGCTTGTGTTCACCAGGCCGGATGCGGTTCAGACCGTGCACCGTCAGTTCCTGGAAGCCGGTTGTGATGTCATCGAAACCGATACCTTCGGGGCCACGTCCATCGTCCTGGCGGAATACGGACTGGAAGACCAGGCCTTTGCAATCAACCTGAAGGCCGCGGAACTCGCCCGGGAGATGGCCGATGCCTACAGCACCCCGGAGCATCCTCGGTTTGTTGCAGGATCCATCGGGCCCACCACCAAACTGCCAACCCTTGGTCATATCGCCTTTGATCTCCTGAAAGAGTCCTTCAGCGAACAAGCGGAAGGTCTGCTGGCTGGAGATGTGGACCTCCTGATCGTGGAAACCTGTCAGGACGTTCTTCAGATCAAGGCCGCTTTGATGGGATTGGAGGCGGCGTTCAGCAAACGGGGGCAGCGCGTTCCGGTGATGGTGTCCGTCACCATGGAAACCACTGGCACCATGCTGGTGGGATCGGATATCGCAGCAGTGGTGGCCATTCTGGAACCCTTCTCCATCGATGTCCTCGGGCTCAATTGCGCCACAGGCCCTGAGCAGATGAAAGAACATATCCGCTATCTGAGCGAACACAGTCCATTTGTGGTGAGCTGCATTCCTAATGCAGGGTTACCTGAAAACATTGGTGGAGTAGCGCACTACAGATTGAGCCCTACTGAAATGAAAATGCAGCTCATGCATTTCGTTGAAGATCTTGGTGTTCAGGTGATTGGTGGCTGTTGTGGCACCACGCCAGCCCACATCGCTGCGCTGGTTGAGTTGGCACGGGATCTCAAACCAGCCCAGCGAAAGGTGCGTGGAGGCGAAAGCACAGCTGACAGCAGTGGTCCTCGTCCTGCCTTTGCTTATGAGCCTGCGGCAGCATCTATTTATGGTGTCACTCCCTACCATCAGGACAATTCATTCCTGATCATTGGGGAGAGATTGAACGCCAGCGGCTCCAAGAAGGTCCGGGAGCTTCTGAATACAGAAGATTGGGACGGCCTGGTGGGAGTGGCCAGGGAACAGATCAAAGAAAATGCCCATATCTTGGATGTGAACGTTGATTATGTAGGTCGGGATGGCGAAAAGGATATGCATGATCTGGTCACACGTCTTGTCACGAATGTCAATCTTCCCTTGATGCTCGACTCCACCGAGTGGCAGAAGATGGAGGCTGGGTTGAAGGTGGCAGGGGGCAAATGCATTTTGAATTCCACCAATTATGAAGATGGAGACGAGCGCTTCTTCAAAGTGCTCTCCCTTGCCCGCGATTATGGCGCTGGCCTGGTGGTGGGAACGATTGATGAAGAAGGAATGGCACGCACCGCTGAGCGCAAATTCGCCATTGCCCAGCGAGCCTATCGCGACGCCCTGGAGTCTGGTCTTCCGGCCCGAGAGCTGTTCTATGACCCCCTCGCCCTTCCCATCTCCACCGGAATTGAGGAGGACAGAAGAAATGGCTTGGCGACCCTCGAAGCCATCCGCCAGATCCGGAGCACCATCCCAGGCGTTCATATTGTCCTTGGCATCAGCAATGTGAGCTTTGGGCTTTCCCCTGCAGCCCGCATTGTTCTGAATTCAGTCTTCCTGCATGACTGTTGTGAGGCCGGATTGGATGCAGCCATCATTAGCCCAGCCAAGATCCTTCCCCTGGCAAAGATCTCCGAGGAACATCAGGAAATCTGCCGTGATCTGATCTATGACAGGCGTCGTTTTGATGGCGAGATCTGCACCTATGACCCGCTCACAGTTCTCACCACAATGTTTGAAGGGGTATCCACAAAAGATGCCCGTTCCTCTGGTTCTTCCCTGCAAGACCTCCCCATTGAAGAACGTTTGAAACAACACATCATTGATGGCGAACGAATTGGACTCAATGATGCGCTCGATCAAGCGCTGATGACATACCCACCGCTGCAGATCATCAACAGCTTCTTGTTGGATGGCATGAAGGTGGTTGGCGAGCTTTTTGGAGCTGGCCAGATGCAACTGCCATTTGTGCTGCAGAGCGCCGAAACAATGAAAGCCGCCGTAGCCCATCTGGAGCCGCATATGGAAAAGGTGGAAAGCAGCAGCAAAGGCAAACTCCTGATTGCAACTGTCAAGGGAGACGTCCATGATATCGGTAAGAATCTTGTGGATATCATTCTCACGAACAATGGATATCAAGTGGTCAATCTTGGCATCAAGCAGACAGTAGATGCCATTGTTGATGCCCAGAAGATTCACCAGGCCGATTGCATTGCCATGAGTGGTCTTCTCGTGAAATCCACTGCCTTCATGAAAGACAACCTTGAAACATTCAATGAGGTTGGCATCAGCGTCCCGGTCATTCTCGGAGGTGCAGCCCTCACCCCGCGCTTTGTGCACGGGGATTGCCGACAGGCCTATCGCGGCCAGGTGATGTATGGCCGTGATGCCTTTGCTGATCTCCGCTTCATGGATGCCTTGATGGAGGCCAAATCCTCCGGTCGCTGGGATGACCACCAAGGATTTCTGGACGGACCTCCCGCGGGGCTTCAGTGGGGGGAGACCCCTCAGAGCGAGGCCGAGCAGCCCCTCAGCGAGCCTGATGATCTCCCGCTGGAAAAGGCATCAGCGCCGGCGCCTTCCCCGGTCATGGATACCCAGCGCTCCCAGGTCGTCCCAGAGGAGCCTGCCCTGTCCCCCCCCTTCTGGGGCACTCAGGTGCTCCGCGAAGATGAGATCAATCTTGCAGAGGTGATCGGCTATCTGGATCGCAACGCCCTGTTTGCGGGGCAGTGGCAGCTCCGCAAAACCCAGGATCAATCCAGGCAGGAGTATGAGGAGATGCTCAGAAGCAAGGCTGAGCCAGTGCTCCAGTCCTGGCTGGACCGATGCCTGAATGACAAGCTCCTCACCCCACGGTTGGCCTATGGCTATTTCCCCTGTGGCAGAGAAGCCAATGCTGTCGTGGTGTTCGATCCAGGTGCGCTCTCCAGTGGAGCAGCTCCGGATCAAGCGGGGCCCGAACTGGGCCGCTTTGAACTGCCGCGGCAAAAGGGAGGGAATCGTTACTGCATTGCTGATTTCTATCGTGATCTGAGCCGCTCAAAGGAGGGCACGTCGTTGGCCTCAGATGTGCTGCCGATGCAGGCTGTCACCATGGGTGAGGGGGCAACCATTTTTGCGCAATCCCTGTTCCAATCTGATCAATACAGCGATTATCTCTACTTCCATGGCCTTGCCGTGCAGATGGCCGAAGCCCTGGCGGAATGGACCCATGCACGTATCCGCAGAGAGCTCGGCTTCGGGCAACAGGAACCAGAGGCTCTGCGGGACGTCCTGGCGCAGCGATATCGGGGCAGCCGCTATTCCTTCGGCTATCCGGCATGCCCCAATGTGGCCGATTCCCGCCAGCAGCTCACCTGGCTTGGGGCGGACCGTATCGGTCTCACCATGGATGAAAGCGACCAGCTGGATCCGGAACAGAGCACCACGGCTCTTGTCGCCCTCCATAGCAAGGCCCGTTACTTCAGTGCCTGAAGCCATGGCAGGCTGGGGCCCGCTTTTCATTCAAAGCCATGCCCCTCTCAGGACCTGAAGCGATCGATCAGGCCATCGCTGCCGGCGTTGATCTCGATGGATCCCCAATCCCACCGGCGATGCTCGCGCTCTATGAGGAGGTGATGGCGAAGGAAAACGCCAGACCAAGGAGCGGCGTCACCAAGTCGATGAGGAACAGGATTGTGCGAAGTGGGGCCAAGCATCTTCCCCAGGAGGACCTGGATGCCAGGTTGAAGGACGCGGGTTGGGAAGGGCTCAAGCCGAAGGAGATTGCTTTCTTCTATGGCGATTGATTCGGGGGCTAGGTGCAGAGATCTTCCAGGGTGTCGATCACATCCTGCTGAAAATCCTCAAGGTCATCCGAATCGCTCAGGTCGATCCCCTCTCCGGCAGCGTTCTGGATGAGTTCCTGGAAATGAAAAGCCCCTTCCCCATGGGCAAGGAATTCCACAGCGGAAGACTCACCGCTTTCCTTGAAGGCGTCGCAGAGGGCGAGAAAGGCTGCGTCTTCGGTGAAATCCCAGCTCATGAAGGGGGTGGTGCTAGACGACCTTTAACGCCTCCCCCCCGCGACTCGTCAACCACCTGGATGGATTTTGTGCGGTTCCTCCATCAGAATCCCGAGAGCCGACCTGCCGCGATCCCGTGACAGCCCCGTCCAGCGATCCCTCAGGCTCCCCCAAGCCCCCAGGAGTGAATGTTCTGGGAGAACCCCTTGTGGTTTGCGGCTGCGAGCCCTTGACCGGCTGGTTCCGGGATGGCTCCTGTCGGACTAATGGGGCTGATCTGGGACGGCATACGGTGTGCTGTGTGGTCAGCGAAGGGTTCCTGGCCTACAGCAGGGCCCAGGGGAACGACCTGTCCACCCCTGCCCCACAGCATGGATTTCCTGGCTTGAAACCCGGGGATCACTGGTGTGTGTGTGCCGCTCGCTGGCTGCAGGCCTATGAGGATGGGATGGCCCCACCGGTTCGCCTCGAAGCCTGTGAAGTGTCCACCCTGGAGGTCGTTCCCCTTGAACTCCTCAGGGGCCATGCCGTGTGATCACCAGGGGATGGGTTGGCCATCCCAGGCGAGGAAAGATCCGGATGTTTCAGGCGTCTGGCGCTCCAGAACATCGAGGAGAAAACCCGCCGCCTGATCCGGCGAAAACAACCGATCCTCCGGAACGGAGGATCGGAAGGGAGCCGACAACGCTGTGGCCGTGGTGCCGGGATGAAGCAGGGTGACGCAGGCCTGGGGGAGCCGCCGACGCCACTCCAGGGCAAGCGTATGGAGCAGCTGGTTCTGGGCAGCCTTTGCGGCTCGATAGGCATACCAGCCACCCAGTCGATTGTCACCGATGCTTCCCACCCGGGCCGAGAGGCTGGCCAGATGGCTGGGCTCGTCCCGGGGCAGGGCGGCTTCGACAGCCTTGGCGAGCAGCAGGGGCCCCCAGGCGTTCACGGCAAAACTGCGTTGCAAGGAAGATGCTGAGACCTGGCTGAGGCGTTTCTCAGGCTGGAGAGCCTGCCCATCGTGCAGCACCCCTGCCGCGCAGATCACCAGTCGCAGAGGAGCCAATTGCCGGGGTGCCAGTTGGCTCAGGCGGTCGAGGCTGGCAGGATCCTCCAGATCCAGTGGCAAGTCGCCACGACGGCGGCTGGCGGTCCAAATTCGCAGATGGGGGGCCCGCTGCGGCAGGGCGCGCAGCAGAGCCTCGCCGATGCCCCCCAGGCCCACCACCAGGGCATGGCCCTCCCAGCTCTGCCAGGAACGCAAACTGTCTTCGCCGGGCAGCACTGGAGGCAGGAGGGCTTGTCGCATGATGGCAGGAGAGCCGAAGGGGGGCTGGCAACCTGCGAATTACGGTGTTGGGTCTGGGAGCCTGGGGCAGCACCCTGGCGGATCTCTGGCAGGCCCAGGGCCACCAGCTCACGAGATGGAGCAGGCGTTGTGGGGGAGACCCTTCAGAGGCTCTGCCGGGAGCAGATCTGGTGGTTTCCGCCGTAGCCATGCGGGGAGTTCCCAATCTGGCGGCCCATCTTGCGCCCCATTGGCCATGGGATCTGCCGCTGCTCAGCTGCAGCAAGGGCATTGACCCCAGGACGCTCTGTACCGCAACCCAGCTCTGGTGCGGCCAGCTTCCAGCAGCGCCGATGGCTGCCCTCAGCGGACCGAACCTGGCAACGGAACTGGCCAACGGTCTCCCCGCCGCCAGTGTGATCGCTTGCCAGAACAAAGGCCTGGCTCAGCATCTGCAGGGGGAGCTCAAAGCACCACACCTCAGGCTTTACACCAATCAGGATCCTCTCGGCACTGAGGTGGCGGCGGCGCTGAAGAATGTGATGGCGATCGCCGCAGGCATCAGCGACGGCCTGGGTCTGGGCTCCAATGCCAAGGCCTCCCTGCTCTGCCGGGGTCTGGCGGAAACCGGTCTTGTGCTGAAGGCTCTCGGGGGACAGCCGAGCACTCTCTATGGACTTGCAGGCTTGGGGGACCTCCTGGCGACAGCCAACAGCCCCTTGAGCCGTAATTACAGGTTCGGGCTCCTGCTGGCGGAGGGATCAGGGGAGGAGGAGGCTTGTCGCCAGATTGCCGCGACCGTGGAGGGACCTCAGACCGCCAGAGCCGCCCTTGCACTGGCGGATCGGGAAGGCTGGTCACTCCCCATCTGCCGTCAGGTGGTGGATGTTCTGGAAGGACATCTCACGGCACCGCAGGCTGTGCAGGCCTTGATGGAACGGGAACCCAGGCAGGAGGAGCTGCAGTGGTGAGGGGGTTGCCAGCAGCCCTTGTGGAGGCCTTCAGCGAGGTGCCTCTGGGGGGGAATGGGGCTGCAGTGGTGGCCCTGGATCGTCCGGCACCGGTCGCCTGGATGCAGAGGCTGGCAGGGCGTCTGCAGCAATCGGAAACAGCCTTTCTTCTGCCCCTTGATCAGGGCTGGGCGCTGCGTTGGTTCACCCCCACCCAGGAGGTGCCCCTCTGCGGCCATGCCACCCTTGCAGCCGTTCTTGCCCTCAGCCATTGGCAGCGGCTGACTCCTGAGGAGAGCACCAGCTTCCTCACCCGCAGTGGCCCCCTTCTGGTTCGGGCGCCCAAGCCTCCCACCGCCGCACCTCACGGAGAACCGCCGTTCGCTGAGATCGTCCTGCCAACCTTCCCCCTGTATCCCGGGCCACCCCCTAGGGATCTGCTCCGCCTGCTGCAGGAGCGGCTTCAGGAGGCCCCCCTGGGGTTCTGGCAATCCCCCCTGGGCTATCAGGTGGTCTTGCTGGGGGCGATGGCCCCCCTGGCCTCCATGGAAGGGGTCTCCGAGGCTCTCACGGGGAGCGCACGCCAAGGCCTGGTCTTGATGCAGGCCGTGATTGAAGGAGATCAACCAGCTGTCTCCGTGGCAGGAGAGAGGCCTGATTATCAATTGCGCTTCTTCGCACCAGGCCTGGGCATCAACGAAGACCCCGTCACCGGATCGGCCCATGCCCTGGTGGCTCCCTACTGGATGGCTCAGCTGAATCGCCCCCGCGTTGTGGGCTGGCAATGTTCTGACCGTCCGGGGGGGATGGTGTGTGAAGGCAGTTCTTCAGGCATGATCCGCCTGTCTGGTTCAGGACATCTCTTGTGGGAAGGCACATTGTGGGCCGAGCCAGAGCCGTGTTGGGGATCCTCCGCGGTCCAGGTGGAATGGCAGCAGGCTTGCTGTCCCTAGGGGCACAGGCGGTCCGCCACCCCTTTGCCCTCACAGCTCCCCTGGCGGTGTCCGCCGTTGGCGTCGGTTTCGCCTCCCAGGCCCTCCTTCGTCCTGCCTTCCAGCCCAGGCAACAAGATGTGCTGGATGCCCTCATGGCCCCTCCGCCTGCACGGACGACGGCCAGCGCTCCTCTGCAACCCCAGGTCTCCAGGACGGGACCCTCCCAGGGGATGGGTGGTGATGCCCAGGAGCTGCAGGCCCGCAGGATTGGATCGGCTTCCTCGGCCGGCTCGATCGGGGAACCTCCAGCTGGAGCAGGGGTGAATCTCGAAATTCGCGTAGCGCTGCTCAAGCTCTCCACCCGACCCAGCATTGGTGGGGATGGAGCCTGGCAGGCCGTCAGCCGCGAAGGGCAGGTGCTTCGCAGGGGAGGGGCCGGTGAGATGGCGGATGCGGAGTCGCTCCTGGGCCCACTGGCGGAAGTCTGGATTGAACCGGCCGGTAACGGTTCACTGCGGGCCGATGGCCGGCCCTATGCCGGCCGCTTCCGGCTGTTGCGAGCCGCTGATGGTATTCAGGTGGTGAATCATCTCTCCCTCGAGAGCTACATCAGCTCCGTGGTGGGGGGCGAAATGCCCAGTTCCTGGGGGATCGAAGCCCTCCGTGCCCAGGCCGTTGCCGCCCGGTCCTACGCCATGGCGCACATGGCGCGCCCAGCCAGCGACCATTGGCATCTGGGAGATACCACCCGTTGGCAGAACTATGAAGGGCTCAGCACGGTGAGCACCCCCACCCTGCAGGCCACCAACTCAACGGCAGGGGTGATCCTGAGTTATCAGGGAGGCATTGTTGAGAGCCTTTATGCCGCCACGCAGCAGATCGTGGATGAAGCGCACGGTCACCTTGGGGCCAGCATGAGTCAGACCGGAGCCCAGCAACTGGCTCAACAGGGTCTCCGCTTCAACGAAATTCTCAGCCACTATTATCAGGGTGCTTCCCTGGCCCGCCTCCAGGTCGGTGCGAGCTGAACGGTATTGGCAGGCGGCACGGGCCGTATCCAGTGAGGCCCTGGCCCAGGGGGCATTGGTGCCCCTTGAGACCACAGTGCTGGATCTGAGGGAGGTGGCGCCGTTTCACCTTCGGCATCTGGTGGGCTCACCCCCTCGCCACTTGAAGGCAAAGGGCCCGCAAGCCAACCCCTTTCTTCCCTGGGAACCTCCCTTGGAGGTCGGCCGCTTGGGGGAGAGCCATGTGCTGATCCTGAACAAATATCCCGTTCAGCCAGCCCATCTGCTTCTGATCACCCAGCACTGGCAGCCCCAGTCCGGTTGGCTCGGGGAAAAAGATTGGCAGGCTGTGGCGAAAGTGGCCGCCGATACAGGCGGATTGTGGTTCTTCAACAGCAGCCCCACCGCAGGTGCAAGCCAACCCCATCGGCACCTCCAGCTGCTGCCACGCCAGCGGGGGGAATCAAGTTGCCCTTTGGCTTCCCTCCTGCTCAGCCAGCTCCAGGAGGGTGGCCCCCGGTGGCCCTGGCGCTATGCGCTCAGTGCCCGCTCGGACCCCCAGGGTGGCAAGGATCTGCGCCCCCTCTACGAAGAGCATGCGGCCACCCTTGGGCTTGGGGATCCTGCCGCAGCGGCAGATCCAGCCCATGCCTACAACCTGCTGTTTGATGACCAATGGTTTCTCACCGTGCGGCGGGTGAAGGAGCACTGTGCAGGGTTCAGCGTGAACGCCCTGGGTTTTGCTGGATTCCTGCTGTGCACGAAGCAATCCGATCTCAACTGGCTGAAAACCCAAGGGCCCTGGAGACTCCTCCAGGAGGTCGCGGGCCCAGCCATCGACTGAACCGGGAAAAGACACGTGATTTCACGCTTGTCAATGAGCCAGGGGGCCGGCTGATCTGTAGGAGAGCCACGGGTTGCCCCCTGCCGGGAGCACCGCAGCTCTGGTGCCACCACTCTTGAACACGCTGAACCCATGACCTCCTTCTGCACCGCCTCTCTTCGCCGCCCCGCGGCCCCAGGGACGAGACAACACAAGAGCGCCCAAAAAGCTCTGCAGCGTCGCAACGCGCTTGTGGAATCCCATCGCCATCTGGTCCCCCCCCTCGCCCACCACTACTGGAAGCGTTGTCCAGAGCCCCAGGACGACCTCCTTCAGGTGGGACTTCTGGGGCTAATCCGGGCCGCGGAACTGTTCTCTCCATCCCATCAGACACCTTTCTCTGCTTTTGCCCGTCCCCATATCCGTGGGGCGATCCTTCACTACCTGCGCGATGACGCTGCCCTGGTTCGCTTGCCCAGGAGGCGATCCGAGCTGCAGACCCGTCTGCTGAAGATGGAGGCAAGCATCGCCGGGCAGACTTCGGGACCTGGGACCAGGGAGGACCAGATCTGCCGTGAACTGAGAATGACGGCAGAGGACTGGCAACTCCTGCAACGCCATCGGAAGCTCTGCCGACCCCTCCCGCTGGATGGGGCTCTCCTGGACCAACTCCCCGATGGGGATGGCGAAGCCACGGAGGATGGACAGGAAAGCCAGGCCCGGGTGGAAGTCCTGCTGGCCCGCCTGGACCCCAGGAGTCAGCAGGTGCTGCGATGGGTGGTGCTACAGGGGTGGAGCTACAGAAGGGCGGCCGCTGCTCTGGATGTCAGCGCCATGACCGTGCAGCGCTGCCTCCATCGGGCACTGGCCACCCTGCGAGGGGAGCTCAGCACCTCTGAGCAGATCCATCCCAGATCCAAGAGCATCAGCTCTGCGCCGCGGATCGATCGCGCTCCATCTGCTGCTCAAGGGTGGCCAGCGCGGCATTCACCGCCGCCAACTGGCGCTCCAACCCATCGCGCCAGAAGGTGAGCATGCGCAGCTTGCGTTCCTGGTAGCGGAGGTTCCGGATCCCGGGATCCTCTGCTCCGGGAGCGCAGCATCCGAATGGTGAGAACATGGCAAGAGGTTGGGAACTGAGATGGTTCTAGCGGGCCTGATCGTCCCTTTGAGTCCTTCAAGAGAGTCCCCGTCGCCTCTCTGCCTCTCCGGTTGTGAGTCGCCATGATGGGCATTCCGGAACAGACGGATTCGCGACAGGCTTTGCTAGCAGTCTTCCCACGGCACCCCTTCCGCCTGCTCCTGGGCTGGCTGTCAGGGGCCCTTGTGCTGCTGGAACCAGCGGCATGGGGCCAGTCCTATGTGGCCCTGATGGAGGGGCAACGTGCCATTCCGCTGAGGGGTCTCTTCAACTCAGTGCCAGTGCTGCACTCGAACCAACCGGAGGAAGTGGAAGGCCCGGGGCTTCTGATCAGCACGATCCCCGGGGTGGCATTCGCTGCCGAAAATGGCATGCCGCTGCAGATGCCGGCCTACACCTTCAATGGTGATTTCGGTCTGCATCTGCATCACAAATATTTCCCCCCCTATCGAGCCTCGATCTCACCATCCCTGCGCCGCAGCGAGCTCACCCTGGCGGCGATTCTTGTGAATCCTGGGGTGCACCCCGTAAGGGTGAGCTTCATCGCTGGCGCCGTGCGCAACAGTTTTGAGGCGCCCTATCTCGCTCAGCATCTGATGGGGGTGAGGCCCCTGGGTCCCCGTCCCTGGAATACAGGCCCAGGAGATGCCACAGCCGTGCAGCTGTTGCGTGGTCGGCTGGATCAGAAACTAACCGAGGGCATTGTGATTCCGCCCAGGGGACGGGTGGTGCTGTTCGAGACCGATCTTCCTGCTCTCGGCATCGCCAACGCTCTTCTGAAGGGACGCAGTAATGGTCCCTTCCAGATGGCTGTTGTGGCCGCCAAGAATCCCCAGACTGATGAAGATATCTTTGCTGTGTTGGATCAGCGGCGATTGGCCCCAGGGCGAGTCTATCTCCGTCGAGTGGCCGAAATCCAGGCAGGAACGATCTTCTCCAGGGTTGGTGGAGTGGCGATTGGCGATCAATACCAGGCATCCCTGCGCCATGACTTGAGCCGGCAGGGTCCGCTCCACGTTCCTCTCACCAGCACGAGACGCACCCATTTCGGCACGGGAGAAGTCCAGGTCAATCCGCTTGTCAGCCGCACGGTGGATTCCTCTATCGACAACGTGGGCACCTATGGCGTGCGCTTTGACGTGGATCTCAACCTTCTTGGACAGGGGGCTTATGAGATTGTGCTGAGCCATCCTTCCCCCATCGGAGGCAGATCGTTCACCGCATTTCGGGGCTCCCTGGAACTACGCACCCCTGAAGGACAGCGCTCTCTGCATGTGGTGCTTCGCTCCGGTCAGAGCCTCTCACTGGCCCCCCTGCAACTGCAGGCTGGACGCAATACACCTGTTCGCATCTCCCTGGTTTACCCGGCAGACTCCACCCCAGGTCACCTGCTGAGCGTTGTGCCAACGACCCAACTTGCAGAGCTGCAGCAGCGGGAGCGCCAACAGGAGCTGGCACGGCTCAACCGCAGCCGGGGGCCATCCCCTGCCGCACCTCCTGCAGTAGAGCCAGCCCCCCAGCGGAGACCCCAACCGATCCAGCCCCGGGGGGCTGGTCCGTTGACTCCACCACCGATCCTGAAAGGGCCTTCCACCCCCACCTGGTTGCAACCCCCACCCACCCTGGAGAAAGGCTCTCCATCACCCAGCCGGGGGATGACATTGACCGATCGTTACCGCGAGGCTCTTGATGTTCAAAAGCAACTGTTGCAGCAGTGGCAGCCGACACCCTAGGGAGCGACCATGAATCCCTCCCCAGCAGAGTCATCACCCCCGAGCCGGCGGCGCTTCACCCTGGAATTGTCCATGGAGAAGCTTCGTCACATCGATTCACTGAAGAAGGAATGGGGGCTTCGTAACCGCGGGGATGTGCTGGAGCGTCTGCTGGAGGTGATCTTCAGTTCCGGCGAAGGGGACCAGATCTCGCCATCAGCTGATGGATCCTCAGAGCAGGAACGGGCCGCAGCGGACGATGACAGCCTGGACGACAGCGCGGCGCTGGTGCTGGTGGGCATCGGCGAGGGGGCGATGGAAGGCTGGCGGATGGAGCTCCAGGACGAAGAGCATGTAGGACGCGCACCACGAGGCAAACCAAGGAGTCGAGGCATCGATCTGCCAGGCTTCGTGCGGAAGAGATCCCAGGAGCTGACAAGGAGTCTCAAACCCGAGTCCGAATCTGAAGTGGGCCAGGCTGGAGTAGGTCCCTGGCCCAAATTGTCCGATGCTTTGTTGCAACAAAGTCTCGAAACAGCCCAATCCCATTGGCTTAACCTCTTTGGTCAACCCCCGAATGCAGCCGTCGTGGAAGCTGCGATGACCTGGCTCGCTCAGGACATCTGGCCCCATGCAGATCTCTGCGAGGGGAGAATCTTCACCTGGTCTTCGGCGGGTCGGCTCGTTGGCGAATTGGGCGCGGGCTGGATTGAGGGCCCGCCAAATTTAGAGCGGGTGATGGTGACGGCAGGGATCCTTGAGGATCCCTTCAGCGCGGAAACCCTGCCTCTCAGGATTCCCACCTTGATGCACCGGTTCGTGCATCGCTTCCGGAGGAGGCAGAGGGGCACCTCCTTCCAGACCCTGGAATCCACCATGACCTTGCACGGCGCCCTGCGGCAGCTCCAGCTGCCCACGGATCCTGGCCAACGCCTCACCCTCACCCAGATCCGTGATGCTTACAGGGAGATGGCGCTCAAACATCATCCGGATTCCGGGGGCTCCCTGGACACCATGCGCAGACTCAACGAGGCCTACCAACTCCTCAAGGAGCTCTATCGCCACAAGCCCCAGGGCAGCTGAGCCGATCCACGACTCTCGTCAAAGACCCAAAACAAGTCCTGCAACAGGTCCTGACTGCGACTCCCGCGCCGCGAGGCATTCCGCGACATGCTCCCTTAATCGCGAAGGTCTCATGCAGGACGCGTTATGAGTCCTGCCACTAGTCCAGGATTAGATCAATGATTTCAAAAAAATCGTTAATTCTGGGCACTGGTTTCACAGAGAACACAGTGGCCACATCCTCAGCCGCCAAATCTTCGCTTTTCATTCCACGACAAAGATGGCCAATGGCTAGAAGCCTGTTCATCCAGTCCAAAGACCATTCTGGACGAGAAGAAAGGCTCCGTCTCAAGTGCTTTTTTCTGCTCCGCTTATCTGTCTCTGACACAGATAAGCCTGAACCGAGGTTCTGAATTCTGTCCTGTGGCACCCCATGGGCAGCTCAGATCCTCGAGGGCTTCTCCCAGGATTTCTCGAAGAGACTGTTCAGTACCGTCGATCTGGTCTGC
>JBEIRX010000108.1:0-1729 GCA_040375715.1 Aphanothece sp.
CAGGTGCGTTGCGGCTGCCCCGACGACGCCGAACCCTGCAAACATATCGCCGCCGTGCTCTATGTCTTCGCCCAGCAACTTGATGGCGATCCGTGGCTGCTGCTGGCCTGGCACGGCCGCGATCGCCAGACGCTGCTGCAGGCGCTGCAGCAGGGGCCTCAGAGGGCGGCGGCCAGCGGCGCCAAAGCTGCAGGTCAGCAGGTTCGGGGCAAGAGGGCTGGGGGTAAGGGCGCTGGGGAAAAGAGTGTTGGGGGCGCCCAAGATGGGGCCGATGGGGCGCCGCTTTCAGAGGCTGAAGGGTTGCCGCCCTGGTGGCCAGCGGGGCTCAGGTCTCGTCCGGATCCACGCCTGCAGCCTCCCGATCCCCTGCCCCCCGATCCGCCGGAGCGGGCGTTGCAACGATTGGGGCCGCTGGAGCTACATGGGGCGCCGCCGGATTGGCAGGAGCGCTTGGCGGGCAATGCGGCGGCTCTATGCCGAGAGCGGTCGCTGCCTGGTCAACCCTCACACCCCTTGCCCGCATCGTTGTGGATTGGCATCAGGCGCCGTTGAAGCATCAACGATTCCAGCTGCCGCAACTGTTGCTGCTGGCTGGCCTTCACACAGGCCCGCAAGTTCTCCTGTGCCCTCCAGCATTGATCCATGGAGTCCACCCATCGCCGCTGATCTTCCACAAGGGCTTCGCGCTCCGACTGCTTCAGTGAGGAGTCGTCCCGCAGGCGCCGAAATGCCTGGCGCAGCTTCCCATCGATGGCCGTCAGCTCGGCATCCCGGCAGATCAGCACCGTGGCGGCACTGCCCGCGAGCTGACAGCGAATCGTCTCTCCATCAAATGAGTCCGGTGGTGGAGGTATCGCATGGGCGCCAAAGGTGGTCAGGACACCAGCCAGAAGCAGCGGCAGAAATGGATGCGCCCGCTTGCTCATGGTCCAGAAGATGGTTTTCAGCGGAATTGCTATACGGACGCCAATAACCAATGGTGTCCCAGAACCAGCAGACGGTGACCCATTCTTTCCGTCTTCACCGAGTCGGCTGACGCAACAGTTGTTGCTTGGTATGTCAAGCCCGGCCATTGGATCTCCCCTCATGTGCATCCTGAAGTGGTCTCTCCCATAGCATCGGGCTTCGAGCAGGGGCTTCCCCGTGGTCTTGCCGGCTACTCAGCTGATCAACCGAGCAGGGGCAACAGAAAAGTGACCGCTAGCGCTACCCCATAACCCAACAGAGAGACACTGAACAGCAGACGTGCTTGACGCTGCAGCCGAAGGCAGGCCCGGCGGCGGTCTGGATCGATCGGGCAACTGCCGCTGGTCGCCTGGCGCAACAACGCCACCCCAGCCACCAGCAGACCCACCCCCGCCAGACCGAAGATCATGGGCTTGTTTGCGGAGAGCAGCACCAGGCTTGGGACCGCGCTGACCAGGCTGGCCATCACCGACCCCGCCCCCAGCAGCACCAGGGTTGCGGGCAACACGCAGCACACCAGGGTGCCGGAGGTGAACAGCAGACTGAACAGCTGGATCAGCCGCAGGCGTCTGCCCTCTGCCATCGCTTGGCGGCCATCGACTCGGGTCACCATCAATGGGTCGTTCCGGGCGCACCGGTCCCAGCCGCCGCTGGACCTTCAATCCGTCGGACGTCGTAGCCGGCATCCCGGACGGCCTTCTTCAACGTGGCCGTATCGAGGGTGGCGCCTGGGCGGGCAGTGATCACCACCATCCCTTTGGAG
>JBEIRX010000060.1:0-5944 GCA_040375715.1 Aphanothece sp.
CGGCATGACCGAAACCCAGCTGGAACGGTTGGCCCGCGAGGCCGCCGCCCGCCACGGTGCGCTGGCGGTGCTGGTGCGCCACCGCGTCGGGCGGGTGGAGCCGGGGGAGGCGATCGTGCTGGTGGCCGTCGCCGCCGACCGACGCGGCCCGGCCCAGCGCTGCTGCCAGGAGCTGCTGGAAGCCCTCAAGCACGAGGCGCCCTTCTGGAAACGGGAGTGGAGCGCCGGCGGCGGCACCTGGGTGATGGGCAACACACCGCTGTAAGCCACGGCCTGAGGTTGCGTTTCGGGAGGCCAAGTCGCTCGATAGGCGACACCGAAGCTGATCGCGGATCCAATCGCGCACACCGTGGGCGCACCATCCCTGGCAGTAGGGGATGAAGTCCTATCGGCTCGCCAGGCATTCGGCGGGGCAGGTGTTCAGCTCTTCTGGGCCCCCTTCAAGGCAGATCGTGCCGTGAGGAGTTTTGCCAGGCTGGCGCGGTCACCGGCCTTCCGAAAGACGACTTCCGCCTTCAAAAAATCATCCTTCGCCGCTTCGTTGCGACCCAACTGAGCCTTGATGACCCCACGATTCGCATACGCTTCGCCATTGCCAGGAGCCAAAGCCACAACCCGGTCAAAATCCGCGATGGCCCCCTCATAGTCAGACAGATTAGCGCGTACTTGCCCCCTAAAGGCAAGGGCCTTGACATTCATCGGCTCCTCTTCAATGACACGATTCAGATCCTTGAGAGCTTCACGGTAGTCGCCAGCCAAGAGGAGGGCATAGCCTCGATTAAAGATATAGGAGGAGCGATTTCCCTGCAGCTTGATGGCAGATGAGTATTCGGCGATTGCCAACTGGTATTTGCCAGAAGCCATCAAGACATTGCCCTTATTGTTAAACGCATCAGCATTACTCGGATCGGCAGAGATTGCCTGGTCAAGCAGCTGCTGAGCTTGACCGACACGCCCTTGACGTACAGCTGCGATAGCTTGATCAAGATGTTGACGTGACTTGAGTTGATCGGCGGTCGAGCTTGCCTGGGGCTTTGGAGCACAGGAGACAAGCGAAAGCAGAAGCATCGTGGCAACAAATCCAGTGATTGCTCTATTCATAGTGAGGACTAGCAGAAACTGACGATGGGGAGCAATGGCGGCCCTGGCGGACCAATATGGCTATGGAGGCAATCAGGTAACAGAGCATGCCAATGGGACCCGTGGGCGGCAAATGGGAGAGCCCAAAAGAAACTCCAGAAACAACGAGCAGTACAACCACCCAGGCATCAACCTGATAATGCTTCTTTGCAAAATAGGCGAGCAAAAGCATGCTGACCAACCAGCCACCACCAGCCAGAATGGCAGTGACCGAGAAGGAACCACCACCGATGAGGGGGTCAGCAAGAAAGTTGATGATCAGCGTGTTACCAAAGATCTGGAGTGGCATGGATAGAACGGATGCATTGTCAACCACAAGGCCAGAAGCGATGCCCGTAATCGCATCCAGCGCCGAATAGAAGGCCAAGAATACGGTGATACTGCAAAGGAGCGGCAGGACGGTGGATACTGGAATGGACGTGGCGACAAGACAGAGGACAGAGATAGCAAGGCCGCACAAAAGGAAGAGCTGCAGGATATGGAGGTGCAGCCACCAACCATCACTAGCAAGGATTGTTTGCCAGGGGGTCTCCCCAGCCAGCGGAACCGGGTGACGACATTCAAGCAAAAACAACAAAAAGGGTGGCAGAAGAATGAGCAGGGGCCTCAGCCAACGCCAGAGAATGCTGCCAGATCGCATAGAAGCAGAATCAACCAAGAAAGATAAGCCTAGGGCACAACCAAGCCATAGGAAAGGCTTCAGCCTTCACTGATGCCCGGAGAATCAGGCTTCATCAAACAAGCACTTCGGCTGGTTATAGATCCCCACCAGGTCTTCGAGGCTAAATAGATCGGCCAAGAAGCCGATGCGCGGGCGCGGAATACCTCGCTCGCATCCTATCGACGAAGTAGTAACTCAATTATCCGAGGGAGGAAGAGCGCATCGCAAGACGAATAGAGATTCCCCGAGAAAGCATGATTGGCTTGCTGGCCAATGCGAACGAAACTCTGCAAAGAATCAGAACCGAAATAGAAGCTAGCTAATGCGGAGCTGAGGTTGTTGTAGGCCAAGAAAGCAGACAATGCCAGCAGCAGAAGCGAGCGTGATAAAAAAGATGGGCGCTGTCAGCATGTGACAGAACCCATCCCCACTCATCCCTAATGGATACAGACCTCAATCAACAGCAGGCAGGAACGTCCTTGGACTCCGCGAGCGGCTGGAGAGTTTTCTGAGTTTTCTGGAGTACTGGAAGCACATGGCCGCGCCCAGGAAGGGCAAGGGACCAGGAACGGGCGTCACACCACGGATATTCTCCAAACCGCCGACCCCTGCCCCCAGCACAGCCGAGAAGCCATACTCAGAGCCCACGGGCGGGCTGCCGGGAGCAAAGAGGGTAAGGTTCGAGAGCGTTGGCCCAGTACTAAGGAAACCACCCTGGGGGTTATTATACGTACCCTGCATGGTGATAGACCTCGCGAGAATTCCGACCCCACTGCCACCAGCATTTTGAGCATCAGGCTCTAACTTCCAATCATAGACAATGTATTCACCGGGGTCAAAGTCGTGGGCCTCAAAGACGAAGCCATCGAGGACATTGGTTCCATTGTCGATGGTCTCAATATTGCCCATCGGATCAAAGTCACGATTAGGAAAATTAACCCCCGGAGGATTCAGTGCATTCACTTTGGCAACAGCTTCCGCAGCACTAGATGATCCAGCTAGGATGCCGGTCATATCAATAAAGGGGATTGGCGTACCGGCATCATAGACAGCCGACTTGGCGCTGAAGAGACCGGAAGGCGAACCGATGAACGTTGTCGTCCAGTCATTATTGGTAGGTGTTACATTGCCTGGAATCGGCTGCGCTGGGACAGGGGGTAGGCTTGGTAGGCGGCGACCATCCACATCAACAAAGGCAGTAGTTACATTAACGCCATTATTAAGAGACGAGCCATTGAGCGCGGTAGCACCAATGCCGGGAAAGTTGACCGTAAGCCTATTGGCATCAATGCTGGTCCAATTCAAGACTTCAAATTCAAACTGGAAGTTGTTGTCCGCCTTATTGCCAACCTGCTTCACATCGGTGAATCGAGAGCAAAACAGCGGCAGGGTGAAGCGCGTATCAACCGGAGGATCAGCCTTGGCAGGTGCAACCAAGCCAGTCGAAGCCGTCAATGCGGCAAGGGCGATGGCAATGGGCTTTATATGGCGTACATAAGCAAAAGAGGAACGACTTTTCAAGGGGTGGGGACAGAGGACCAACCACAACCTAACGGGTTTTTTCCAGAAGAATGGGGCAAAAGGGAGGGACTGGTTTTTTGTGCGAAAGAACGAGGCTACCGCCGTTTTTGCTGTTAGAAATGAAATCCATAACGCCGGGTGGCGAAAGGGAAGCGAACGCAGCGGCCGGCATGAGGCGCAAGAGGATCTCGTCAATCAGCCCCAGAGGTGACTGAGCTGGTGGTAAGTGCGGGCACCAATGGCACTGCCGAGACCCTGCCCCTCCAGATTGCCATCGAGGAAATGGATGCCGCCCCACAGGCGTGAGAAGCCAGCCTCCTGGGCCGCTCCCTTCCATGTGTCCCAACCAAGCGAGAGTTGCTGGGCGGGAGGGTCATAGCCGTAGGACAGGCCGAACTCCACCTTGCCGCCAAATTCAGGGGAGTTGTAAAAGTTGGTCAGGAAATCAGCCGCCGCCGAAGAGAAGACACTGTGGCCGGAAACGAACTCCGGAAAAGGGGGTGAGTAACCACCCGCAGTCTGATACGTCTCCCAGTCGACGCCGCTGATATCCCGCAGCCCCTCGCCACGCACATGGGCCGTGAACTGGGAGCCGTTGGCGGGATCGTTATCACTATCCTTCATCAGCCCGAAACGGCTCAGTTCGCGAACGACTCGGATCGGACGGGCGTAATCCTCCTGACGCTTAAGCTGCCAGGAGGCAATGGACGCAGCATAAGCAGACGCCCCAAGGCCAAGGAAGAGCTTGGCGTCATCAGCGAGTTTGTTGTCATGCAGAAGCGAAGCGTACTGGCCAAACTTCATCCAGGTTCCAGGGGGAAAGGCTGTACCAGCACCATTTTCCCAAAACTGGGCGATTCCTTTATAGAGGCCTCCTTCTGGAGCCGCGAGCCTCCGGCTGTAGGTCACCACCTCATTAGCCTGACTGACGAAGCGAGGATTGATTGTCCTGCCGATCTGGGCAGGCGTGATCGGCAGCCCAGGTCCCCTGCCATCCTTGAAGATCAACCCCAGCTTGAGGTCGTACGAGTCGCGGGGATCGAGAAGGAAGGGTTCAGGCTTTTTGGCTTTGAATGGGAGCGAGGCGATAGTGTCGCAGCCCAGGAGGTAGTACTGCACATTCCCCCAGAACGGGGTGAGGAAAGACTGGAGGGGAGTGCTCGCATCCGAATTGAAGGAGAACTCAGGCGTCCAGCGATCAATCCGCTTCACATGGGCGGGGCTACTGTTGAGCGGCGCATAAGCCGTCGCGGCGGATGTCAACGGGTTGATTAGGCTGGGCAAAGTCAGGCTGGAGCCATCATTGCGAAAGTTCTCCAGCACCTTGGCCGCCACGGCCTGACTGATTCTCTGATCGATCCCGTTGAACAGGGCAGCCTGGGCCACAGGGACGCCACTGAGGGAATCCTCAAGCTGCTGGTGGAGGCGAGTCAGCCCTGTGGAGCCTTCCTGGATGCCTGAGAGGGGGCTGGAGAGCACAGCATGGGCAGTGCGGGCCACCACGTTGTTGATGAGGTGGGTAGCCAACGAGCTCTTGCCGCCCCTTTTGTCCATAGCTTGGAGAAAGCCATCGACCTGTCGCTCCAGCAGCCGATCCCAGGGCGCAGTGCCCTTGACCGTGGGAAGGGTGCTGCGGGCCTTCCGGTCGAAGACCTGCCAGGCCTCGTAAAGGGCCGTGCCAAGCATGCCGTAAAAGCGCGCCGCAATCGTGGGCCCAGCGCGCAGATCAAGCTTCACGCTGCTGGCGCTGACCGCATCGGTAGCCGCGCTCACCCAATGCCAGGCCACCGTGGGTGCATCACCGGCTGCGGGCACAATCGTGATGCCCAACTTGGGCCCCACTGCAATGGCAGGGCGCGAAGCAGGGCGCGAAGTGAGGGGAGGATTCAATTCGACACGTTCATCATCATCCTGGCCCGGGGTGTGAGTAGTGATCTGGGAAAAGAGACGCAGAGCGGGTGTGATGGCCCTCACCACACCGGCTCAGGAACAGAAGAGCGCGCTGTTGAGCTTGAAGCCACGATGGAGAATGGTGAATACATGCGATCAAGGAAGGCAAGATCGCATGCAAGGCCGAAAACAGCTGATTTATCTATAGCCTTGGCGGCACTGGGACAACCATCAAACGCGAATTGGTCAACAGCAGGCTCTGCTCCTGAGAACGAATGGACACCTGCTTCCACACAAAGAATCACTGCCCGATCCCGCGGCAGCATCACAATGCGATGGGTGATGTTGAACCTGTTGCCGCCGGAACGAGCAGGAGCCCGTGCAGAGCAAAACCGCTGAAATCAAACGGACGGCTTTCGCCCTGTGGAATGACAAATTAGCTGAAATTTGAGCCCGGTGGAGACGGCCATGTCGTTTTTCGGTTGAAACCGTCCTGGACCGAGAAAGGTTGCCGAATCGGGTCGTAAAGCGCTCAGAACAGAGGCAACCGCAACAGCTGCGCCCACAGCTCGGTGCCGGCCTCGAGGGCACCGAGCTCGGCGGGGATCTCCAGCAGCAGGTCGGCCCCCTGCAGGGAACCGATGCGGGAGGAGGCCTGGCTGCCCTCCACCTCCGCCAGCAGCGCCCCCGCCGGACCCACCCGCAACCGCGCCCGCGCCAGCTCGGGCCGGC
>JBEIRX010000050.1:0-7977 GCA_040375715.1 Aphanothece sp.
CTTTCTTCGCGCCCTAGCGATCAACGAGAAGGCGCTGGGGCCCGATCATCCCGACACCGCCAACAGCCTCAACAACCTCGCGTCGCTATCTGGCAGGCCGGGCGCCTACGCCAAAGCCGAGCAACTCTACCTTCGCGCAGTGGCGATCAAGCAGAAGGCGCTGGGGCCCGATCATCCCGATACCGCCACCAGTCTCAGCAACATAGCGGCCCTCTATTACGACCAGGGCGCCTACTCCAAGGCCCAGCCCTTCTTTCTTCGCGCCCTAGTGATCAACGAGAAGGCGCTGGGGCCCGCTCATCCCGTTACCGCCACCAACCTCGACAACCTCGCGGTGCTGTATATCAGCCAGGGCGCCTACGCCAAGGCCGAGCCACTGCTCCTCCGAGGTATTGCAGCCCAAAGCCGCTTCCTCCAAGTGCAGCTTCCCCTGTTGGCCCAATCAGCAAGGCAGGCTCAGATTCAGGCGCTTGATGCTGCCTGGGAAGGAGTTTTCACCGGTGCGGATCGCTCCCAAAGTGCCGCCGAGCTGGCCCTCTTCTCCCGCCTCAATCGCTATGGCCTGCTGCTGGACATCGAACAACGCCAGGCCCTGCTCAGCCGTGCTCCTGGCCCGGCCCGTCAACTGGCGCAAGAGATCGCTGCCCTCACCGGCCAGCTGGCCGATGTGAGGCTCTCGCCACCGCAACGCCAGGCCTTGGCCTCCCGCAGGGATGGCCTGGAGCAGGAGCTCTACCGCCAGCTCCCGGCCTTGAAACCCCAGATCGTGGAGCCCGCCCAGCTGGCCAAGGCCCTGCCTGCGGGGGCAGCCCTGCTGGAGTTTCAGCGCTACCAGCCCTTTGATGGCCGCCAGCAGCCCGGGCAGCGCTGGGGCCCATATCGCTACCTGGCGCTCGTGCTCACCCGGGAGGGCACCACACGGGCGGTGGACCTCGGCGCCGCCGCCCCACTCGATGCCCTGATCGCCAAGGCGCTGGCCACCACCGAGGAGAAGGAAGAGAAGCGCGAACAGGGCGCCAATCCCATGGCGCTCTTGCAGGAAGTGAGCGCCCAGATTTTTCCTCCCACTCTCCTCCAGTTGCTCGGAGCAAGCAAGCAGTGGATCGTGGCTCCCGATGGCGAACTCAGCCGCATCCCTTACACCGCCCTGCCCTCCCCCCAAGACCCCAAACGCCTCCTCGCCGATGCCGTCGCCCTGCGCCTGATCACCAGCGGTCGCTCCCTGGTGCCACCAGCCACCCCTCCTTCCAGCGCGCCCACCAGCCGGCCCCTGGTGCTCGCCAATCCCGACTACGGCCCCGCACCCGCGGACACAACGCCCTGGCGGCCCCTGGCGGCGTCCGAAAAGGAAGGGCGTTGGATCAGGGATCTGCTCAACAGCACCTATTACGACCAGGCGGAGGCCACCACCAGCAAACTCACCGCCGCCCAAGGCCCCCGCGTGCTGCATGTGGCCAGCCATGGCTACTTCGCCGGTGCCAGCGCCACTCCCCAGCCCGCCCCGCCGGCTCCCGTTCGCCTCGAGTTTGCAGACGGAGACGGTTTGACCCGCTCCGCCTTTGCTGGCCTGCCTGCCGCCAGGGAGGACGCCATGCTCAACAGCGCCATCGTGCTGGCCGGCGCCAACAGCTATCTGCGGCCTGGCAGCCTGCCCGCAGGCCCAGCCTCGTCCGCCGGGAGCGCCGATGCGGACGACGGCTACCTCACCGCCAAGGAAGCCGCCCAGCTGCAGCTGGCGGGCACCGAACTGGTGGTGCTCTCCGCCTGCGACACCCTCGCCGGAGCCCAGCAGAGCGGCGAAGGCCTCTACGGCCTGCAGCGGGCCCTCAATGCGGCCGGCGCCCGCAGCACCCTGCTTTCCCTCTGGAAGGTGGATGATTGGGCCACCGCTAGGTTCATGCAGGACTATTACAGGCTGCTTAAACAGGGCAAGGGGCGCATGGAGGCGCTGCTGGCCGTGCAGGAGGCATTCCGCACCAACCCGGAGTTAGAGAGATGGAGCGACCCTCGCTACTGGGCCGCCTGGCAGCTCGTTGGTGAAACGGGGCCCATTCAGGGGCTCTGATTAGACATTTCATCTTATCACCGCTGCCCGAAAGGCTGAGCCAACAATGATCCCAAATCCTTCGCCGCCTACACCAGCCTCGATCCATCTTCGGAACTCACCTGTATGAGTGATGACATCACCAGGCTGGGCCACGATCAGATGTGTGGTGCGCGATTCGGCTCTATTGCCTCGCTCCGTTCGAACGGCAGTGATGGTTTTACTTTCCAACCCAGGAGCCCCTACCTGCGTAGCATCTTTGGTAGTATTGGGTGGTAGGTGTGCAGGACTTGAATATGAAGCTTTATCTATCCAGGTGGAGATGGGTGCTGGCATGCCTGCCGATACTCATCAGCGGTGCAGCAGTCGCATCTCCCTCAGCAAGCCCGGTTTCCCCTGCTGTAATCAGTGGGGGAAAGGCCAGTGCAATCCAGGCAGCTGAAAAGGCGGAGAAGAAAGCATCTGAGCTTATCGCCGCAAGCGCTAGTTACCCAGAGATTATTGAAGCATACCAAACAAGCCTCGAACTTTGGATGCGGACAGGAGAAGCAGGGCCTATCCAGAAAATGAGGACTATGTTGATAACAGTCTATGGAATCCGCGGAGATTTACAGAATGCACGCAGGATTGCCACCGAAGCACTTGATGCTACTAGCAATCAAAAGGGTGCTTCTGACTACAGAAGGTTAGCACTGCAGCAGGCAATCGGGGCCGCCCAACAACAAGCCGACCTGAAGGCGGCGACCAGATATTATCAGGAACTTATTGGACTCAGCCCAAACAAGCGGTCTGCCCTTGAATCTAAAGTCCAGGCTACTCTCTTGATGAGTCTTGCCTCGCTTTATGGTGATCTGGGTGATTTCAGCGCCCAACGCCAAGCGGTTGCTGACGCCAAGAAAGTCCTACAGGCAAGTCACGCTAAGGAGGACTTAACATCGGCAAGGATTAGTTTGCTGGGCCAGGAGGCCATCCATCTATATTTACAAGGAGAGATTATTAAATCCGTCGCCATTTTCGAAGAGGCCAAGGCAAGGCTAGATTCGGCTCCAACCAAGGAGAATGTCCGGAGCTTTTCCATCATTAATGTATACGCTTCTATGGCTCTAACATCTGCTTGTCCACAACAAGCAAAAACACTTCAGCGTATCATTAGTGAAACCCAACTTCCAGAGAAAGTTCAGCCAGCCTCGAGCTCTCAGAAACAACAGGGCTATGGATTTGCTCAGCTCATCGAGAGCAGTCGAAAACAAGGTAACTGGAAAGATGAAGCGGATGCACTGAGCTTTGAGTCTGGGGAATCGAAAAACCGTGGTGATTACAAGCGGGCGCTGAGTTTGCTTGATCAAGAGCTCGTTCTTCGTCGCCGCATGGGTGACAGCCGGGGTGAAGCGGATGCACTCGCCAACATTGCTGACATCGCAAGCCAACAGGGGCAACCTCAAGCGGCCCTGCAAGCATTCCAGCTAGCGCTCTCTTTGCAGCAGAAGCTTGGGCTCCGCCCAGCCCAGTTGAAAACCCTGCTTAGGCTTTCCTACCTTTATGAGAAACTCGGAGCCGATTTGGTGGCGCTAGGTTTCGCGCAACAGGCACAGCGCCTCGCTGAAGCTCTG
This sequence comes from Aphanothece sp., assembly GCA_040375715.1. Taxonomy (GTDB): domain Bacteria; phylum Cyanobacteriota; class Cyanobacteriia; order PCC-6307; family Cyanobiaceae; genus Cyanobium. The sequence goes on from JBEIRX010000050.1 coordinate 3,655, forward strand.
CCCATGCCAGGAGAGCAGACACGAATCCTGAATTGGGTTGCAATTCTACAGAATAAGTTAAAACGCTCCCCTTTAGCTACTGAAGCGCTGCTCAAGGCGATGATGGTAGCTGAACGTACCGGGGACTGCTTCGATTCAAGCACGCTCAATATGCAAATGGCAGTGCATCAACTGAAGGATGGCAATCTTCAGGCTGCTGCCAACTACGTGGATAAAGGTTCCCATTATGCCAACGGACTTCAAGATGAAGAACGCAGGATCGTCAGCCAAGCGCGCTCCGGCGAAATCAAGGCCCGTATCCTCCTCAAGCGCGGCAAGGCCAAGGCAGCCCTGCAGGAAGCCGAACGAGCCCTGCGCTTGCTGCAGCAGACCAACCTGGCTTTCGCTAGTCGCACAAGATTTCTAACCACCATCGCCGAGGCCCACGTCGCCCTCGGACAAATCCCCCAGGCCATCAAGGTCTACAAGCAGCAGCTTGATCTGCTCGCCACCTTGAACCTCGCGCCAGAGCGTGCCCAGACCCTTTACGCCATCGCCCAGCTGCAACGCCGCAGCGGAGATCTGGCTGCTGCTCTCACCTCCATCAACCAGGCCATCGCCGTGGTGGAAGACATCCGCAAGCTCGTCGTCGATCCAGAGCTGCGCACCAGCTTCTTTGCCTCCAAGCAAGATTTTTATTCGTTCAAAATTGATTTGTTGCTGGAGTTGGATGGGCGCCAACCCCACCTTGGCCATGCCGCCGAGGCCTTCCACACCAGCGAACGCAGCCGGGCCCGCACCCTGCTCGAACTGCTCCAGGAGGCCCGCGCCGACATCCGCCAGGGCATTGAGCCTGCCCTGCTGGCCCAGGAACAGTCCCTTAAGTACCGCCGTACGGCCCTCGACAAGCGTTGGAAAGATGCCTTCTCCAATCAAGGTGATCGCTCCCTGCTCCCCCAACTCCAGCAGGAGCGTCAACAACTGCAGCAGCAATCCCAGCAGCTGCGCCAGGCCATCCGCTCCCAATCGCCTCGCTACGCCGCCCTCACCGATCCCGAGCCCCTCACCCTTCAGCAGGTGCAGCAGCAGCTGCTTGATCCAGACACCCTGCTGCTGCAGTTTGCCCTCGGCGAGAAGCGCAGCCATCTCTTTGTGGTGAGCCATAACAATCTGCAGGTGGTGTCCCTACCCCCTGCGGCCCAGATCGAGAGCTTGGTAAGCGCCCTGCGCGAGCCTCTCACCAAGAACCAACTCCCAGCGGAGATCAACAGCCGCGCCGCTGCCCTCAGCCAGCAGATCCTTGGGCCTGCCAGCCAGGCCATCGCCCGGCATCGGCGTCTCATCGTGGTAGCGGATGGTTCTCTCCATCTCGTTCCTTTTGCCGTACTCCCTCAGGGCGACCAACCCCTCCTGGAGCGCCACCAGCTCCTTCAACTGCCCTCCAGCTCCACCCTTGCCCTCCTCCAGCGGCAGCCCTCCAGCCGCCCTGCTTCGATCGCCATCCTGGCTGATCCCATTTTCTCCAGCGACGATTCCCGCGTGCGGGTGTTTGCCCCTGCCAAACCGCCCAGCAATGCCCCCCCCAACCCGGTCGACCTGCGGGCCCTCAGCCTGAGCCGCGCCGCCGCAACCCTGTCAACCAACCCCCTGAAGCCCCAGCCCTGGGCCCCTCTGCCAGGCACTCGCAGAGAGGCGGAGGCGATCCAGAGATTGTTCCCGCCCCAGCAGGCGATGGTGGCCCTCGATGAACAGGCCAACCTGCATTTGGCTCAAGATCCCAAGCTCGCGCGCTATTCCATCCTCCACTTGGCCACCCATGGAATCTTCAACACCCAGGAGCCGGCGTTATCAGGGTTGGTGCTGTCACTTGTCGATCGGGAGGGGAAGCCTCAAGACGGATTTTTGCAGCTTGCGGATGTTTTCAACCTCAAATTGGCGGCCGATCTGGTGGTGCTCAGCGCCTGTGAGACCGGCCTCGCCGAGCAGGTGAAAGGTGAGGGGCTTGTGGGCCTCACCCGAGGTTTTCTCTATGCGGGATCATCCAGGGTTCTTGTGAGCCTCTGGAAAGTAGATGACGCCGCTACCGCCGCATTCATGCAGCATTTCTACAACGCCTTGCTCCAGCGGCGCCTTCCACCATCGCAGGCGTTGGTTTCCGCGCAGCAACAGCTCCGATCCAATCCCCGATTGACTTCTCCCTACTACTGGGGAGCTTTTGTGCTCCAGGGGGAATGGTGAAGTCTGGGAGATCAGATCGGCCCTCATGGATCCAGTTGGTGGCTACTCCTGTCTCTGATTAATCCCGACCAAAGGGCCGCCCATCTTCTTCAACCCGATGCTTCTCGCCCAGGCGAAGCCTTGCGCCTTCACGATTGAAACCAGCCTGTACCAATGTGCAGAGCTCTTCCGCGCCGTGCCAGGCATTGCCAAACTCCAGGACTGGCAAGTACCGCCGGTCCCGAACATCACCGCTGCAGCTGGTGATGCGCGGCTCTACTCCGGTCTGGATCTGGCGGTGATCGTGCGCCAACCCCCGCTCACGCCAGCCGAGAAAATCGCCTGTTGGAAGCGCTTCCATGGCGTCCTGGGGCGGCTGGGCGTGAAGGTCAACCTGGTGATGGCAGGCAGCGCCGATGCCGTTGCCCTCAAGCTGATCACCAGCGGCCGCTACCTGGTGCCGCCAGCTCCCCTTTTTCTACGGTTAAGATGAAATTTCTGCATAGTTACGATGAAGATCAAGGGGGGCACTCTTGCTCTAAGGAAAATGGACGCTTCCCTGCTCTAGAAGTTAGGGAGATCACCTTGATTTCCCCCGAAGCCGATGCAGCAGCCCTTCCCTTCAACCCCCTGGTGAGCCCATCCCGCTCGCCTTCCATGCACTTGGCATTGCACCTGGGCTTGATGGTGCTTTTCGTTCATCGCTAACGGAGACGACCATGAGGAATCCAGCGCGCGCAACGCGCTTCGTGACCTTGGGAAATGCCACTTGATTCACCCGCTCAGTCTGGCAACATCTCAAAGCCACAGAAAGCACAGCCCGATGGGCCGTATCCTCAGGAAGTTGTGGTTTCAGCAGGCACTTTGTTCTCACCGCCATCATTCACAGGGTCGCGTACGATGAAAAAGCACATCCCGTAGACCGCGCCAGCTTTGAGATTCCAGCGACCAGCCCAGGGGCGCACAGGCTGGGCATCATCCGCCTGGAACTTCACCGCAACATCGTAGGTACCGGGAGCCAGGCGATAGCGCCCTACAGCCCCCTTGGAAGGACAGGTTGCGGGAGGCTTCTGGACAACCACCTGGCAATCGGGACAGCTGCTGAGCTGCTCAAATTTAGGGCTCAGCCCACTAAAGGTTGCACTCATCTTTCCTGGAGATACATTACGGATCTCAACCACCGCCATCCCATCGCCCGAGGAGGCGGTCTGCAGAGGCTGGCTAACGACACTCGCGCCTTGCCCTTGAATCTCGGCCACCGTGGCACGAGCCAGAGAGCGCTGGATCTCCTCGACCGAGATCCGCTGCGGATAGCGCTGCAAGAGATGTTGATACAGGCCCACCGCCTTTCCCGGCTTCTTCATTGCCTCCAATACCTGCCCACATTCTGCCAGCAAGCTCGGCAGCTTCGGGCTCTCCGCAGGCAGCACGGCCCCCGTGAGAGCTGTGGAGATCTGGGGGCACACCCGTTCGGTCGCCAAAGCCGACAACGGTGCTTTCTGGAACAATCCAGAAATCTGATCCCGTGCAGCTACATGTAGCGCACTATTATCATAAAGGTCTAACCTGAGATATTGCTGAAAAGCCAGCTGAGGACGCCCCCCAGCCTCCAGGCGTCGACCAGCAAGGAGGAATTCACATTCGCCCCTCTTCTGCTGCGCTCGCGCCACATAGTCGGCCGTATCAACCAAGCGAGGGGTCTCAATCACCTGGGTGAACTGATCGACCGCAGCACTGCAGTCAGCCTGCGAATAGGAGTGCATGGCTCTGCGGAATTGCCAGTGATCCAGGACGTTCTGAACGCAGGCCCACGCGGCCAATGATCCGAGGGATGCGGCAACAGCCAACTTGGGAATAGCCATAAGAGAACCAAACGTTGTGTGGCGGGGCACCAACGCCGTACGGATGTCGGCGCACCACCAGTCCCTTGTTCTGCTGTTCTCTCCCTGAATCACACCCCACCCCCCGCCAATACAGGAGGAGCGTCCCGGGGCCCCAACCCCTCCCATCCCGCTTCGCCCTGACCTCCCTCCTCCGGCTCCTGGCCCTTCTGCTGCGGCGATGGCTTCGCTTCGGGCCGGAGGACAGCCTGGTGCGCCAGGGCGACCTGGTGGGCCAGAGCGGCCA
>JBEIRX010000092.1:0-2855 GCA_040375715.1 Aphanothece sp.
CAGATGGTTGGAAGAAGCACGCAATGTGGTGGCGCACACCCTGGCTCAGACAGCGGTGGATGCTGCTGGCCTTGGCCCTAGCCGACACCGGTCTGGTGATCGTTTCCTACAACCTTTTCTTCTGGCGGCGTTTCCATCATTGGGTTTGGATCACCCCATCGGTGGCCATCCTGATCCTGCTTTGGGTAGGCAGCTCCTACCTGCTCGGGCGCTACTCCAGCCCGGAGCAGGGTCAACAGGATTCCCAGCGCAAGCGGCTGATCACAACGGCCATCGTGCCGCTGCTTGTGTTGACCTGCGTGGTCGTGGTGCTGAGCTGGGGGCTGAAGGTGGAGGATCCCCGCACCTTCCGAAGCTTTCTGCTGCCTCTGCTGGGCACGGTTTTCGCGGGGTCGGCCCTTGGCCAGATCTGGATCACGAATTGGCGGCGACAGGGACAGCGCTGGCTGCTCGTGGGGGATGGGGAAGAGCTGGCCATCCTGCGCCGGGAGCTCGGCAGCGAAAGCCACACCGATCAGCTCCTGTTCTGTGCTGGCAACGATCTGGGGGCCCTTAACCTTCCCGAGGTCGGCAACATCGATGCCATCGCCGTGAGCGAAAGCGCCCGGCTTGATGATGCCTTGCTCCAAGACCTGCTAGCCCGAAGGGGAAGCGGAAGCAGCATCTGCAGCCTGGTGGTCTGGGCGGAACAGCATCTGCAAAGGGTGCCGCCGGAACTCTTCTCCAGCCGCTGGCTGGTGCAGGCCGAGGGGTTTGAACTGCAGCCCGGCCGCTGGGGCTGGCGGCTCAAACGTCTGGGTGACCTGGTGGTGGCCTCTGGGTTGCTGCTCCTCACGGCGCCCCTGCTGCTGACGGCAGCCACCCTGATCCGTTTGGAGGATGGGGGGCCCATTTTCTATGGGCAGCAGCGCACAGGCCTCTACGGGGAAAGGATCATGATCTGGAAGCTCCGCAGCATGCGCCAGAACGCCGAAAGCAGCGGTGCCCGCTGGGCCAGTCGCAACGATGCCCGGATCACCACCGTGGGCAACTGGCTGCGCAGGCTCCGGATCGATGAACTGCCCCAACTGGTGAGCGTGCTGAGCGGCGACATGAGCCTGATCGGGCCCCGACCTGAACGGCCGGAGTTGGAGCTGGACCTGGAGGAGAAGATTCCCCACTACCGCGTCCGGCACTGGGTCAGACCAGGGCTGAGCGGCTGGGCCCAGGTTTGCTACCCCTACGGCGCCAGCATCGAAGACAGCCGCATGAAACTGAGCTACGACCTCTACTACCTGCGCAACGCCAATCTGATGCTGGATTTTTTGATCCTGATCAAAACCTTGCGACTTGTCGCCAGGGGGCAGGGGGCTGTGCCGCAACAGCTGAGCCCAGGCTGATCGCCGCGCCGCCGCCATGGGGCCCTTCGGCACAGCATTCCCCCTGGCGGGAGGTCTGTCCTGCACTAACTTCGGCCCATGGCCGAGGTATTGATCACAGGCGGGGCAGGCTTCATCGGCAGTCACACCTGCTTGGTGCTCCTGCAGGCCGGGCATCGGCTGGTGGTGCTCGACAGCTTCGCCACCAGCAACCCCGCCAGCCTGAGGCGGGTGCTGGAGCTGGCTGGTGGGGATGCGTCGGAGCGTCTCACCGTGATCGAAGGCGATCTACGTCAGCCGTCGAGCCTTGACCGGGCCTTCGCGGCGATGGCCGGCCGCTGTGATGCTGTGATCCATTTCGCCGGCCTCAAGGCTGTAGCCCAGTCGGTGCATCAACCGCTGCTCTACTGGGATGTGAACGTGGGCGGCAGCACCCAGCTGTTGGGGGCGATGGCCCGCAACGGCTGCCACACGCTGGTTTTCAGCAGCAGCGCCACGGTCTACGGCTTTCCGGAAACGATTCCAATCCAGGAAACGGCACCGGTGTTGCCCATCAACCCCTATGGCCACACCAAAGCCGCGGTCGAGCGGATGCTGGCCGACCTGGCAACGAGCGAGACCCACTGGCGCATCGCCCGCCTGCGCTACTTCAATCCGGTGGGTGCCCATCCCAGCGGCCAGATCGGTGAAAATCCCCTCGGTCCGCCCGACAACCTCTTCCCTTACGTGAGCCAGGTGGCGGTGGGCCGAATACCCCGTTTACAGATCTACGGAGACGACTGGCCAACGGCGGATGGCACCGGGATTCGGGACTACATCCACGTGATGGACCTAGCAGAAGGTCACCTGGCAGCCCTTGAGGTGCTCTGGAACGAGAAACCCCAGTTGCTGACCCTCAACCTCGGCAGCGGCATCGGCCACTCGGTGCTGGAGGTGGTTCGGGCCTTCGAGACGGCCAGTGGACGGACGGTTCCCTATGAGGTGGTGCCACGCCGAGCCGGAGATGCGGCCCGCTCGGTGGCGGATCCATGCGAAGCGGAGCGCAGGCTGGGATGGCGCACCAGCAGGGGTCTTGAGACCATGTGCCGCGACGGATGGGCCTGGCAGAGCACCCATCCCAATGGCTTCAGCCCCCAGGTCTCAGACCCTTGAAACCAGGGGTTCAGGCCTGGGGAAGGGTGGCTCGAATCCGCTCACGGAAATCTCCCTTGGGCATGCCCCCCTTCACTTCGCCATGGATGACGAAGTCGGATTCGGGATTGCTCACCACCAGGTAGGTGGGCCAGCCCATTCCTTCCTTGTTGGGGTACTGGGCCAGCAACACCTTGCGATAGCGGCGGTAGGTGTCGGTGTCCTGCAGGAGCACACTCACGAATTGCAGGCCCAGTTCCTCCGCCACCCTGGCGTCGTAGTTGCTCATCCGATGGCAGGTGCCGCAGTCTTCCGAGCTGAATTTCAGAACGGTGAGACTTTCCATGGCGACCGGTGACCGGGAAC
>JBEIRX010000078.1:0-4085 GCA_040375715.1 Aphanothece sp.
AAACAGGCCAAGGGAGATGTGCGCCTGATCGTGGGAGGGGCGGGGCTCGACAAGGTGTTTGCCCAGACGGAGATCCATGCCCTCCTGGCCAACCCCAACATCCGCTCGGTGGAAGGAGTGCCGATCGAAGGCCTCCGGGATCTGGCCAAAGCCAGCGGCGTGGGCAAGGTGTTGCAACTGCTGATGGGGCTCTCGGAGGCCAACACCGGCATGATTCAACTGCAGGTGGACAGCAGCGGACGGCCCATTCAGAGCGCTGATGGCACCTACCGCCTGGATGCCACGGATTACATGAAGATGAACACCCTCAACACGAGGCTCCCGGCAGGGATGCGCCCCGTGATGGAGTTCATTCCTGAGGAACGCAGGCTCAGGCACAGCCAGGCCGTGGAGGAGATCTTCAAGCTGCATCCGATCCTGCGCGGCAGGAACTACGCCCTACCCATGGATGTGGATCCCTTCAAACATCAACAGGCCATTGCCCGGGTCAGCACCTTCGCCGGACGCATCGCCGATGTGCACAGCATGACCACCATGCTCGCTGAAGCCGGAGTTCAACTCCACCGGGGCGACCACCGTTCCGCCCACAACACGGTGACCTCCTGGGTGGCTGAAAATGCCGGTGGGCTGGCCGCCGGTCGGCTGGCGACCCTGCTGGTGGCTCCCCTGATGGCCACAGGCCCCCTGGGGATGATCATCGGCGCGGGCATCATCATCGGCGCCTCCGTGGGTGGGGCGGATCTGGCGAAGAAACTGCACAAACAACTCCGGGATCGCTTCCGCGACATCGAAAACACGGCCTCCCCTCTGGTGCTGGATCTGGATGGAAACGGCATCCAGACCCTCGCCCTCAACCCAGCCGCCCTCCACTTCGACCTGGATGCCAACGGCTTCGCTGAACAGACCGGCTGGGTGGGCCCCAATGACGGGCTCCTCGTTCTCGACCTCAATGGCAACGGCAAGATCGACGATGGCCGTGAACTCTTCGGCAACCACACCCGCCTGGCCAATGGCTCGCGGGCGAGTCATGGCTTTGAAGCCCTGGCCAGCCATGACGGCAATCGGGATGGACGAATCGATCGCAACGACCCCATCTGGGCGCGACTACGGGTGTGGAGAGATCGGAACAGTGATGGGGTGAGTGATTCCGCTGAGCTGCTCCGTCTGGATGCGGCGGGCACCATCGCCCTGCTGCTGGGGTACACCGAGAGCACGGAAGTGGATGCCCATGGCCATGAACACAGGCAGAAGGGCAGCTTCCTGCGAGCCAACGGCCAACGGGCGGCCCTCACGGATGTTTGGTTTGCCACGGACACCCAAAACAGCCGCCAGCTGCAGCTGCGTGCCGTGGATGCACGCACGGCTCTCCTTCCCGATCTCCCGGCGATGGGGATCGTGCCGAGCCTGCATCAGGCCCTGATGGCTCCGGGGAGCAGCAAGCTGCGGGAGGTGCTCACGCAGTGGGTGGGGGGAACGCGACTGCAGCGGATGCATCTGCGCGAACAGCTGCTGGATCTCTGGTGTGACGCCGGCAGCAATCCATTCAACCCCCCAGACCGATTCATCATCAGCGACGATCCATTGATCGATCGCAAACTGGCCGTGATCGAAAAACTCATGGGTCAGATCGTGCCGGAAACCGAACACCTCCTAGGACCAAACAAAGCACAGGCCATCGAGGTCCTCTTCCAGGACGTGGGCTGCTGGATCGACATGCTCCTGAGCTCCCAGGTGGATGTTCAGCCGCTACTGGATCTGGCCCGCCCCCTGGAAGCCCATGGCCCAGGGGCGATGCAGATGGACCTGAGGGCCAGCGTCGACCACCTGCGCAGCCGCTTTCGGCGGGATCCGGATCCAGGGCTGATTCCAATGATCCAGTGGCAGCTGGCTGAACGCGGTGCAGGCGGCCTGGCCTTTTTCGAATCCCTGCGGCAACAGGCCCAAACCATCCCCGATGGCTTTGCCCTGGCCATGCGCCAGCACCGACCCCAGACCTCTGCAGGAGAATGGATCCTCGGCTCCTCGCAGCAAGACAGATGGGAGGGCACCCCCCGGGATGATCTGATCGAAGCAGGAGGCGATTTCCAGGTCCTCGAATCCTATGGAGGCAATGACATCTTGATCGGCGGTCCTGGATCGACGTCCTTCTACGGTGATTCCGGCGCAGACACCTACTACATCCGCCAAAAGGAGACATATGCCAATGACCAGATCTTCGATGCCTCCAGCCCCCAGGGGGAAGCCGATCGCGTGATCTTCACCCAGGTGGCCTCCAGCAGCGTGCGTCTCCAGCAGCAGGGAAACGACGTGACCATTTTTTCAGGCCCTCAGCTGGTGGCCACCATCGAGAAACAGCTCCTTCCCCAGCACCGCATTGAGGAACTGCACTTCGCCGATGGAGTGATCTGGGACCACAACACCCTCCTGCTCCAACTCCCCATCCGAGGCACCCCCGGCAACGACAGGCTCATCGGCACCAGCGACACCTCAAACCGTCTGCAAGGCCTGGCCGGCCAAGACACACTCATCGGCGGTGCCCTCGCTGATCATCTGGAGGGGGGGCCAGGCCATGACGTGCTCACCGGCCTGGCCGGGCGAGACATCCTCGATGGCGGGGAAGGCAACGACACCCTGGAGGGCGGCGAGGGGGGCGATCGCTACCTCTTCAGCACCACTGGGGGGCATGATCGCGTGCATGATCTCGATCAGCGCACCAACGAAAGTGATCGGGTGGTGCTCAGCGATCTCAGCCCCGCCGCCCTCTCCAGAGTGCAGCGCAACGGCTTCGATCTCACCCTTCAGTTCGGCGCAACTGCCAGCCTCACCCTGGTGAATCAGCTGCAGCCCTTCTCCCGCATTGAGGAGGTTCAGTTCGCGAACGGGACGGTCTGGAACCACAACACCTTGCTGCAGCAGGTGCGCTGAGGGGTGATCGCGATCAGCGGCTGCATAGCGCAGGCAGAGCGGCCGGCAAGGGTTGCAGAGCACCGGGAGCCGGCAGGGCCGCCGCCAGCGGCGCCGACCGCACAGGGGGATTACCAGGCAGGGCCACCCACACCTTCCAGCCCTGCCCCGCCCCATACTCCCGGAAGCCGCTGTAGCCCGAAGCCGCAGGCTGCCACTGGCCATCCCCCCCGCCGATGCGCACGTAGAGCATCCCCTTGCTGCCCTGCACCGCCGCCCCATACACCCCCGCCTGACGGGCGTTCTGCTGCACGAACAGCGCACTGCCCGCATGCACCCCCGCCACCTTGCGGGCATTGATCAAGGCCTGGATCTTGCGCTGCAGATCCGCCCCCCAGTCGAAATAGTGCTTCCAATACACGCTCGGTACGCCCGGATGGGTGAGCAGGTAGGCATAGGCCTGCTCCACCTGCCAACCCTTGGCGAAGCTGTCGAACTGATGGCCCGTCTGGGGCGTGCCATCGTCATTGGTGCGATAGCCCGTGTCGTGGTTCTCGGCGAAGGTCACCGCCCGCTGTTTCCAGGGCATCCCATCGGTGCTGTCGCCCATCAGGCCAGGACCGAAGTTGAAGCCATAGAGATCGCCGTAACGGCTGCCGTTGATGGCCTCCTTGAGCCGGAAGAAGCCCGGAAAATCAAACACAAAGCTGCTGCTGCGCAGATGGTCGGCCCCGACCACCGCCGGCTGGGTGGCGGTGGCCCAGATCCAGCCGCGCATCTCCCCCTGCTTGTCCCAGTCGTATTCGCCCACCGCGAAACTGGGCTTGGTGACGGCGTTGTAGCAGCCCACCCAGCGGGCGCTGTAGCCATGCACCATGTCATAGCGCCAGCCGCGGTAGCCCAGGGCCTTGAGCTGCAGCAGATAGCGCAGGATGTCGTTGCGCACGGTGGCATCCCCGTGGTTGATGTCGCGGAAGCTCTCGTAGTTGAAGGTGCGCCCCGGCCGGTAGGGCACCGGGTCTTCACAGGTGCCGCGCTTGTTGTCAAGCGACATCGAAAACTGAGCCACTTGCGACACTGAAAACTGAACCACCTCTGGGCTGTTCTGGGGGGCCGTTGTCGGAGTGTTTCCGCCTTGGTTTAGGCGGTTCCTCTTGCTGCTCATAGTTTCCGTGATGGGT
>JBEIRX010000073.1:0-4839 GCA_040375715.1 Aphanothece sp.
ATACTTATTTTTTACTCCTCCTTCTTTTTAATTGCCCTGGGGCCTACTATTGTTGTCGCCTCTGTGTTTTGTGCCCTCGCTTTGGGGTGGCACACCTCGGGGCCCCACCACGTGCAACATCAGCTGGGAATCGAACAGAAGGTGACGCAGATGAAGCAACGGCTGCCGGCCGCCCAGGCCAACCAGCTCTCGGTGCGGCTGGAGCTACAGGCGGATTGCCTGGCAGGGGTTTGGGCCCACGCCACGGCGAAGCAACGCCGCACCCTGGAGGAAGGCGACATCGAGGAGGCGATGAATGCTGCGGCACGCATCGGGGACGATGCCTTGCAGCGGCAGAGCACCGGGCGGGTGCGGCCTGATTCCTTCACCCATGGCACCTCCCAGCAGAGGCAACGCTGGTTTGCTACCGGTCTGAAAACCGGGGATATCAACAGCTGCGACACCTTCAGCCGCAGGGATGTGTGAGGGCGAGAGCCTTAATGGCCCGTTAACGCCACCTTTGCCTGATCCACAGAAGATGGCAAGGAGCAGAGAAAGGAATGCTCAAGACAGTCAGGACTCTCTCCAGACCGATGTTCATCTATGTGAATGCCAAGCAAATGGTTGGCAACCCCAGCCTAGTGAAGACCAGACTTGCCCGGCAGATTCTTGGCACTGCCTTCGGAGGAGAACTACCCATCGGGCTTACCCTCGGACAACTCCTCAACCGGAGTTTTGATCAAATCAAACGCCCACAGTTTCGGTTCTGATATTGCACATCACTTGGGCCGTCAATCAAAACCAAGCAGGTCAAAAATCTCGCGATCCTTGAGGGGCTCAGCCTCAAGGGGTTGCACATTCTCGAGCATGGTGCGGGCCAGGCTGAGATACTCCTGTTGAACGGCCTCCACCTCTGGGCTGGGCTCCATTTCAAAGATGGTGCACTTCTTCAGGCGGGAGCGACGAATGGCGTCCACATCGCGGAAATGGGCCATGGTTTTCATGCCCACCCGATCATTGAATTTATCGATCTGATCCGTTTCCCGACTGCGATTGGCCACCACCCCACCCAGACGCACCTTGTAGTTTTTGGCCTTGGCCTGAATAGCCGCAATGATGCGATTCATCGCAAAGATGGAATCGAAATCATTGGCCGTCACGATCAGGCAGTAGTGGGCATGCTGGAGAGGCGCAGCAAAGCCCCCGCAGACCACATCACCCAGCACATCGAAGATCACCACGTCGGTATCTTCCAGCAGGTGGTGCTCCTTGAGCAGCTTCACCGTCTGTCCGGTGACATAACCGCCGCAACCGGTGCCGGCAGGGGGGCCTCCGGCCTCGATGCACTGCACCCCATTGAAGCCTTCAAACATGAAGTCTTCCGGGCGCAGCTCCTCGCTGTGGAAATCCACGGTTTCCAGGATATCGATCACCGTGGGCACCATCTGCTTGGTGAGGGTGAAAGTGGAATCGTGCTTGGGATCGCAGCCGATCTGCAGCACCCGCTTGCCGAGCTTGGAGAAGGCAGCCGAAAGGTTGGAGGAGGTGGTGGATTTGCCGATACCACCCTTGCCATAGACGGCAATCACCAGAGCCCCCTCCTCAATGCGCACGCCGGGATCCTGATGGACCTGCACGCTGCCTTCCCCATCATCCCGGTGGCTGGCCTGGGGTGGGCTGCCGGCGGTGGCGGGGGGCTGAAGGGTGGTGGTCATGGGAACCGAAACAGGCCAGGGGCACTGCCCTCTATCCAAGGACAGCCCACCTGCCCGTTGTAGGGGGATCGCGCAAAGCGAAACAATGGGGTTTCGCAAGCCGATGCACCTGCCATGGCCCAGCTCTGGATTGCCAACAGTGTGCGCGATCTGATCCAGGGGGACGTGCGGGAGCATCTGCCCCTGGAACGCATCCCCCTCAAGGGCGACGTGCTTGGCCTTGGGACCACCACCAGCATCGACAACGGAGAGCTGGCCTTTCTCCAGAAGGAGAAGGGACTCACCACGATCTACAAGTGCCAGGCCAGCGATGGCGGCATCCGCGCCCTGCGCTCCGGTGATGGCAGCGGGCATTTCCCATACGTCTGCTTCACGGACGACGCCACGGCCGCTCGCACGCCAGTGGCGGTGGGGGATCTGGGAGACAGCGAAGGGCGGCCTCTCCAGGAGCTGGTGGGCGAAGCGATCGGCCAGCTGCGCGCCACAGGGCGACTGCCTGAGGCACCGATTTATGGCTTGCGGCTCACGGCAAGCTGGCACTCCCTAATCATCACCGTGGCCTCCAAGCTCTGCATGGGGCAGCAACGCCGCAACACGGCCATCGCCCGTAGCGAGAGCAGTGAGAGCACAGCATCCCGCAGCATTTACCAACTGCTCACCCACTTCCGCCTCTCACCACAGGATCCAGGGGATCCTTCGGATCCGATTCGATTCCTGGGCTGCTCGATGCAGTGGGACTGCTGCGGCTTCTTCGACAGCGATCCCGCAAGCGGAAGGGTGACCGTGCCCCTGGAGGGCGCCCACCTGCATCTTCATGGCTGCAGCACCGATCTGCGCCATGGCGGCCATCTGCACCATGAGCATCCCGGCACCAGGCTGCTGCGGCTGGAGCGGCTCAGCCTCTACCCACTACAGCAGCTGAACCAACTAGTGAGCGATCTGGCGGTGGTGAATCTCTGCTGGAAAGACAGCTGCGCGGAATTCACCGTGGTGAACCAGGGTCGCTTGGATGTGAGCGACCTGGGCGTGGCCGTGGTGGTGGACGACTGCTACAGCAGTCATCACTATCTGAGGCTGCCCTGGCTGGAGGCCGGGGCCGCAGAGCACTTCAGCGTGCCCCTGAGCCTGGCCGTCGGCCCTCATCAACTGGAGGTGATCGCCGATCCAGAGCAGGACATCCTTGAGGACCCTGTCATGCAGGCCAACAATCGGGCCGCACTGGAGCTGCACATCCCCTGAATTCAGCCCTCAGACAGGCTGGCCGGCCAGCAGCTTGCGTAGATCCTCGTTGAGTTCCCGCAACACCGAGCGGGGGCTCACCTCATCCAGCAGCTCCACAATGCGCTGCACCTCCGCTGCACTGAGGGATCGGTTCCCAGTGACCGCCTCAAAATTGGCCTTCACCACATGGTCGCGAACCTCCTCGAGGGAGGCTCCATCGGCCACCATCTTCGCCACGAAGGGGTTGGAGCGGGCGGCCTGGATCAAGGCCTTATTGAGCAGCTCGTACGACAACTCTCCCTTTTTGTTGGTGTAGGCCTTCACGATGGCGGCGTAATCCGCGCTGTTCACGGTGGCCACGGCCTCAGGCGGTGCCTCCTCACTCAGCTCGGCCGGCAGGGGGGCATCGCCACTCGAAGCTGCTGCAGCAGCGGCAGGAGAACGCACGGGCCCACGGCTGGAATAGGGGAGCCCGGAGGTGAGTTCAAGGGCCTCCTGAAAGGCCTCCATGGGATAAAGGTCAGCGGATGTGTTGTGGGCAGGATCGGCGGAACCACTCTGGCGGTTAAGGAGGGCCAAGCCCGGTTGGGCCGTGTCCTGCCTGAGGATCACCACACCCACCTGACCTCCACGAAGTTTCTGGCGGTAGGCCACGGCCTCCAGGGTTGAGAGCTCCACGAGGCGGGTGCGGATGACCATGGGGCAAGACAGGACGAACTCCTGCCAACCTAGAAACAAGCCTGACCGCTGCCCACAGAGAGGGCGAAGGCTTCAACGGCTGAAGTGAGCCTTCGCGTCATAGAGCGTCTCGGCCGTAATCGCACTCAGACCCCTCTCCCTGGCGAAGGCTTCGGTGTTACGGCGCACCTTGCCTCTCACGAAGAAGGGAATCTTGTGCAACTCCGCTTCGCCATCGGCGGTCCACACCAAATCGCCTGCCGCGGCTAGAGCTTCAGCCAGCGCAACGGCTCCGGAAGGTTCCGTCGCAGCCATGCCCGTAGAAACCTTGCCCGCCGATTCCACCCCAAGGGGCTCGTGGACTGGATCG
The DNA here is from genome assembly GCA_040375715.1 of Aphanothece sp. Lineage (GTDB taxonomy): Bacteria > Cyanobacteriota > Cyanobacteriia > PCC-6307 > Cyanobiaceae > Cyanobium. The sequence goes on from JBEIRX010000073.1 coordinate 3,964, forward strand.
GCACTAGGGCTCACCGAAGGCGCTCCATCCCCAAGGTGGCTGCGGTGACCGTCCACGAACTCGAAGTCGTGGCGGAACATGCCGATCAGGTGTTCCTCCAATCCCATCATCAGGGGGTGCACCCAGGCATCGAAGATCACGTTCGCTCCCTCCCAACCCATCTGGGGGGAATAGCGGGCGGGAACATCCTGCACATGAAGGGGGGTGCTGATCACGGCACAGGGGATGCCCAACCGCTTGGCGCTGTGGCGTTCCATCTGGGTGCCGAGCACCAGCTCAGGAGCCGCATCAGCCATGGCTTTCTCCACGACCAGGTAATCGTCGCTGATCAGGGCTTCGAGCCCCAATTCCTTGGCAGCGGCCCGCACCTCCCGGGCCAACTCCCGGCTGTAGGTGCCCAGACCCACCACCTCGAAGCCCAGCTCCTGGCTGGCGATGCGTGCAGCGGCAATGGCATGGGTGGCATCGCCAAAGATGAACACCCGCTTGCCCGTGAGATAGGTGGAATCCACGGAGCGGGAATACCAGGGCAGGCGCGAGCGCCGCTCGGCCTCCGCCGCGGCACCCTCCTGGAGCTCCACTTCGAGCAGGGTCATGATCTCCGCCAGAAACGCCGTGGTGGCAGCGATACCGATGGGCACCGTTTTCACCGTGGCCATCCCGAAGCTGCGCTCCAGCCAGCTGCACACGGGGGCCGCCACCTCTGGATAAAGGCACACGTTGGCATCGGCGCTGGGAATCCGCAGTAGATCAGCCGGCCGGGCCCCCAGGGGGGCCACCACGGCCACATCGATGCCGTGCTCGCCAAGCAGGCGGCTGATCTCCCGCACGTCGTCGCGGCAGCGGAAGCCCAACAGGCTCGGGCCCAGGAGGTTC
>JBEIRX010000101.1:0-2319 GCA_040375715.1 Aphanothece sp.
GACCGTCAGTGGCCGGCTTGGAAGACAAATGCTGTAGCGGCTGCGGGGTGCGGTGGTGGAGATCCTGCAGACCAGCATCGGGGCCGGTGGCACCACCTTCAGCGACTTCCGGGATCTCACGGGCACCAACGGCAACTATGGCGGCCAGGCCTGGGTCTACAGGCGTGGCGGCCTGCCCTGTCGTCGCTGCGGAACCCCCCTGATGCGCGATCGTCTGGCCGGACGCAGCACCCATTGGTGTCCCTGCTGCCAGAAGTAAACGTTCTGCGACATTCCCAGGCGCAGTCCAGCCGATAGACGCCTCCTTGAGGCCTGGAGTCAGTCAGGGGTGGGGGGTTGCATGGAATCCCACGAGGTGGCTCAGCCCCTCGCCCCTTAGCCTGATTCACGCCTGGAGAGCCGCGCTCCGGCACCGAGCTTTGCCCCGTGCGCACCGACCCGCCGTGCCCCCCGTGCCCCCGTTAGACAGCAACGCTTCCACCACGTTTTCCGGGGATGAAGACAGTGGGTGGCCAGCTGGCGAGCCCAACGGCCCCGAGCCGACCGAGGGTGCCCATGGACCTGGGCCAAGCGAAGACGAAGAAGGCAAGCTCAGGGAAGAACTCTGCGAGGCGATGGCCGCCATTCATCAGCGGGGGTGGTGTGATGGCACCGGGGGCAATTTCAGCTGCGTGCTTAAGCGGGAGCCCCTGCTGCTGCTGATGGCGCCCAGTGGCGTGGACAAGGGCAGGGTGCAGCCACAGGAGCTGATCGTGGTGGGTCGCGACAGCCAGGTCAGCCGTGGAAGCGGTAGGGCCAGCGCTGAAACCCTGCTCCATCTCGCCATCGTGAACGAAACGGGGGCTGGCGCTGTGCTCCACACTCACTCCCAGGCTGGTACCTTGCTGTCCCAATGGAGCTGGGAGTGGGCGGTGCGATTCCCGCTAGCAGAGCGGACCCCCAAGCCAGAGGCTGACGGGTCGGAGGACGGGCATGAAGAAAGGGGGCTCCACGCAAGGGCAGGATCTCGAGCACCACAGGCCGAGGCAGGGGGCTTTGAAGAAGCCGATGGAGAGGATGGAGTCGCCTATCTTGAGATCCGAAACCTTGAGATGCTGAAGGGCATTGCCGGCATCACCACTCACCGGAGCGAGGTACGGATTCCGGTGCTGGCGAACGACCAGGATCTCGCCAGACTCAGCAGCAGGGCCGTTCCCCACTTGGGCAGGGCCCCCGCAGGACTGCTAATCGCCGGCCATGGCCTTTATGCCTGGGGGCAGGAGCTGAGCGAGGCCCGTCGCCATCTGGAGATCCTTGAGTTTCTGCTGGAGCAGCGTTGGCGCCAGCTCCTCCTGGAGGCCCTGATGGAGCGAGGCTTGGGCTCAGCTCCAGCCAACCTGGGGCTGGGGAGCTAAGGCAATGAACAAGATTCAGTGGGAGGGGGTCAGCCATGTGCTGCTCGACATCGAAGGCACCACCTGTCCGGTCAGTTATGTGACCGAGACCCTTTTCCCCTACGCCAGCGCCAACCTCGCCCCCTACCTGGAGACCCGGCAGCAGGAGGCCGACATCCAAGCATTGATCCAGGAGCTGGAGACTCTGTGGCGGCAGGACACCGATCAGGAGGCCAGGGATCTCCTCGGCCGCCCCAGGGAGTCCGCCGAGCTGAGCGGCGTGGGGGAGATCCTCCCCTACCTGAATTTTCTGATCCGCCGCGATCGCAAGGTGACACCATTGAAGGATCTTCAGGGGAAAATTTGGGCCGATGGCTATGCAAGGGGTGAACTGATTGGCCCCCTGTTTGATGACGTGCCCACAAGCCTGAGGCGCTGGCATCAGCAGGGACTGGTCCTTGCCGTGTATTCCAGCGGTTCGATCGCAGCACAACAGTTGATCTACCAGCACAGCAACCACGGCGACCTGCGCTCCATGTTCAGCCACTGGTTCGATACCCATACGGGCTCAAAACACGATCCCAGCAGCTACACACTGATTGCCGAAACAATGGGATGCGCGCCCCAGGCCATCCTGTTTGTGAGTGACTCAGACTCTGAACTTCAGGCAGCGAACCAGAGTGGGCTCCAAGTCGTCTGCAGCCAACGCGAAAGCAACAAGTCGAAAGACTTCAGAACCTACCCTGCCATCAACACCTTCCACCAAATCCAGTTCAAGCTCTAGCACGAACAAGCTTGATCGCCTCCAGATGGCTTGAGCGGCAGTTCGGCTCGACTGCTCTACGCAGAAACTCACCTCGCCGTCACAGCCTTTCAGGCCTACAAGCACAAAAAAGCCACCCGTAGGGGTGGCTTTTTGATCGTGTCCTCTCGACACATCAGCACC
>JBEIRX010000015.1:0-34484 GCA_040375715.1 Aphanothece sp.
AATCCAGGTGGTGGTTTTGGGACCTTTGGCGAGGGTGCGGTCGAAATGTCCGGGCTTCTCGAAAAGCTCGAACGTCGCCGGAACGGGGGTCCGGTCGACCATGTCCTCCGCCTTTTTCCCACGCTCTGGTGGGCTGATGGTCATCGAGAGGTTCCTCGAGGGACGGAATCGAGGTGGTGGTCCACCCCTTCGATGGGGCCGGCAGGGCCGGGCCATCGGTGGGGCCCATGGGGGTCGTGGCCGCAAGCGGCCCGTGCCCTCCATGGGCTCCAGTCGACAAGGGAAAAACCCGTGTGTGGACTGGCGCTTGGGGCCCCGATAGGGGACCGCTGGCGGAAGTATAGGGGTCGAAAACAAGCGTTTTTGGCTGCCAGTTACAAAGGTTCAATCCCGGGGCTTTCAAGGCTGCGACAGGTGTCTGCAGCTTCAATTTCTATATTGAAATCTTGTTTTTTCCCGCTCTTCCTTTGCAGCTTTACCCAGCTGCCCCTTGCCAGCCGGCCTCGTTGAAGCCTGCGAGCAGGCTCGGCACCGCTTCTGTGTTTGAGCAGAATGGCGGGATTGTGGGGAGATCCAGCGTGAAAGGTCGGCAGCGCCGCCTCTGGCTTGCATGGGTGTTGGCTTCGGCCCTGCTGTTTCTTCTCCTCGTTCCAGCGGGTCCAGCCTTTGCCCTGAACTGGCGCCTCCCTGGTCGGGCCACCCCTGCCCCATCCCTTCCGGGCCCTGGGCCCTCCAGCCAACGTCTTCAGGAGGTGCCCCCGCCGGAGTGGGTGCAGCGATTGGATGGTGTCCTGGACCGGCGCGATCCCCAGGTGCGCATCCTGGCCCCAGTCGCTGAAAGCGTTCTGCCCGAGGGTCCCTGGACCCTCCGTCTCCAGGTGGCCGACTGGCCCCTGGTGGATGCGGGCCCCCTGGGCCTCGGTCCCCATCTGGTGGTGCAGCTGGATGATCAGCCACCGCGGCCTGTAGTGGCCACGGAAGTGGAGATGGCTCCCCTGTCGCCGGGCAGCCATCTGCTCACGGTCTATGCCGCCAAGCCGTGGGGGGAGGCCCACAAGAGCCCCAGTGCCCTGCAGCAGATCCGGGTGCATCGCCTGGTGCCCAACCCTGCCACCTTGCCGGCCGCCGGCAGCCCCCAGCTGATTCCTGTGAGCCCCGCAGGGTCTGCGGTTCCTCCCCTCCTGCTCGACTGGCTCTTGATTGATGCCCCCCTCCAGGGCCTGCGCACGGACAGCCTGGGCTGGAGGCTCCGGGTGACAGTTAATGGAGAGAGCGTGCTCCTGGATCGCCAGACTCCTCTCTGGCTGAAGGGCTGGAGATCCGGGAGCAATGCCCTGCTGCTGGAACTCCTCGATGGCCGCGGAGAACTCCTCAACCCCCCCTTCAACAGCCGTCTGCAGGAGGTGATCGTGCCTGGCGCGGTCAGCCCGATGCCTCCCCATTCCCCGGCCTACAGCCCCCTGGAGCTGGCTGTTCTCCTCGGGGATCAGCCCCTCTCCGCCCTGGAGCCGCCACCACCTCCACCTCCAACACCAACACCAACACCGGCACCAACACCGGCACCAACACCGGCACCGGCACCATTGCCGGCGGCTGAAGATAGGTCTGCTGTCGTTCCTGTTCAGGAGAGGCCAGCCGAGGAGATGGCCCCTGTCCAGCAACCGGTGCGCCAGGAGCAGCTGGAGCCCCCCGTAGTGGATCCCCCGCTCAACGCTCCCGTGCCAACGCCCGAGCCCGAGCCCGATCCCGAGCCGGAGTCCCCCTTGGCTCCTCCGTCGCCTCCGATCGTGTCCGCCCGGGAGGAGGTCAACCCGGATGGCACGTTGAAGCGTGCCACCCCCCCCGGCCCCATGCAGCGGCTCCGGGAGCGGCTGCAGCGATGAGCATTGCAGAACAGGGACAGAAACCCCTTGCTGCCATCGCCTTCAGCAGCTCCGCTGAGCCCCTGCTTCAGCAACTCCAGCAAGCCTGGCCAGGCCTCTGCATCCGCTGGCCCAACACCCAGAACAGTCCGGAAGCCTGGTTGACCCGTTGCTGGCCGGAGGTCTCAGCGATCGTGGCCATCGGATCCTGTGGGCTGGTGCTACGGCTGGTGGCCCCCCTGCTGAGTGATAAGCACACGGATCCTGCGGTGGTGGTGCTCGACCCCCAGGCCCGCTGGGTGGTCCCCCTGCTCGGCAGCCATGAGGCCGGGGGCGATGCCCTGGCCAACGAACTGGCGGCCTTGTTCGGCGGCACGGTGGTGGCGACCGGTCATGCAGCCAGCCAGGGCCTGCTCGCTCTGGATGCCTTCGGCACGTCCTGGGGATGGCAACGGGGCGGCGGTGACTGGTCGGCCCTGATGGTGGCTGCGGCCCGCTCCGGGGCGTCCGGAGCCTGGCTCGTGCGCCAGGAGTGCGGGGAGAGACGCTGGCAAGAGCTGGAGGCGGCCAGGGGCCTGGCTCCTGAATCGCTCTCTCGCCTACAGGGGGGCTCACCCCTCGGGGCCATGACGATCAGCGTGCGCTCCGGCGACGGGTGCCGCTGGCATCCCCCTTGCCTGTGGCTTGGCGTGGGCTGTGAACGACACACCAGCCTCTCCCTTCTGGAGGGGTTGGTGGATGGCACCTTGGCTTCGGAGGGTTTGGCCCCCCAGGCTGTGGCAGGACTGGTGAGCTGCACCCGCAAAGGAGATGAGGAGGCTCTGCTGGCCCTCTCGGAGCGCCGGGGCTGGCCCCTGCGGCTCTACAGCCCAGAGCAACTCGCGGCGGTGCCGGTGCCCCATCCCTCCGCCGCGGTCGAGCGGGAGATGGGGACGGCCAGCGTGGCGGAGGCCGGAGCACTGCTCGCTGCCGGGGCGGCGAGCACGGCTGGGGACAGGGCGCCCCAGCCACGTCCCGTGGATGGGCTGCTGGTGAGCAAGCGCATCGCCCGCGCCGGCCCCCAGGAGCGCGGCGCCGCCACCCTGGCGGTTGCCCTGGCCGAGCGTCAGTGGGCTCCCCAGCGCGGCAGCCTCCACCTGGTGGGAAGTGGCCCTGGGGCCCTGGGCCAGCTCACCGGGGATGCCCGCCGGGCTCTGGCGATGTGCTCCGTGTGGGTGGGGTATGGGCCCTATCTCGATCTGCTGGACCCCCTCCGCCGTCCGGATCAACTCCGCCTGGAGGGGCGTCTCACCGAGGAGGTGGGGCGCTGCGCCGAAGCTCTTGCCCTGGCTCGACAGGGGCTTCCCATCGCCCTGATCTCCTCCGGCGACAGCGGCATCTATGGAATGGCCGGCCTCGCTTTGGAACTCTGGTGGGCGCTGCCTGAGCTGGATCGGCCCCATTTCGAGGTGCATCCGGGCGTGTCGGCGCTGCAGATGGCCGCTGCTCGCATCGGTGCTCCCCTGATGCATGACTTCTGCACCATCAGCCTCAGCGACCGGCTCACCCCGTGGCCGCTGATTGAACGCCGTCTGAAGGCGGCCGCCGAGGGGGATTTCGTGGTGGCGCTCTACAACCCCCGCTCCCAGGATCGGCATTGGCAACTGGAGCAGGCCCGGGAGCTACTGTTGGCGCACCGCACGCCCACCACTCCCGTGGTGCTGGCCCGACAGCTGTCGAGGCCGGGGGAGCGCTGCGTTATCCACACTCTGGCCTCCTTCCCCTGCGAGGCTGTCGACATGGTCACCCTGGTGCTGGTGGGGAACAGCCAAACCCGCGAACAGGAGGGTCGGCTTCTCACCCCCAGGGGCTACCTGGCAGGGAACAGCAGCAGCGAATCGGGATGACAGGATTCGAACCTGCGGCCCCTTCGTCCCGAACGAAGTGCGCTACCAAGCTGCGCTACATCCCGTAGAGACAACTCTAGGCGATCACCTGCGCTGAGAAACCCGCGTTGAGAGCCTGCCTTGAGGGGCTCAGCGCATGGCTGAGGGGCAGTGCAGGGTGTCTAGTATTGGCTTGGGTGATCGTTCGGAGAGCTTTTTGTCCCTGGCCAGCCCATCCCTGGAGGGCGCCGGGCCCTCCGGCAAACCCGATTGGCTGCGGGTGAAGGCCCCCCAACGGGAGCGGATCGGTGAGGTGGCTGATCTGCTGCTGGATCTGAAGCTGAACACGGTCTGCCAGGAAGCCAGCTGCCCGAACATCGGCGAATGCTTCGCCGGGGGGACGGCCACCTTCCTGATCATGGGCCCGGGCTGTACCAGGGCTTGTCCCTATTGCGACATCGACTTCGACCGCAGTGTGCGGGACCTGGATCCAAGCGAGCCCGAACGGCTCGGGGAGGCCGTGCAACGCCTGGGCCTCAGTCATGTGGTGATCACCTCGGTGAACCGGGACGACCTGGCGGATGGAGGCGCTTGCCAGTTCGTGGCCTGCATCGAGCAGGTGCGGCGCCGTTCCCCGCACACCACGATCGAACTTCTGATTCCTGATTTCTGCGGCGACGCTGCGGCCCTGACCCAGGTGATGGCGGCAGCGCCCCAGGTGCTCAACCACAACATCGAAACCGTGCCTCGGCTCTACCGCCAAGTGCGCCCCCAGGGGAACTACCAACGCTCCCTGACCCTGCTCCGGCAGGTGCGGCAGGGCTGGCCGGCGACCTACGTGAAATCCGGGCTGATGGTGGGGCTGGGGGAGCGCGATGAGGAGGTGTTCGCCGTGTTGGAGGATCTGCAACACCACGACGTGGACATCGTGACGATCGGCCAGTATCTCTCTCCCGGCCCGAAACACCTTCCGGTGCAGCGCTTCGTTCCACCAGACCAGTTCGAGGCCTACCGGCTCCATGGGGAGGACACCCTGGGATTTCTGCAGGTGGTGAGCAGTCCGCTCACCCGCAGCAGCTACCACGCCGGAGAAGTTCACCGGCTCATGCGCGACCACCCCCGCTGAGAGCTGCCCCGCCGGGCCTAGGCCACCACCTGTTCCCGCTGGGCCAGCCCAACGGTGGCCAGCTCACTTGGGGGCACGAGCACCTTGAAGCGGCTCCGCCAGGTGGCCCAATCGGCCAGGATCGCGATTGCTTTCTGGCTGCCCGTGCGCCGCTGGTGCTCCTCCAGCAGAGGCCGCAGCAGGGCCTCCTGCTCCGTGGTGGAGAGGGGATGCATCGCCACCGTGTCCGGATTGAGGAGCTGTTGCAGGCTGCCGTCCTCATCCAGGAGGAAGGCCACCCCGCCGGTCATCCCGGCGGCCACGTTGCGCCCCGTGCGACCCAGCACCACCACCACGCCGCCGGTCATGTACTCGCAGCAGTGATCTCCGGTGCCTTCCACCACGGTGTTCGCCCCGCTGTTGCGCACGGCGAAGCGTTCCCCAGCCCGCCCCAGGGCATGCAGCTCGCCCCCGGTGGCGCCGTAAAGGCAGGTGTTGCCAAGGATCACCTGGTCGCCAGGGTCGCTGCAGCCCGGTGGGGGCACCAGGGTGATGCTGCCGCCGTTCATCCCCTTGCCCACGTAGTCGTTGGCTTCACCCACTAGCTTCAGATGCATCCCCTGAAGCAGGAAGGCGCCGAAGCTCTGCCCCGCTGATCCTGTGAGTGTGAGGCTGATCTCCCCGGCGAAGCCCTTGTCGCCATGCCGGCCGGCAATCTCTCCGGCCAGGCGGGTGCCCACGCTGCGGTCGGTGTTCACGATGGCCAGGCTGCGGGCCACCTGTCCATGGTTCTCGAGGGCCTGAAGCACGGCGGGATCGGCCAGGAGCGCGTCTTCCAGGATCGGCCCGTTGCCATGGGCGGCGGGATTATGCTCCAGCCAGGAGCGATCCGAGGCGTCGCCCATTGGCCCCAGGAGGGCGGAGAGATCCAGGGAGCTCGTCTTCGTGAGGGTCACCTGGCGGGGGCGGAGCAGGTCGTTGCGGCCGATCAGCGCATCCAGCCGGGCGACGCCCAGCACGCTGAGGAGTTGCCGCACCTCCTCAGCCACGAACAGGAAGAAGTTCACCACATGTTCGGGCAGGCCGGTGAAGCGCTTGCGCAGGGCTTCCTTCTGGGTGGCCACGCCCACCGGGCAGTTGTTGGTGTGGCAGACCCTGGCCATGATGCAGCCCTCGGCGATCATCGCCACGGAGCCGAAACCGAATTCCTCCGCGCCGAGCAGGGCGGCCACGATCACATCCCAGCCGGTCTTCAGGCCCCCATCCACCCGCAATAACACCCGATCCCGCAGACCGTTCTGCAGGAGCGAGCGGTGCACTTCCGTGAGGCCGAGTTCCCAGGGGCTGCCGGCATGTTTGATGGAGCTCAGGGGAGAGGCCCCGGTGCCGCCATCGTGGCCGGAGATCTGGATCACATCCGCATTGGCTTTGGCCACCCCGGCGGCGATGGTGCCGATGCCGATCTCGGCCACCAGCTTCACCGACACCTTGGCGGCAGGATGCACCTGATGCAGATCGAAGATCAACTGGGCCAGATCCTCGATGGAATAGATGTCGTGGTGCGGTGGAGGGGAAATCAGGGCCACACCGGGCTTGCTGTGCCGCAATCCAGCGATGTAGTCATCCACCTTGGGCCCGGGCAGCTGACCGCCTTCACCGGGTTTGGCCCCCTGGGCCACCTTGATCTCCAGTTGCCTGCCGCTGCGCAGGTATTCGGCGGTCACGCCGAACCGCCCTGAGGCGATCTGCTTGATGGCGGAGCAGGCCGTATCGCCGTTCACCAGCCCCCGCACCGACCGCAGGGTGGCCGAGAGGCCATCGGCATCCACATCGTTGAGCACAGCAAAGCGCACGCGGTCTTCCCCTCCCTCCCCGCTGTTGCTCTTTCCTCCGATCCGGTTCATCGCCACGGCCAGCACCTCATGGGCTTCTCTGGAGAGGGCCCCGAGGCTCATCCCTCCCGTGCAGAAGCGGTGGCAGATGCTCTCGATGCTCTCCACCTGATCCAGCGGCAGAGGGGTGGGGGCTGGGGAGAGTTCCATCAGGTCACGGAGGGCCGTGACAGGCCGCTGCTCCATGAGCGTCTGGTAGGTGGCGAAGTGGTCGTAGCCCGGACCGGCGGCCACAGCGGCGTGGAGGGCCTTGGCCATCTCCGGGCTGTTCATGTGGAATTCGCCGCCCGTGCGGTACTGCACAAATCCCATGAACTCGAGCTTGGAGCGGTTGAGTTCCGGGAAGGCCTTGGCGTGGAAGGCCAGAGTTTCGCTGGCCAGATCCTCCAGGCTCAACCCGGCGATGCGGCTGGTGGTGCCCCGGAAGCCCAGGGCGATCAGGTCGGCCCCAATGCCGATGGCCTCGAAGATCTGGGCGCCGTGGTAGCTGGCCAGCAGGGAGATGCCGATCTTGGAGAGAATTTTTCGCAGGCCGTCCTCCAGGGCCTGGCGCACATTGTTCTGAGCCTTCTCGAAGGTGAGCGCAGGAAGTTTGCCGCGCTCGATCAGCGACTGGGTTTTGGGATGAGCCAGCCAGGGGCGGGTGGTTTCCCAGGCCAGCCAGGGACAGACCGCGCTGGCCCCGTAGCCGATCAGACAGGCCAGGTGATGGGTCGTCCAGCACTGGGCCGTCTCGACCACGATGGAGGCTTGCAGGCGCAGGCCCTGGCGCAGCAGGTGGTGGTGCACCGCCCCGACGGCCAGCAGGGGGGGGATGGTGGTAAACAGGGCACTGATGCCGCCTCCGGCCCGATCGGAGATCACCAGGATCTGGTTGCCGCCGCGCACAGCGGCCTCCGCTTCAAAGGTGAGACGGTCGAGGGCTGTTTTCAGACCGCCAGGCCCCTGGGCCACCGGCAGAAGGGTGGAGAGGGTGGCCAAGCCGAGCCCCTGGTCGCCCAGGGCAGCCAGCTCGGATTCATTCAGCACGGGGCTGGAGAGGTGCAGCACCGCCGCACCGGCGGGATCGGGCCTCAGGGCCGAGCCCCGACGGCCGAGGTGCATCTCCAGGCTCATCACCAGCCGTTCCCTGAGGGGATCGATCGGGGGATTGGTGACCTGGGCGAAGCGTTGCTTGAAGTAGTCGTAAAGCAGGTGGGGCTTGCTCGAGAGCACCGCTAGCGGGATGTCATCCCCCATGCAGTAGGTGGGTTCCTTGCCCTGACCGGCCATCTCCTCGATCACCAGCTCCAGATCCTCAGCGGTGAAGCCGGAGGCGGTCTGTAGCTGGAGCAGTTCCAGCTCGTTGCGCTGCTGTTCCCCCTGCCAGCGCCCCTGGGGGAGGCTGCGGCGGTGCTCCGCGAGCCAGGCGCCATAGGGGTGGCGCTCCGCCGCCTCTGCCTTCACATCCCAGTTCCGCAGCAGCCGTCGTGTCATTAGATCGACCGCCAGCATCTGCCCAGGCCCGAGCCTGCCCTTTTCCAGGATCTGGGCCTCCTCCAGTTCCACTACTCCCGTTTCCGAGCCCATCACTACGAAGCCATCCCGGGTGATGCAGTAGCGGGCGGGCCTCAGCCCGTTTCGATCCAGGGTGGCTCCCACCGTGCGGCCATCACTGAACACCAGCAGGGCTGGGCCATCCCAGGGTTCCTGGAGGCAGGCGTTGTACTCGTAGAACGCCCGGATCCCTGGCCGCCCATCCAGATCAGGCTGGCCCTGATAGGCCTCCGGCACGAGCGTGAGCAGGCTGTCGGTGATCGGCCTGCCGCTGCGCACCATCAGCTCGAGGGTGGCATCCAGGTTCGCCGAATCGCTGAAGGCCGCATTCACCAGGGGGCGCAGGTCGGCTGCGGCTTCTCCCCACACCACCTCCAGGTTGGCCTCGGCGGCACTGGCCCAGTTGATGTTGCCCAGAAGGGTATTGATTTCGCCGTTGTGCCCCAGCAGGCGCATGGGTTGGGCCAGGGGCCAGCGCGGCAGGGTGTTGGTGCTGAAGCGACGGTGGTAGACGGCGAAATTGACGCTGAAACGGGCATCACGCAGATCGCTGTAGAAGCGATCCAGCACCTCCGAGCGCACCATGCCCTTGTAGACGATGGTGCGTGCGCTGATCGAGGCGAAATAGAGGTCGGTGGTGTCGCTTCCCCAGAGCTCCCGCACCCGATCCACCGCCCGGCGGCGCAGGCGGAAGAGGAGAGCTTCCACCGCATCCACGTCGTCAGCGATCTCCCTGGAGGCCTCAGGGGCCTCCAGGAGCCATTGGCCGATCACCGGGGCCGTCTGATGGGCGAGGGGACCAAGCACGCTCCTGTCGACGGGCACCTCCCGCCAGCCATGGCTGCGCAGGCCGAGGTGTTGCGCCTCCTTCTCGCAGATCTCCTTGGCCCGCTGGCGGTGTTCCCCATCGACGGGCAGGAACACCATGGCCAGTCCTCGGACGCTCTGGGTGCTGATGCGGCCGACCTCTGGCCAGATGGCCTCCAGGAACCCCCAGGGAATGGCGGTGAGTAGACCGGCGCCGTCGCCCGAATCGCCATCCCCTCCACAGCCCCCGCGGTGTTCCATGCAACGGAGGCCCCGCAGGGCCTGTTCCAGGATCCAGTGGCTGGCCTGTCCCTCCAGGTGGGAGATGAATCCTACCCCGCAGGCGTCCTTTTCCCCGCTCACCGCCTCTGGCGGCAAACTGTCGCTCTGGGGCCGGATGGCGTCGGCGTCGGAGCGTTGGGCGTCGGAGGAAACGGGCATGGGCTGGTGTTGGCTGCCGTGCACAGCAGGCTGCCCTGCTGCAAGGAGGAAGGGACCTTTGCATCAGGTCTTCAATAAAGGATCCTAGGCAGAGGCATTCAGACGCCGTTCACTGGGTCTACCTTTCGGAATCTGAGTTGACGGGAGCCGGGGAGGATGAGAAGGCCACCTTTCAGGATTGCCGCTCTCTGTGCCCTGATCGCAGCCTGGCCGATTCCCCTCTCGGCTGGACCAGGCCCGCGGCTGCTGTTGGCTCCGCCCCCGCCCCCCCCGCCCAGCTCCCCCGCGGAGGATGCTCCTCCCCCCCAGGATTCCCTCCCTGTTCCGCCACGGGGAGGGGCCCGGATCCAGACCGGCGAGGTGGGGATCCCTTTGACCAAGGGAGTCGAGGGCCGGGTGGTGAACATCCATGGCCTGCGTCAGCGGGCGGCGTGGCTCTGGATCGGCCCCCCTGACCAACCCCCACGGCAGCTGTGGTTGCCCCTCGAGGTGCTGCAGGGGCAGCTGGGATTCAGCAGCCGCACCCGTGGGGATGGCTCCCTTGAGCTGGAGTGGTTTGGGCGGAGTGTGAGCGTGCCGCCCTCCCGCCAGAGGTCTCTGGCGGATGAGGTGGCCATTGATCTGGCCCCCTTCCTCGCCCCCGATGTGCTCACCGCCCGGGTGCAGGGCGGTGAGCTGCTCCTGGACGGAGCGATGGCCCAGGTGCGGCAGGTGCGGCCCAGCTCGGCCCCTCCCGGCAGCCGACGGGTGGTGCTGGATCTGAGTGGGCCTGCGGTGGTGCGCAGCGGCGATGGCCGGATCTGGCTGGCGGCGGAGGCGGGATCTGTTCTGAGGGATCTGGAACGCCTCGGCCTGAGGGGACAGCGGGAAGGATCGGGATGGGTCCTGGTGAGCCCTGGAGCCCCTCAGCGCGTGTTCACCCTGGGCCAACCGGCCCGGGTGGTGATCGATCTGGCCGCCGGAGCGGTGGAGGGGGGGGCTCCGCCGACCACGGCCGAACGACGACCTTCGCTGGATCCGAGGCTTCGGTCTCTGCTGGGTTCCGAGGTGTTCTGGAACCAGGATTTGCGCTCATTCAGTGGCCGGCGCCTCCGGCTCAACAGTGTGCGTGTGGATCCCCTGAAAAGCTCCCTGGAATTGCGCAGTCTCAGCCGGGGCGCCGGCATGGAAGGGCTCACCACCCTCCCCCTACTGGCGAGGCGCTACGACGCCCTGGTGGCCATCAATGGGGGGTATTTCAACCGGGTGCGGCGCCTGCCCCTTGGGGCGCTCCGGGATCAGGGGAGCTGGTTGTCGGGTCCCATCCTCAACCGTGGGGTCGTGGCCTGGGAGGCCGGCACCCTCCCCCGCTTCGGGCGCCTTGATCTGCAGGAATGGGTGAACGATGAGAGCGGCCGGCAATGGCCGGTGGAGTTTGTCAACAGCGGGTATGTGAAGCGTGGGCTGGCGCGTTACACCTCGGCCTGGGGCCCCGGTTATCGCTCCCTCAGCGGGGCCGAACAGGCCGTGTTGCTCCGGGATGGCCTGGTCCTGCGTCGCTACGACAGCGCCTGGTTGGCCGCGGGGGTGCCCCTTGCGCCTGGGGAGGAGCTGCTGGTGGCCCGGAGCACCCCACTCCCATGGGGGGTTGGGGCCCGCCTGCAGCTGGTCAGCCGTCCCAGCAATGACCTCGGCCTGGCGGCCAACGTGATGGGTGGCGGACCCCTGCTGCTTCAGGGAGGACGGATTGTTCTGGATGGGGTGGCTGAGGGATTCTCCCCGGCTTTTCTGCGCCAGGGGGCCCCGCGAACCGTGATTGGCAGTGATGGCCGCTTTCTGTGGCTGATCACCCTGGAGGGGCTGGATGATGAGGGGCCTACCCTGCTGGAAACGGCCCGTTTTCTTCAGGCGGCAGGCCTGCAAGATGCGCTCAACCTCGATGGCGGCAGCTCCACGGGGTTGGTGCTTGGGGGGCTGCACACGGTGAAGGGGCGGGGGGTGGTGTCGGCCGTGCACAACGGCCTCGGTCTGGTGCCCAGGTCGCCTCAGGGACCCCCAGCTTCGGCGGCTGCTGGGGGGTCGTAGAACCGCGGCTGTCAGACTTGAGACTCCTGCACCCTTCCCACCGTGCCCAGGGGCCAGAGTCTTCGCCTCACGCCACCGGCTGCCGCCGAACTCTGCCGCCAGGCTGCGGTGGCCGGCACACCGGGGATGATGCATCTCGACCTGCTGGCAGGCACCTGCGAACAGTGGGTGATTCGCCTCCGCGCCGGCCACCTGGCCGGAAGCCCTGTGGCACGGGCGGATGGGATCACCCTTTATGCCCCCCGCCATCAGCAGGAGCTCCTGGCGGGGCTCCTGCTCGATTACCGAGGAGATCTGAGCGGGGCCGGTTTCCTGATGCGGGGGTCCGAAGGAATCCGCTCCTGCGCCTGTGGAGCCGCCTTCACCCCCCTCAAGGGGGGTGGACCCCCGGGGAAGTAAGGTGATGAATTGTGGTCCATGGTCGGGCAGCCGACCAGAGACCTCCCTGTGCAGTCCTACGGCCCTCGATGCCCACCATTCAGCAGCTGATCCGCACCGAGCGGCAGCGCCTCACGCGAAAAACCAAGTCTCCCGCCCTGCGCGCCTGCCCTGAACGGCGTGGCGTCTGCACCCGCGTTTATACCTCCACTCCGAAAAAGCCCAACTCGGCCCTGCGCAAGGTAGCCAGGGTGCGACTGACGTCAGGTTTCGAGGTGACGGCCTACATCCCAGGCATCGGTCACAACCTTCAGGAGCACTCGGTGGTTCTCATCCGCGGGGGCAGGGTCAAGGACCTGCCTGGTGTCCGCTATCACATCATCCGCGGCACGCTCGATACTGCTGGGGTGAAAGACAGGCGTCAAGCCCGCTCGAAATACGGCGCCAAGGCCCCCAAGGATTGATCCCTCCCCCCTTCGTTTCTCTCGCTGCCCTGTCCAACCCCCATGTCCCGTCGCAACGCCGCTGAAAAGCGTCCAGTTCTCCCCGATTCCCAGTTCAACAGCAGGCTGGCATCGATGATGGTGGCCAGGCTCATGAAGCATGGCAAGAAGTCAACCGCCATGCGGATTCTCTCGGATGCGTTCACCCTGATCAATGAGCGCACCGGCGGAGATCCGCTGGAGCTCTTCGAGACGGCCGTGCGCAATTCCACCCCCCTGGTGGAAGTGCGGGCTCGCCGGGTCGGAGGGGCCACCTATCAGGTGCCGATGGAGGTGCGACAGGAGCGTGGTACCGCCATGGCCCTGCGTTGGTTGGTGAACTTCTCCCGAGCGCGCAATGGGCGCAGCATGGCCCAGAAACTGGCTGGTGAACTGATGGATGCCGCCAACGAGGCCGGCAGCGCCGTTCGCAAGCGCGAGGAAACGCACAAGATGGCAGAAGCTAACAAGGCCTTTGCCCATTACCGCTACTGATTCCTCCTGCGTCGGACTTCCAGGGCAGGTTCGACCAGCTGATCCTTTTCACTCTGTAGAGTAACGCCCGTTTTTTCCCAGCCCCAACCTCCCGGAGACAACCCCCGTGGCCCGCGCCTATCCCCTGGATCGTGTCAGAAATATCGGTATCGCTGCGCATATTGATGCTGGTAAAACCACCACAACCGAGCGGATTCTTTTCTACTCCGGTGTGGTGCACAAGATGGGTGAAGTGCACGACGGTGCCGCGGTGACCGACTGGATGGAGCAGGAGCGGGAGCGCGGCATCACGATCACGGCGGCGGCGATCTCCACCAGCTGGAAAGATCACCGTATCAATATTATTGACACCCCAGGTCACGTCGACTTCACCATTGAGGTGGAGCGCTCGATGCGCGTGCTGGACGGAGTCGTTGCCGTCTTCTGTGCCGTTGGTGGCGTGCAGCCCCAGTCTGAAACGGTGTGGCGCCAGGCAGATCGCTATAACGTGCCGCGGATTGTGTTCGTGAATAAGATGGACAGAACCGGCGCAAATTTCCTGAAAGTTTATGAACAAATCAAGGATCGTTTGAAGGCCAATGCTGTGCCGATTCAGCTGCCGATCGGTGCTGAAGGAGAGCTTAAGGGCATCATCGATTTGGTGCGCAACAAGGCCGTGATTTATACTAACGATCTCGGTACAGACATCCAGGAAGGTGACATCCCTGCCGATCTCAAGGATTTGGTAGAAGAATGGCGCATGAAGCTGATGGAATCCGTTGCTGAAACGGATGAGGAGCTCCTGGAAGCCTTCCTGGAAAACGGGGAGCTCAGCGAAGAGCAACTGATCTCTGGCATCCGCAACGGCGTTGTGCACCACGGCATGGTGCCCATGCTCTGTGGTTCCGCCTTTAAGAACAAGGGGGTACAGCTGGTTCTCGATGCTGTGGTCGATTACCTACCGGCCCCGGTCGACATCCCACCCATCCAGGGGCTGCTTCCCGATGGCACGGAATCCAGTCGCCCCTGTGACGATTCGGCTCCGTTCAGTGCCCTTGCCTTCAAGGTGATGGCTGATCCCTACGGCAAGCTCACGTTTGTCAGGATGTACAGCGGCGTGCTTCAGAAAGGAAGCTATGCCCTGAATTCCACCAAGGATAAGAAAGAGCGCATCTCCCGGCTGATTCTCCTCAAGGCAGATGAGCGCGAGGAAGTGGATGAGCTCAGGGCTGGAGACCTTGGTGCCGTGCTCGGCCTCAAGGACACCACCACCGGCGATACCCTCTGCGTAGAGAGCAACCCCATCATTCTGGAATCTCTCTTCATCCCCGAGCCTGTGATCTCCGTGGCCGTGGAGCCCAAGACCAAGGGCGACATGGAAAAACTCGGCAAGGCTCTGCAATCGCTCTCCGATGAGGATCCAACCTTCCGCGTCTCCACGGATCCCGAAACCAACCAGACGGTGATCGCAGGCATGGGTGAATTGCACCTGGAGATCCTGGTGGATCGGATGCTGCGGGAGTTCAAGGTGGAAGCCAACATCGGGGCACCCCAGGTGTCCTACCGGGAAACCATCAGGGGTAGTGCCAAAGGCGAAGGAAAGTTCGCCCGTCAGACCGGAGGCAAGGGCCAGTATGGCCATGTGGTGATTGAAATGGAGCCTGGTGAACCTGGCTCCGGGTTCGAATTCGTCAATAAAATCGTTGGTGGTGTTGTGCCGAAGGAATATATCGGCCCTGCGGAGCAGGGAATGAAGGAAACCTGCGAATCTGGCGTGATTGCCGGTTATCCGATGATCGACGTCAGGGTCACCATGGTGGATGGCTCTTACCATGACGTCGACTCTTCGGAGATGGCGTTCAAAATTGCCGGATCCATGGCCTTCAAGGACGGCGTCAAGAAGTGCAATCCAGTTCTTCTTGAGCCGATGATGAAGGTGGAGGTGGAGATCCCCGAGGATTACCTCGGTCCGATCATCGGTGATCTATCCTCCCGCCGTGGTCAGGTCGAAGGGCAATCCGTCGATGATGGGCAGTCCAAGGTCCAGGCCAAGGTGCCCCTGGCCGAAATGTTCGGCTACGCCACCCAGCTCCGATCCATGACTCAGGGTCGGGGTATCTTCTCGATGGAGTTCAGTCATTACGAGGAAGTTCCTCGCAATTTGGCTGAGGCCATCATCTCCAAGAATCAGGGCACTTCCTGATCTTCACCCTCAACCCCAAACCCTAAACCCCCCGATTCTTTATCATGGCTCGCGAGAAGTTTGAGAGGAACAAGCCTCACGTCAACATCGGCACTATCGGCCATGTTGACCATGGCAAGACCACCCTCACAGCTGCCATCACCAACGTTCTTTCCAAGAAGGGCATGGCGAAGGCTCAGAAGTATGACGAGATTGATGGTGCGCCCGAAGAGCGTGAGCGTGGCATCACCATCAATACCGCCCACGTGGAGTACGAAACAGAGAACCGTCACTACGCCCACGTGGACTGCCCGGGGCACGCTGACTACGTCAAGAACATGATCACCGGTGCTGCTCAGATGGATGGCGCCATCCTGGTGGTGGCCGCCACCGATGGTCCGATGGCCCAGACGAAGGAACACATCCTTCTGGCTAAACAGGTGGGCGTGCCTGCCCTTGTGGTGGCTCTCAACAAGTGCGACATGGTGGATGACGAGGAAATCCTTGAGCTGGTTGAGCTGGAAGTGCGTGAACTCCTCAGCGGCTATGACTTTCCTGGCGACGACATCCCCGTGATCCGGGTGTCCGGCCTCAAGGCCCTCGAAGGCGACAAGGAATGGGAAGCCAAGGTGGATGAGCTGATGGCAGCTGTGGATGAATCCATCCCCGAGCCTGAGCGGGAAGTGGACAAGCCCTTCCTGATGGCCGTGGAGGATGTGTTCTCCATCACCGGCCGCGGCACCGTGGCTACAGGCCGGATCGAGCGCGGCAAGGTGAAGGTGGGAGAGACCGTGCAGATTGTCGGGATCCGGGACACCCGCGAAACCACCGTCACCGGCGTGGAGATGTTCCGCAAGCTCCTGGATGAGGGCATGGCCGGAGACAATGTCGGTCTGCTGCTCCGCGGCATCCAGAAAGAGGACATCGAGCGCGGCATGGTGCTTGTGAAGCCCAACTCCATCAAGCCCCACACCAAGTTCGAGGGCGAGGTGTATGTGCTCAAGAAAGAGGAAGGCGGTCGCCACACCCCGTTCTTCGCCGGCTATCGCCCGCAGTTCTACATCCGCACGACGGATGTGACCGGTCAGATCACCGCCTTCACCGCCGACGACGGCAGCAATGTGGAAATGGTGATGCCCGGCGACCGCATCAAGATGAGTGCAGAGCTGATCTGCCCTGTGGCCATCGAGCAGGGCATGCGCTTCGCCATCCGCGAGGGTGGACGCACCATCGGTGCCGGCGTGGTGTCCAAGATTGTGGAATGAGAGGCTGAGTGAAGCCTTCGCGGGTGGGAGACCCTCACCCGCGCACCCACCCTTCCAGCGAACCTCGACAACCGAATTCCTCCCGTTCCTCGGTCTTTTCCATGACCTCCTCCATCCCCCAGCAGAAGATCCGGATCCGTCTCAAGGCCTTTGATCGGCGGATGCTTGATCTCTCCTGCGACAAGATCATCGAGACAGCTGACCACACAGCTGCGACAGCCATCGGCCCGATCCCACTGCCCACCAAACGCAAGATCTATTGCGTGCTCCGTTCTCCCCACGTGGATAAGGACTCCCGCGAACATTTCGAGACCCGTACGCACCGGCGGATCATTGATATCTACAGCCCAAGTTCCAAAACGATCGATGCTCTGATGAAGCTGGATCTCCCCAGTGGTGTCGATATTGAGGTGAAGCTCTGACCGGAGGCACACCGCTCTTGAGAACTTTCTAGGATTGCAGGGTTCGGTCCCATCGAGAGGTGCGAGGCTTGTTCCCACCCCGTCGTGGACGTCACTGCGGTCCCAGCTCTGACTCCAGGGCTGTGGTTGTTGCCAGATTTTGCTTGTGAGCGATCTTTCCGTGCGGGAGCTTCCCCTGTTCCCCTTGCCAGATGTGGTGCTTTTCCCTCAGGAAGTGTTGCCCCTCCACATCTTTGAGCCCCGCTATCGCATGATGTTGCGCACGGTGATGGCGGAAGACCGTCGTTTCGGTGTGCTCCGCTGGGATCCCCAGCAGCAACAGATGGCCTCCATCGGCTGCTGTGCTGAAATCCTTCACTGCCAGGGACTCGAGGATGACCGCAGCAATATCGTCACCATGGGGCAGCAGCGATTCCGGGTGCTCAAGATCCTCAGGGAAACACCTTTTCGGGTGGCGATGGTGAGCTGGGTGGAAGATGAGGTGTCTGACGATCCGGATCACCTTCAGGAGCTCACCCAGGAGGTGAGTCAGGCTCTGCGGGATGTTGTCGAGCTCACCGGCAAGCTCGTTGGCAAGACCACCGTTCTGCCTGATGATCTGCCCGATCTGCCACGGGAACTCTCCTACTGGATCGGCTCCCATCTCGGCGGTCCCGTGGCTGATCACCAACAGGCTCTTCTGGAGATCACCGACACCGGTGATCGCCTGCGCGCTGAACTCAACCTGCTGGACCAGACCCGTCGGCAACTGGCCGCACGCACCGTTCTCAAGGACACCTTCTCCCAGGAGGACAGCAACGAGGCCAACGGGTGAGCATGGCGCCTGCGGGTCATCCCGCGTTCGTCCCGGTTGCCCTGGCGTTGCTGCTGGCCGTTGTTCCTGCTGGGGTCTGGTTCTGGTTGCGATCCGCCAGACGCTTCCGGGGCACCCAGAGCGTCGCTCAGGCCTACGACCGCTGGACGGAGGACGCCCTGCTGGAGCGTCTCTGGGGAGACCACGTGCACCTGGGCCATTACGGCGACCCCCCTAAGTCGAGGGACTTCCGCCAGGCCAAGGAGGAGTTCGTCCATGAACTCGTCCATTGGAGCGGACTCGACCGACTCCCCCCCGGCAGCACGGTGCTGGACGTGGGATGCGGCATCGGGGGGAGTGCGCGCATCCTGGCTCGTGACTACGGCCTGGACGTGTTGGCGATCAGCATCAGCCGAGCCCAGATCAGCCGCGCCCAGGCCCTCACCTCCTCCGCTCTGGCATCCCGATGCCGGTTCGCCGTGATGGATGCCCTCGATCTCCAGCTGGCGGATGGCTGTTTTGATGCCGTCTGGAGTGTGGAGGCCTCACCCCACATGCCGGATAAACAGCGGTATGTGGATGAACTCCTCAGGGTGCTCCGGCCTGGAGGGGTGCTCGCCCTGGCGGACTGGAACCGGCGGGATCCGGCGGATGGGGCTGACTCCCCGTTCGAGACCTGGGTGATGCGGCAGTTGCTGGAGCAATGGGCCCACCCCGAATTCGCGAGCATCGCCTCCCTCACGGCCCACCTGCAGAACAGTGTCTGGAACCGGGGTCTGGTGGTGGAGAGCGCCGACTGGACAGCGGCCACCGTGCCCTCCTGGAGGGAATCGATCCTTGAGGGGGTCCGGCGCCCAGCTGCTGTTCTGGGGCTGGGGCCAGGGGCGGTGCTTCAGGGTCTGCGGGAGACGCCCACCCTGCTGCTGATGGACTGGGCCTTCCGCCATGGGCTGATGCAGTTCGGGGTGTTCCGTGCTCAGGCCCCCTGAGTGTCCTCCGCTGGAAGGGTGTCCAGTGGATAGGTGCCGAAAAGCGCCAGATGCTCGCACAGTGGCCGGAGCTGATCCAGAGCCAGCTTCAGGGGCTCGGCTCCAGCAGAGGGCAACACGAGATCCACGAAAAAGATGTATTCGCCCATTTCCCGTTTGGAGGGTCGGGACTCGATGCGGCTCATGTTCAGCCCGTGGGCCGAGAAGCACACCAGGGCCTGAAGCAGGGCTCCAGGTTGGTTGGAGCGCAAGGAGAAGGCCAGGCTGGCGAGGGGCCCTGTCTCTTCACGCTGGCTCCGTTGCAGAAGCAGAAAGCGGGTGCAGTTTCCCGGCACATCATTGACGGGATAGGCCAGCACCTCCAGGTCATGGTCGCGGGCGGCTTCCAGGGAGGCGATCGCCGCCCGGAAGCGGCTGCCCTTCACCAGCCGGGCGGCTTCTGCGGTGGAGCTGGTGGGAAGCTGAAGCGCCCCCGGGAGGTGCTCCCCCAGCCAGACACTGCATTGCGCCAGAGCCTGGGGGTGAGAGAGCACCTCACTCACGCCATCCAGGGGACCGCTGCCCAGGAGGGCATGGCGAATCGGCAGCACAAGGGCCCGTCGCACCGCCAGCTCCGGATGCTCCCAAAGGGCATCCATGCAGGTGCTCACCCCACCTTCCACGGAGTTTTCCACCGGAACCACCGCAGCCTCGCAGGCGCCTGCGGCGAGGGCCTGGATCACGGCGCGGATTCCTTGCTGGGGTACCAGTTCCGCCTGGATGCCTTCCAGGATGGCAAGCTGCCTCGCAGCCTGTTCCCCATAGGTGCCGGCTGGACCCAGGTAGGCAAGGCGCATGGTGATGCAGGGGTGATTCGTAGGATCATGCCCTGCCGGCTTCCCTGGCCATGCCGTTGGCCTTCAGCTCCAGCCAGCAACTTGTGCTGCCTGTGAAGGATGGCATCGACCTTCTGCCGGCCTATCTCAGGGATGAAGAGCGGGTGGTGGCCTCCCTCCTCGACCCCACCCAGCTCATTGCCCTGGGCCCAGGGCACTATCGCTATCGGGTGACCCGGGTGCAGGTGTTCCAGCTGCAGATCCAGCCCATCGTGGACTTGCAGATCCACCATCGCGGTGACCGCCTGGAGCTGGAGGCGCTGGATTGCCAGCTCGAGGGGCTGGGCCTGGTGGATGACTTCAGGCTGGGCCTGAGCTCCTGGCTTCGCCCTTCTGCCCAGGGCCTCGAGGGGGAAGCCACCCTGGCGGTCAGCGTGAGCCAGCCCCCTCTTCTGAAACTCATCCCCCCTCGGGTGTTGGAAGCCACCGGTCGTTCCGTGTTGAGCGGCATCCTCGTGGGAATGCGGAACAGAGTGCGCCAGCAGATGCTCAGGGATTTTCAACAGTGGTGCACCAGCCAGGGCCACGGGCTGATGGGAGCTCCCTGATTCGTCCCAGGAACGAGTGCCGGTGGAGGGGGGTCGGACCCCGCTCCACAAGGGCCAGGCGATGGTGCTCTGTGCCGTAGCCGGCATGGCGCTCCAGGCCGTAGCCCGGAAAGCGGAGGGCCAGCCGCCGGATCAGGGCATCCCGTTCCTCCTTGGCAAGCACGCTGGCAGCAGCGATGGCGGCGCAGAGCCTGTCGCCCCGCACAAGGGTCTGCTGGGCCCCTTCCCAGGTGCGGAGCGGCAAACTGCCATCCACCACCACCCGCTGGAAGGGTTCGTTCAACCGTTGCAGGGCTCGCACCATGGCGAGCTCCGTGGCACTGCGGATGCCCAGGCGGTCAATTTCTGCCGCACTCGCCTGGCCGATGGCCCAGGCGCCCGCCAGCCGCCGGATCAGGGGCACCAGTTTCGACCGACGGCTGGGGCTCAAGGCCTTGCTGTCGGTGAGGCCTGCGGCCCACAGCCGTCCCTCCGCTTTCGTTGGAAGGATCACCGCCGCCGCGAACACCGGCCCAAAGAGGCTTCCTCGGCCCACCTCATCCACGCCGGCAATGGCGCCGATGGGGCGAGCCCGCGGGCTCACACCGCTGCGGAGGAGCGGCGGCGGCGGCGGCGGGGTTCCCCAGCTGGGTCCTCACCCCCTTCTTCGGTGCCCACTGGTGGAGCAGACTCCGGGGCCGGTTCTGCGGTGCGGCTGGCTCTTCTGTGGGCTGGCACCGCCACGGTCACAACTTCAGTGGTCAGGATGTCCGGTGTTGGGGCATCGGCCCCAGGTTCGGCAGTGCCTTCCGGGGGCAATGCACTGACCTCAGATCCGCTGGGACGACCCTCGCCGCCTCCACGGCCGCCACGCCGGCGGCGCCGTGAGCCGGCGGCGCTGGAGAGCTGACGGGCTTCTTCTAGGACCGTTTCGGGATCAGAGCCGGGCCGAACCACCCGCATCACCAGGTTGTCACCGGTGGGGACTGGATCGAGGAGCAGCGCTGGATTGAAGCCCATCCATCCATACACCTCCTCCTGACTGGCATCCATGGGAACAGCCACGAATTCCAGGTCCTGCCGACGCCCTCCTGATTCCTGCTCAGGTCTTGCGGTTTCAGGTCCTTCACCATTGCCGCTCACCCCGTTCTCAGAGACCGCCGGGGCCATCTCCGCACTCTCGCCGCTCCGTCCCCCTCGGCCGCCCCTGCGCCGGCCCCGGCTTCCACCGGTTTCGGCAGCCACGGCCACAGCCGTGGCCTCAGGCCTGGCTGTGGGAACGGTGCGCACCACCCCCGGCAGGCTCGCCAGGGGCTGGAGGGTGTCCTTGCCAGGGAGGACGGCGACATGGCCGAGGCCTCCACAGCTGGGGCAGGTGCGACCGAACAGTTCGTAGATGTTCTGGCCCTGCCGCTTGCGGGTGAGTTCCACCAGGCCCAGTTCCGTGAGCTGGGCGATCTGGGGTCGGGCGGAATCATTGCGCACGGCCTGGGTGAAGTGCTCCAGCAGCTGGAGCTGGTCGCGCCGGGACTCCATGTCGATGAAGTCGATGATCACCACCCCGCCGATGTTGCGCAGCTTGAGCTGGCGGGCGATTTCCGTGGCGGCCTCGCAGTTGGTCCACAACACGGTTTCCCGTGCGTTGGCGGAGCGGGTGAACGAGCCCGAGTTCACGTCGATCACCGTAAGTGCCTCCGTGGGCTGGATGATCACGTATCCGCCGGAGGGGAGATCCACCCGGGGCCGCAGGGCATCGCGGATGGTGGCATTGATGCGGAAGTGCTCCAGGAGCTCGCTGGATTCCTCATGGAATTCCACCGTGAGCTGGGCCTGATCCTCCCCCAGAAAACCATTCACCCGGGCCACGGCATCGGGCGCATCCACCACCACCCGCACGACTTCCGGGCCATAGAAATCCCGCAGGACCCTGTGGATGAAATCCTCATCCCGATTCAGCAACACAGGTGGCGTGGCGGTTTCAGCAGCCTGCTGAATCGCTTCCCACTGGCGCAGGAGGGCTTCGAGATCATCGATCAAGAGGTCTTCGCTGACGCCTTCGGCTTCCGTGCGGATCAGCAGGCCTGAGCCCTGGGGTTTGATCAGCACCCCCAGGGCTCGCAGCCGATTGCGCTCCGCTTCGCTGTTGATGCGCCTGGAAATGTTCACCCCCTGGCCGTGGGGCTGCAGCACCAGGAATCGGCCCGGCAGGCTCAGGTTGCCGGTGAGCCTGGGCCCCTTGCTGCCGGTGGGCTCCTTCATCACCTGCACGAGAACCTTCTGGCGGGGTTCGAGGAGTTCGGTGATGCTGGCGCCGGTTTTCCGCAGGCGCAGGGGACCCAGATCAGAGATGTGGATGAATCCGTTCTTTTCGCTTTCGCCGATGTTGACGAAGGCTGCATCAATACCCGGCAGCACGTTTTCCACGGTGCCGAGGTAGACGTCGCCGATCTGGTAGCGGCCCTGGGCCACCACCAGCTCTTCGACACGGTCGTCGCTGAGCACTGCGGCAATGCGCAGTTGCTCGGCGATCACGATCTGCTGGGGCATAGAAGGGGAGATGTCTCTGGGATGTCCGCAGCCCGCAGGCCGGACGAGCAAGGCAATGCCGATGGAACCTCAGTGGACGCCAACCAGACAGCGACCATTGGCTGGGGCTGATCAGAACCCTGCAGGGCGTTCAGCGGGGTTTCGGGAGAGGGACCTCCCGGGATGGAGCAAAAAACCGTTGGGCTCTGGCTGGTTCAGCGTTGCTTCCTGATTGACTTGCCTGACAGAGGTCAGGATTTTGGAAGCTTTGATGGGTTGATGGGAGATGGGGCGCGCCGCCTTCCCATCAAGCCCCAGCAATCTAGCACGTCGCCTTGGGCTTCAGCAGAAGGGCTTCCCGACGCTGGTACCCAAGCCGTAGCGGCAGCCCCAGGTGCGTGCCCAGCCAGCTCTGCAGATGGCCAGGGCGCACGCCGAATCCCTGGGCATTGATCCGGGTATCGAGCACCAGTTCCACTCCCTTGGCTTCTGCATCGTGGTGGAGAAGCCTCGCCGCGCGGAGCGCTGGTCGGCAATCCCGTTGCCGGGGTCGCCCCTTCTTGTCGTGGTCATGCCAGATCCAGGTCTCCTGCTGAAGAAGGGTCCGCAGGGCAAGATCCCAGTCTTCGGGTTCAGGCCAGTCCACAGGCGAGCCCCCCGCCGCACCTGGGTGAAGAGCGAAACGCCAGAGCGCTCCCTCCAGCTCCTGGGAGAGGCTGGGACCCTCGAGCAGCACCCCATCGCAGCCATGCAACCACAACCCATCCGGGAGCTCCTGCTGCAGGCGCTCCCGGGCAAGGGCGGGATCCATCGGTTCGATGAGCTCCAGATCCAGCCACTCCGCCAGGCCTTCCACCCCAAGCGGCAGGGGCAGGGCGATCTGCAACCGGGGTAGAGGATGAAAGCCCCCTGTGAAACTCACCGGCAGCCCGCTGCGGCGCAGGGCCCGGTGGAGCAGGCGCAGCGTGTCGAGGTGGCTGATCCAGGCCAGGGAGCCGCCTTTGCTAAAGCCCAACCGCAGACGGCACACCCGCTCACTGGGGGGTTTCCGGCTTGGGAGTGCAGGCGGCACAGGCGGGGGCGGGATCACCACGTTGTGCCCCAGCTCCGGTCCGCAGACCCCGCAGTGGCTGCAGGTGGCGAAGGAGCAATCCGGTACCTCCGCTGCCGCTAGGGCCCGCTGGAGATCCTGGGCCAGCCAGGTCTTGTCGATCCCGCTGTCAAGATGATCCCAGGGAAGCGGTTGGCTGCAGAACGCTTCCAGATCCTCGGCGTTCAGGGCTTCCACGGCGGACCAGTCGCCCAGTTCCAGGGCCCGGTACCGCCCCCCCAGGCCAGCGGCCTCAATGGCTCCTGTCCAGGCGGCGTGGCTCCGCTCGGCGGATTCAAACCAGGCATCCAGCCCCGCTCCTGCGCGCCAGGCCGCTTCGATCACTGGGGCCAGCCGACGGTCGCCTCGGCCGATGAAATCTTCAATGGCCGCGAGCCTGGTGTCGGTGATGTTGCTCTTCACCCCCCGCAGGGTTCGCAGGGCCTGACGCAGCAGCTCCTGGCGCCTGCGGATCTCGGCATGGCTCACGCTGTGCCACTGGAAGGGGGTGTGGGGTTTGGGCGTGAACGTGCTGATGGTGAGGTTGAGCTGCAGTCGGCCGAGGTCCGCGCAGCCCTCCTGCAGCCGTCGGCAGGTGGCGACGATGCCCAGCACATCCGCATCCGTTTCTCCGGGAAGGCCCACCATGAAGTAGAGCTTCACCTTCCGGTAGCCGTTCTCCATGGCGGTGCGGATGCCCCGCAGCAGCTCGGCATCGCTGAGGCCCTTGTTGATCACATCGCGCAGACGCTGACTCCCGGCTTCAGGGGCGAAGGTGAGCCCGGCCTGCCGTGTGCCCCCGAGGATGTGGGCGATGTGCTGATCAAAACGGTCGACCCGCTGGCTGGGTAGGGTGAGACTGATGTTGTGCTCCGCCAGACGGTTGCGCAGCTCCACCCCCACGGCTGGTAGGGAGAGGTAGTCGCTGCAGCTCAGGGAGAGCAGGGAAAAATCCGCATAGCCGGTCTGGCGCATGCCGGCCTCCACCGCTTCGATCACCTCGGCGGGCTCCACATCGCGGGCTGGACGCGTGAGCATGCCGGGTTGGCAGAAGCGGCAGCCCCTGGTGCAGCCGCGCCGGATTTCCACGGTGAGGCGGTCGTGCACGGTCTCGATGTGGGGCACCAGGCCGGTGGCGTAATGGGGCATGGGCGTCGCCGTGCGCCTGCGGATCCGCTGCGGCAGATGCGCCTCCAGGGGCTGGATCGTTACCCCGTCCTGACCGGGCCCGTAGAGACTCGGCACGTACACCCCCGGCACCTGGGCCAGATCCCGCAGCAGCTCCCGCCGGCTGAGACCGGCGGCCCGGCCTTCAGCCACCACCAGGCCGATTTCCGGCAGCAGTTCCTCCCCATCGCCCAGGGCGACGAAGTCGAAGAAGGCGGCGAACGGTTCGGGGTTGCTGGTAGCCGTGGGGCCTCCGGCAAAGATCAGCGGTGGGGCCTCTGGATGGCTGAGGGGGAGGTCTCCCCGATCGCTCGCGTAAAGCGGAATCCCTGCCAGATCAAGCATCTCGAGGATGTTGGTGCCGCCCAGCTCGTAGCTCAGGGAAAACCCGAGAATGTCGAAGGCCTTCAGGGGCTGGCGGCTCTCCACGGCGAAGTGGGGCACCTGGCGCTCCCGCAGCCGCGCCGCCAAATCGGGGGCCGGAAGGTAACTGCGGTCGCACAGCTGACCAGGCACGCTGTTGAGGATCGCGTAGAGAATGATGTGGCCGCTGTTGCTGGCGCCCACCTCGTACACCTCGGGGTAGGTGAGGGCCCAACGCACGCTGGCCTCCCTCCAGGCCTGGTCCCAGTCCCGGGGTCGTACCCCCAGCTCGTTGCCTAGATAGCGCCCTGGTTTGCTGATCTCCAGGTCGATCAGCTCAGCCACGTTCACCGTGGTGTTCACCGTGGCGTGCACTGTGGCGGGGGACACGGCAGCTGCTGCGACCAGTCCTTTGATGGTATGCACCCCCGCTCCGGAGGGGGGCGCCATAGGACAATCGCGCCCAGTTCCTCCGAGCCCCCTGCGGGCCGTGCGCGTGTCATGGTTCAGGTCAACGGCAACTACCTCAAGCTCAAGGCCGGCTACCTGTTCCCGGAGATCTCCCGGCGGGTGAAGACCTTCAGCGAGGCCAACCCCGAAGCGCCGATCATTCGCCTGGGCATCGGCGATGTCACCGAACCGCTGCCCGAGGCCTGTCGCAACGCCATGAAGGCTGCCATCGATGAGATGGGCACCCGGGAGGGATTTCATGGCTATGGCCCGGAGCAGGGCTACCCCTGGCTGCGGGAGGCGATCGCCCGCCATGATTTTCAGGCCCGAGGCTGCCAGGTGAGCGCGGAGGAGATCTTCGTTTCCGATGGCTCCAAGTGCGACAGCGCCAACATCCTCGACATCCTCGGGGAGGGGAACCGCATTGCCGTCACCGATCCGGTGTACCCGGTGTATGTGGACAGCAACGTGATGGCCGGCCGCACCGGAGAAGCCGATGGGGCGGGCCGGTATGGCGGCCTCACCTATCTGCCCATCAGCGCCGAGAATGGCTTCACCGCTCAGATCCCTTCCGAGAAGGTGGATCTGATCTATCTCTGCTTCCCCAACAACCCCACCGGCGCCGTGGCCACCCGGGATCAGTTGAGGGCCTGGGTGGACTACGCCCGTGCCAATGGCGCCCTGATCCTGTTCGATGCGGCCTACGAGGCCTTCATCCAGGATCCCTCTTTGCCCCATTCGATCTACGAGATCGAGGGGGCGCGGGATTGCGCCATCGAATTTCGCTCCTTTTCCAAGAATGCGGGCTTCACCGGCACCCGCTGTGCCTTCACCGTGGTGCCCCGGGGCCTGATGGGCACCGCCGCCAATGGCGAGCAGGTGGAGCTCTGGGGCCTGTGGAACCGGCGCCAGAGCACGAAATTCAACGGTGTGAGCTATCTCGTGCAGCGCGGCGCTGAGGCGGTTTATTCCCCCGAGGGCCAGGCCCAGGTGAAGGCCTTGATTGCGTTTTACATGGAGAACGCCGCGATCATCCGTCGGGAGCTGGTGGCGGCAGGCCTGCAGGTGTATGGCGGGGAGCAGGCCCCCTATGTGTGGGTGAAGACCCCGGCGAGCGTGGATTCCTGGGGCTTCTTCGATCTGCTTCTGAGCCAGGCCCATGTGGTGGGCACGCCTGGCAGTGGGTTCGGGGCCGCAGGGGAGGGCTATTTCCGCCTCTCGGCCTTCAACGGCCGAGCGAATGTGGAGGAAGCCATGGGGCGTATTCAGGAGGCCCTGGTGAGCTGAGCCGCCTGATCCCCTGAACCTGCGAGTCCCTAGAGCCGCACCAGATCCTGTCGGAGCTGTTCGCGGAAGAGCGCCACCGTGCTTGTGAGGCCTTCCGCCAGGGGAATGCGGGCCCGCCAGCCCAGGGCCGCCAGGCGGCTCACATCCAACTGTTTTTTGGGGGTGCCGTCCGGTTTGCTGGCATCCCAGAGGATGGCGCCCCGGAAGCCGGTGGCCTGAGCCACCGCTTCGGCCAGATCCCGGATGGTGAGGTCGAGTCCCGTGCCCACATTCAGATGGGTGAGGGGCTGGCCCGCGTCATCGCGGGGCGCGGATGGGGCGCCTGGATCCCAGGACTCAAGGGCAAACACGCAGGCCTCTCCGAGATCATCGGCGTGGAGAAATTCGCGCAGAGGGGAGCCCGTTCCCCAGCAGGTGACCGTCGGCTCCCCACGCTCGGTGGCCTCATGGAAGCGGCGGATCAGGGCCGGCAGCACATGGCTGTTGGTGGGGTGGTAGTTGTCGCCCGGGCCGTAGAGGTTGGTGGGCATCAGGGAGATGGCATCGAAGCCGTGCTGTTTGCGAAGGGCTTCACAGAGCTTGATCCCCGTGATCTTGGCGATGGCGTACCACTCGTTGGTGGGCTCCAGGGAACCCGTGAGCAGAGCTTCTTCGCGGATCGGCTGGCTGGCGAATTTTGGATAGATGCAGCTGCTGCCGAGAAACAGCAGTCGGCGCACACCCTGGCGCCAGGCGCTTTCGATCACATGGTTCTGAATCTTCAGGTTCTCGAGCAGGAAATCGGCCGGGAAGCTGTTGTTTGCCTCAATCCCTCCCACCTTGGCCGCAGCCAGAACCACCACATCCGGCCTGTTCTGCGTCATCCAGGCCTCCATGGCCCTGGGATCCAGAAGGTCCAGCTCCTGGCGGTCTGCCACCAGCAGGGCTCCCCCCTGGGTCGCCTTGGCGAAGCCCCGCCGCTGGAGCGCCCGAGAGATGGCGCTGCCGGCCATGCCGCGATGGCCCGCCACAAAGATCCGATCCGTGGGATGAAGAAGAGCCATGCGTCCGATGATCTCTGGGAATCCTCCCACCTGCATCAAAGGGCGTCTCGCACCATGACGCCTACGATGCAAGCCCGAAACAACTTCTCTCCTCCCATCCACGTTTCCCATCGGGCCATGGCTGACCCTCTCTCCTCGATTCCGCCCTCGCGAGCCAGCCAGGCACCAGGCCGTGAGAGCGGAGGGGCCGCCGTGATGGAAAAGGCTCCGGAGCGGGTGCGCAAGCCATCGCCGCGCTACAAGGTGCTGCTGCACAACGATCCGGTGAACTCCATGGAGTACGTCGTCAAGACGCTCCGGCAGGTGGTTCCAAGCTTGAGTGAGGAGGATGCGATCGCCGTGATGCTGGAGGCCCACAACACGGGAGTGGGGCTGGTGATCGTCTGCGATCTGGAGCCGGCGGAGTTCTACTGCGAAACCCTCAAGGCCAAGGGCCTCACCAGCACCATCGAGCCGGACGAGTAGTGGTTCGCTCTGGCCCGAGCTGGCTCGGCACCCTGCTCTATCCCACCGCCGTTGTGGCCCTTTTCCTGGCGCTGCAAGTGGTGGCCCGTGGCCTGGGGGTGCCCATGGACGACTGGCCCCTGTTCGCCGCTCCCTGGGCCTTACTGGCTCTGCTCCTGAGCCTGCCGCGACGGCTGCGCCTGGTGTGGCATGAGCCCAGTCCATGGCGGCGTCTTGGTGTGGTGGCTGCCCCCAGGCAGGCCCTGGGAACTCTGTTGGGAGGCTGGGCCAAGGCCCTTTGTCTGCTGGTTCCGATGGCGGCCTTGCTCCTCTGGATCGGGATGGCTCGTTGGGATCCGGATCTCACCCTGGCGGAGCTCAGCAACGCCCTGGCCCTCGGCCTGGGGGTGGGATTTGCCGAAGAGCTCCTCTTTCGGGGCTGGCTCTGGGGAGAACTGGCTCTCCATGTGGGACGAGCCCGGAGCTCCCTGCTCCAGGCCGTGATCTTCAGCCTCGTGCATGCCCGCATGGATCTCGGCCTGCTGGGCCTGGCGGGTCTGCTGGGGGGACTCTTTCTGCTTGGCCTTGTACTGGCCCTCCAGCGTCGCGCTGATGGCGGCCTGCTCTGGGGGGCGGTGGGCCTCCATGGGGGCCTGGTGGGGGGCTGGTTCGCCCTGCAGCAGGGGGGTCTGCTCCTTGAGCCCCGGAGCCCCCTCTGGCTGGTGGGACCCGGAGGCGCCACTCCCAACCCGGTGGGGGGGCTTCTGGGTTGGTTCGGCCTGGCGATGTTGCTGCTTGCGTTGCTCCGGGGGCTCCGTCAGCAGGCGGTGCAGGGGATCACCGATAATGCGCGTACGTGTCCGTGAGCAGCCATGAACCCTGTGCGTGTAGGGGTGATTGGCATCGGCAACATGGGTTGGCATCACGCCAGGGTGCTCAGCCTGCTGCGCGATGCTGAGCTGGTCGGTGTGGCCGACCCCCATGAGGAGCGGGGAACGCTGGCCACTGAGCAGTTCGGTTGCCGCTGGTTCGCCGACTACGCCACCCTGCTGGGCGAGGTGGAAGCGGTGTGCGTGGCGGTGCCCACGCTGCTCCATCACAGGGTGGGGATGGCGGCCCTGCAGGCCGGCGTGGATGTGCTGATCGAAAAGCCCATCGCCGCCACCCAGGAGGAGGCCAATGATCTGATCCGTGCCGCCGAGACCGCCGGCCGACTGCTACAGGTGGGCCATATCGAGCGGTTCAATCCGGCCTTCCGAGAGCTGCTGAAGGTGGTGGCCGGCGAGGAGGTGGTGGTGCTCGAAGCCCGGCGCCACAGCCCCAATCCCGATCGAGCCAACGATGTGTCGGTGGTGCTGGATCTGATGATCCACGACATTGATCTGGTGCTGGAGCTTGCGGCTTCACCGGTGGTGCGGCTGGCCGCGGCGGGGGGGCGCAGCGGTGAGGGCCCCATCGACTACGTGAATGCCACCCTGGGTTTTGCCAATGGGGTGGTGGCCAGCCTGACGGCCAGCAAGATGGCTCACCGCAAGGTGCGGCGGCTCTACACTCACTGCCGCAACAGCCTGATGGAAACCGATTTCCTCAAGCACAATCTGCGCATTCATCGCCGTCCCCACACTTCAGTGAGCGCTGATCACGGCGAGCTTGTCTACCGCAACGACGGCTTCATTGAGGAGGTGAGCACCACCTCGATCGAGCCCCTCTACGCGGAGCTGGAGCACTTCCTGCAGTGCGTGCGCGGGGTGGAAACGCCTGCGGTCGATGGCCTTCAGGCGTCCCGCGCCCTGCTGCTGGCTGATCTGATCGAGCAGTGC
This sequence comes from Aphanothece sp., assembly GCA_040375715.1. Lineage (GTDB taxonomy): Bacteria > Cyanobacteriota > Cyanobacteriia > PCC-6307 > Cyanobiaceae > Cyanobium. The sequence goes on from JBEIRX010000015.1 coordinate 30,150, forward strand.
GTGGAGCAGCCAAACATCTGCATGACCCTGGATGCGCCGATCTAGGAGGCGGCCGGCGGGGGGGCAGGGGGCGTTCCCCGGACCGGGGGCACTGGAGGGCCTGGGGCGTTGGTCTTGTTTTCCTCCTCGCTGGTCTGGCGCGCCCAAGCGATGCGTTCGCTGGTCATGAGGTCTTCCACATTCCGCACGAAGGCATGAAACGCCTCCGGGCCGCCATAGGCCGACGTGCTCCCGGTAAGAAACAGCATCTTTTCCCGCTCAAGGGCCTCCTTGAGGCCGCGGTAGCGCAACCAGTTTTCCTGGTGGCGATTGAGCGCCAGGAGGGCTCCCGAGAGCGCTACGCCGACTCCGGCCATCTGCAGTGCTGGGGGGATCCAGACTTTGAGGCGCCCTTCCCGGCCGGCGTAGGGGGAAAGGATGGTGATCAGGGCGCCCAGGAGGATGCCGATCAGGCGATAGCGCATGAACGCGCTTTTATTCTCGCGGCTCCTCTTGCCAAGCCAGCTCAGCTGGTCGTCCACACGCTCGCTGAGGTAGGTGTCGGCATCCATGGCTATGGCAAGCGCGAGCTGTTTTTGACACCGTAGCTGTGCTCGCCAGGGCTGAGCTACCACAACAAAGCATGGAGTTCTTGTCGCTAAACTCCAGAACCGACAACGGAAATTTAAATGCCGGCGTCCGTGTTTATTTCTTATTCCCACAAGGATGAGCGCCTCCGCAACGAGCTGGCCACTCATCTCACGATTCTTTAAAATCAAAAAATTATCACCTTTTGGCATGATCGCAAGATCACGGCAGGGAGTGAGTGGGGTAAGGAACTTGATGACAACTTATGCAAGGCTGATCTGATTCTGCTGTTGGTCAGCCCGGACTTTCTTGCCTCTGAATATTGCAACGATATTGAGCTCAAATTGGCGATGGATCGCCACCGAAAGGGAGAGGCCATCGTGATCCCGATCATTCTGAAACCAGTCGACTGGAAGTGGGCGCCATTTGCTGCCTTGCAGGCCTGCCCCACCAACGGCAAAGCGGTGACGAAATGGAGCAATCGCGATGAGGCTTTCACCAATGTGCTCGAGGCGATTCGGCTCGCGGCCCAGAGAGTGGAGGCTGGCCTCGGCCCAACCCCTGCAAGCAGCCAGCTGGTCCCAGCCTTGACTCCTCCAGAGTCTGTAGCCGCGACTTCAGTTTCGGGCTTGGCAGAACGCTCCTGGTCGTCGTTGCCACCGGAGCCGCCGGAAGGCACCGTGCCGCTGGATTCTCCCTTTTACGTGCCCTGGCCATCGGAGGCCCGCTGGTTGGCCGAGATCGAGAAACCTGGGGCCCTGATTCGCATCAAATCGCCTAACAACATGGGCAAATCGAGCCTGATGGCGCGGGTGCTGGCCCATGCCAAGGCAAGGGGGCAGCGCTGCGTGGAGCTGAATCTTGATGAGCTCAACCGCAATATTTTGGAAGATCTCACCAAGTTCATGCAGTGGTTTTGTGCCTCACTGGGGCGCAAGTTGGGGGTGCAGGTGAAGCGCGAGGATTATTGGGATGAAACCTTCGGCGCCAACGATAACAGCACTGAATTTGTTGAACAATACCTGCTCAAATCATGTGAGCAGCCGATCGTGGTGGCGATTGATAATTTTCACCGCATCTTTGAATTTCCCGAGATTGCCACCGACTTCTGTGGGCTGCTGCGGGGTTGGCATGAACGCTCCCGCACCAACAGCCAATTGGCCAAGCTGCGGCTGATTGTGGTGTATTCCCAGGAGCCCTACTTCAGTCAAGACATCAATCAGTCCCCCTTCAATGTTGGCTTGCCCATCGAGCTGGATGCCTTTGCTGCCGGCCAACCGCAAGCCCTGATCGAGCGCTATGGCTTGGATCTCAGCCAGGAGCAGCGCCAGCGCTTGTTTGACCTGCTGGGGGGCCACCCGCTTTTGGTGCGGCTGGGACTCGATCGCTTGGCGCGCGAAGACGGCGATTTCGAGGCCTTTCTGCAGCAGGCGCCCACCGAAGCGGGCTGTTTCGGCGAGCACCTGCGCCACCTCCGCCAACTTGTGGAACAGCAACCGGCATTGAAGGAAGCCTTCAGCCGTGTGATGAGTGCGCCCGAGCCCGTGCGGCTGCGGCCGGAAGATGCCTTCAAGCTCGACAGCCTGGGCTTGGTGGTGCCGGTGGACAACGAGGTCAAACCCCGCTGCCCGCTCTATCGCCAGTATTTCCAAGACTGCTGGGGGGAGGCCAACCATGGCTGCTGATCCCATCGCCTATCAGGTGGGCGGCAGCCTGCCCGCCGACTTCGCCGGCTATGTGGAGCGGCAGGCCGATCACGAGCTGGTGACCCATCTCCTTGCTGGTGACTACTGCTTTGTGTTCAATAGCCGCCAGATGGGCAAATCCAGCCTCAAGGTGCGCAGCATGGAGCGTCTGCAGGAGCAGGGCATTCTCTGCGCGGAGATCAACCCCCAGGTGCGGGGCGCCACTCCCACCGAAGAGCAGTGGTATGCAGGCACGATCAAGCAATTGATCAACGATCTGGGTTTGCGGGAGCGGGTCAACTTCCTTGCCTGGTGGCATGAGCGGGAGGCGGAGTCGCTCACGGCGGTGGAGAGGTTTTTTGAGTTCATCGATCAGCTATTGCTGCCGGGCACCACAACGCCAGTGGTGATTTTTGTGGAAGAGGTGGACAACCTGTTAAGCCTGAAATTCGACACTGATGGCTTTTTCTCCCTGATCCGCGCGCTGTATGAAAAGCGCGGCCAGCAACAGGCCTATCGCCGGCTCACCTTTGTTTTTTTGGGGGTGGCCACTCCCTACGACCTCATCCGCCGGGATGACGCCAGTGCCTTCAATATTGGCTATCCGGTGGAATTGGCGGGCTTCACCCTCGAGGAGGCCAAGCCCTTGCTGGCAGGGTTGGAGGGGCGGGTGCGGGAGCCCGATGCGGCTCTTGCGGCCGTGCTGGATTGGAGTGGCGGCCAGCCCTTCCTCACCCAGAAGCTGCTGGATCTGCTCCTTCGCAGCCCCCAGGGCGATCAGCCCACGGCCGCCTGGGTGGAGGCTGTGGTGCAGCGGCAGGTGATCGACAATTGGGAATCGCAAGACAATCCGCCCCACCTCCGCTCCATCCGCGACCGCCTGCTGGCGGGGGGGGAGCGGGGGCGCGGTCGGCTGCTGGGGGTGTATCAGCAGGTGTTAGAGCAGGGCGCCGTGGCGATGGAGGAGGAGGCGACGGAACACCGCCAACTGCGCCTCACCGGCCTCGTCACCCTGCGGCAGGGCCGCCTGCAGATCAGCAACCGGATCTATGCGGCGGTGTTCAACCACAATTGGGTGCAGGGGGAGCTGGCGGCCATGCGCCCTCCCATCTATGGGGAAGCCCTGCGGGCCTGGCAGGCGGCGCCAGGGCAGGAGCGCGCCAGCCACCTGATCAGCGGCGCGGCCCTGAGTGACGCCCAGGATTGGGCCAAGAACAAAAATCTCAGCCCCGAGGATCAGGCGTTTCTGGATGCTTGCCGGGAGGCGGATGCGGCGGCCCGGCAGATGGAGCAAACCGCCCAACTGGCCGAGGAGCGGGCCCGGGTGGCGGAGCGGGACCGGGAGAGGGCCCGGCGGGATGCTCGGTCCCGGAGGAATTCGCTGGTGTTCTGGGTTTGTGTGGCGGTGGGATTAGGCGTGCTTTCGCGCTGGGCTTTGCAGCAAAAACAGTTTGCCGAAATGCGTGAGCAGGCGGCGCTCGTGCTGAGTGAGCTGGAAACACCCTCCGTGGAAGCCGAGATCCGTGCGATTGCCCTGGTGGGGGAGGCCCAGCGCGAAGGCTCTCAGGAGATGCTCCGCACGAGCCAGGATGCCTTGATGCATGCTGTGGCCGCTTACCCGGAGTGGCAGGAGATCAATCGGCTGCCCGTTTCAGCTACGAACGGGGTGTGGGGGCTCGCCATCAGCCCAGATGGCCGCCGGATTGCGACGGGCTCATCGGACAACAGCGTTCAGCTGTGGGATGCAAACAGCGGAGACCTCATTCATCAACTTGAGGGCCATGAAAATCCAATGAATTCCTATTCTTTAGCCTTAGCCTTCAGCCCCGATGGCCGCTGGATCGTGTCCGGCTCCGCGGACGGCACCCTTCGCCTTTGGGATGCAGCCACCGGTCAGTCCATCGGAGATCCTTGGCGTGGGCATCAACAGGCGGTGGCGGCCGTGGCCTTCAGCCCCGATGGCCGCCGGATCGTATCTGGCTCCGGTGACGGCACCCTTCGCCTGTGGGATGCGACCAGTGGCAAAGCCATTGGTGAACCCCTAACTGGCCATTCCAAGGAAGAGACGATCTACTCGGTGGCC
>JBEIRX010000076.1:0-4488 GCA_040375715.1 Aphanothece sp.
CCAGGAGGGTGGGGATCATCAGCACACCGAACCAGCCCACATAGAGGCGGTTGTTGGTGGAGGTGACCCACTCGCAGAACTGGTTCCACGCCGAGGCGCCGGAGCGCTGTTGGAGAGTGGCGGTCATGAGTACAGGTGTTGAGCCCTTGAGGGCGAGATGAATGGCGCGGCTGTGCCGGCATCGGGAGTGTAACGGAATCTTGCGGGAGAGTGAGAGCTGTTAGGGGGCGCCGGACATCAGCACTTTCGATCGTGGTCATAAGACGCATTTATCGTTGTCCTATCTGGATCTGGTCGCGATCTTTGCGTTGTCGGTGCTCGCTGCCGGCCCCGAGCAGTGGGACCCCGTGCTCGCCTAACCAACAAACATCGGCGGGTGCGGCATCCCGTGAAGATCCCCCCGCTTCTTCCGGCGAAGCATCAACGGGCGTTCATGCTGTTGCCATGACTCTCATGCACTGTCCTCTCTGCATCGGCCTGGCCGTGCTTTCCGTGATCAGGGCGGCCTCCCATCTGGTGCTCGTGACCCTACGCTTGGGTGAGGCGGCAGGTTCTGGCGCACTGGCCAGGGTCGGCTAAGGCCTCGCGGCATCTGCCAAACCTGCGCACGGACTCGCCTGGCGTGGTGCTCCGCAGCCCGATGGTCATTCATTTTGTAGGGGCAACTTAGGCTCACTCCGGCTGCATCGGACCGGATTGGTGGCACGTCTGCTTCTGCGATCGCAACGCTGGAGCCTGCCCATCCTGCGGGTGCTGCTCTGGCTTGTGGCTGTGGCCTACCTCCTGCTGGAAGCACGGGAGGTGGCCACCCAGCGGCAGCTCACCCAGATCACGGTGTTTGCCTTGCTGTTCCTGGTGGCCAACTTTCAGATCAATTTGGCCCGCCATCTGGGGGCTGATCACAGAGAAGCCATGCCCATCCTGCAGGCTTCCCTGGCCATGTTCATCGGGTCGCTGTTCTCGGTGCTGGATGGGGCTCTGGATTATCTGATGGCCTCCTGGTCGGGCGGGCTGCTGGCTGGCCTATTGCCTGCGTTCTATCTCCTGGGTTGGGGTGTGAATGTGTTCAGCGTGGCGCTGGCCCTGGGGTCGATGGAAATCTTTCTGGGCTCGCTGAGGCGTCTCATGACTGCCTCCTGAGCCGCTCTCCCGAGGAGAGCGGCTCAGGAGGCAAGCTGGCTCTGCCGAGCGTGCCTCCCTCGATGACTCTCCAGCTTTTTCCCAGGTGGCTGTTGGCCAGTGTGCTGGCCCTTGCCCTGATGCTCATCTCCGCCATGCCGGCCTGGGCTGACTTCAGCCTGCCGCCTCTCCCCTATCCAGAGGATGCCCTGGAGCCGGCCATCGATCGCACCACGATGACCCTGCACCACGACCGGCACCATGGGGCCTATGTGGCCAACCTCAACGCCCAGATCCAGGCCAACCCAGGCCTGGCGAGCCTGAGCCTGGAGGCCCTGCAGGGGCAGATCTCCCGCTTTCCGGCAGCCGTGCGCAACAACGGCGGCGGGCACTGGAATCACAGCCTCTTCTGGACCCTGCTGGCCCCTGAGGGCCAGGGGGGAGCCCCATCGACGGAGCTCCTGGGGGCCATCAATGACAGCTTCGGCTCCCTTGAGGCGATGCAGGCGGAGTTTGCGCAGGCCGCATCGGCCCGTTTCGGTTCCGGCTGGGCCTGGTTGATTCGCCGATCCGATGGCCGGCTGGCCATCACCTCCACCCCCAATCAGGACAATCCCCTGATGGATCTTCCCGGCATTGAGCGGGGCACCCCCCTGCTGGCTCTGGACGTCTGGGAGCACGCCTACTACCTGACCTATCAGAACCGGCGGCCCGCCTACATCCAGGCCTGGTGGCCCCTGGTGAACTGGAAGGAGGTCAATCGCCGCTTCGCTGCCGTTGCTCCGAACTCCCCACTCAGCTGAATCCCCCAAAAAAACCTGCCGGTCTGATTCAGGCCGGCAGGTGTGGCTGGGGTCGTTTTGGATCAACGGAAGAACAGCATCTCCCCGTAGGTGGGAAGCGGCCACAGGTCGTCCTCGACGATCACCTCCAGCCCATCGGCCGCATGACGGATCTCACCAAGCAGGGGCATGATCGTGTCGGAGCAGTGGCGCATGTGCCCATGCACATCATGGTGCGCGTGGGAGAGCGCCTCTTCCAGGGCCGTGCATTTCTGCAGCAGCTGCTGGTTGAGCATGGCGGCCTTGCTCACCATGCTGCGATCCACGGGCAGCCCGATGGCCTCCTGATCACGGATGGAGCGGGCCTGCTTCTCGAGGAATTCGGTAACGGCCGGATAGATCTGGGTGCGGGCGATCCGCAGGGCCAGCTTGGCCTCCACATCGATGGCGAGGATGTATTGCTCGGCATACACCTCGAAGCGGCTTTCCAGTTCCGTGGGGGTGAGCACCCCCTGGCGCTGGAAGAGGTCCCGGATCTCCGGGCGTTCCAGCACGGGCAGGGCATCGGCGCTGGTGCGCAGATTCTCCAGACCCCGCTCCTCCACCGCCTTGTGATGCCATTCGGAGGAGTAGCCATCCCCACCGAATACCACCGCACCGTGCTGGTCCATGGTGAGTTTGAGCACGGCGAAGGCCGCCTCCTCCAGGGGCATGCCGGAGCTGAGACGCCCCTCCAGCTCATTGCAGAGCCACTGCAGCGAATCCGCCAGGATAGTGTTCAGCACCACCAGTGGGCCGGCCACGGATTGGGCGGAGCCCACGGCGCGGAATTCGAAGCGGTTGCCGGTGAAGGCGAAGGGAGAGGTGCGGTTGCGATCCCCGGGATCCTTGTTGAGTTCCGGGAGGGTGTCCACCCCCAGCGACATCAGGGCCGCCTCGGCCGATCCCTCCAGTCGGCCGCTCTTGATCTGGTTGTAGACATCCTCCAGCTGGCTTCCCAGATACACCGAGATGATGGCTGGAGGTGCTTCGTTGGCCCCCAGACGGTGGTCATTGCTGGCGGTGGCGATCGCAGCCCGCATCAGGGGGCCGTAGCAATGCACGCCGCGGATCACGGCGGCGCAGAACAGCAGAAACTGGAGGTTGGCATGGGGGGTCTTGCCCGGATCAAGAAGGTTGCCCTGGGTGGCATTGCCGATCGACCAATTCACGTGCTTGCCGCTGCCGTTCACCCCGGCGAAGGGTTTCTCATGCAACAGGCAGGTGAGGCCATGTTTCTTGGCCGTGGTCTTGAGCACGGTCATCAGCAGCTGCTGGTGATCGGTGGCCACGTTGGCAGCTTCGAAGAATGGCGCGATCTCGAACTGGCCCGGCGCCACCTCGTTGTGGCGAGTCTTGGCGGGGATGCCGAGGCGATAGAGCTGCAGCTCCACATCCTGCATGTACACCTGAATGCGCTCGGGAATGGCCCCGAAGTAGTGGTCGTCGAACTGCTGCCCCTTGGCCGGTGGCGCGCCGAAGAGGGTGCGGCCGGCCAGCTGCAAGTCGGGCCGCAGGGCCGTGAAGCCCGAATCGATGAGGAAATATTCCTGCTCCGCGCCGCAGCTGGAATTCACCGGAGCGATCTCCTTGGCCCCCAGCATTTTGAGCAGGCGCTGGGCCTGGGCGTTCATGGCGGCGTTGGAACGCAACAGCGGGGTCTTCTTGTCGAGGGCCTCACCGGTCCAGCTCACGAACACCGTGGGAATGCACAAGGTGACCCCATTGGGGGTGCGCATCAACCAAGCCGGGCTGGTGACATCCCAGGCGGTGTATCCCCGGGCTTCGAAGGTGGTGCGCAGGCCGCCGTTGGGGAAGGAGGAGCCATCCGGTTCGCCCTGAACCAGCACCTTGCCGGAGAATTCAGTGATGGCCTTTCCGTCTGGCTGGGTGGAAATGAAGCCGTCGTGCTTCTCGGCGGTGAGGTTGGTGAGGGGATAAAAGACGTGGGCGTAGTAGAGCGCACCTCGGGCTGTGGCCCACTCCTTCATGGCCTGGGCCACCGTATCGGACACATTCAAGTCCAGCTTGTCCCCTTCGCGAATGGAGCGCTGGATCGACTTGAACACATCCTTGGGAAGGGCCGACTTCATCGTTTCCAACCCGAAGACATCGGTGGCCCAGATGGATTCCAGGGGTTCGGCGGGCTCCACGGGAACGGGAGGTCGTTCAAGGATCGCGTGCATCGCCTGAAGACGGGCGGAAGATGGCATGGGAATGCAACCTGACTGGGACCACACAAATGAGTCGACCAGGGCCAGCGTTGCAATGATTGCTACATAAAAAAGAGTTCTTCTGTGTCGCTGCCGCTCTTGGGGAGTTCTGCCGCCCCTGCAGCTGTCACATCTGGTGAAAACCTAAAGAAATTCAAGTGTTCTTGCCAGAACCCAGCGAGCACCCTGCATCACTAGGTTTTATTGCTCAGTCCCTTTACTTGGCGATCACGGCCTGGTCGATCTGACGACCGTTCCTGTCCCAGGCCCAGAGCTTCAGCTCCTGGGGGCCCGCCTCGATCTCCGCAAAGCTGAACACACTGGCGGCCCTCGCC
>JBEIRX010000042.1:0-12059 GCA_040375715.1 Aphanothece sp.
CTGAAGTCGGAACGGTTGGGCTCAGGCTTGTCAAAGACGTAAAGGCCCGGATTGATGCGCACCTTGTCCACGTGCTGGGCCACCTCCAGGGCGATCTTCATGCCGTTGTGGTGCACATCGGCCACCAGGGGCACGGGGCGGTAGTTGTCGGCCAGTCGCTGGCGGATCTCCTTGACGGCCTTGGCATGGGCCAGGGATGGCACGGTGAGGCGCACGATCTCGCAGCCTGCCTCATGGAGGCGGCGGATGCCGGCGGTGGCCCCCTCCACATCCAGGGTGTCTTCATTGATCATCGATTGCACCACCACCGGGTGGGCGCTGCCGATCCAGATGTCGCCCACGCGCACGCTGCGGGTGGGGCGGCGGTGAATCACCGTGTCGAAGCGGGGGTTAGTGGCCGGATCAGTGGCTTGTGCCTGGGCCCCGGCAGATGGGTTGGCAGGAGTGGCGGCGGCTCGGGACGGGGCGGCGGTCATCTCTAGGCGCGGGGGCGTGGCCAAAGCCTGTCACAGCGGCCCGGAAACTGGCGAGCTCACCAGATGGGGCCGCAATCGCGGGCTTGGGCAGTGACAGAGACGAAGCACAAAAAGATTGTCCTGAAGCCCTGACAATTCACGTCACCCTTGTGGATTAAATTATATTTTGAGCGTTACTTTGCATCTTTTATTCATGCTGACACCAGCAATTCGTGGCAACAAGCGGAAGCTTTTGGGGTCTATTGCAGCTTCTGCCTGCCTCTCGGCAGCCGTGTTGCAGGCAGCTCCAGCCTCGGCCATCACCACCTGGAATTGGTCCTTCCAGACCGACGTACCCGATGAATTTGCATCCGGCACATTCACCACTGCTGACGTGACCCCCATGGCTGGAGTCAGCTACGACATCCTTGGCATCAGTGGCACTTACTCGCGTGGAGGTTCAACTTATCCGATCACTGGTCTTAGTACTTATGACAATGCCGCAAATAGTTTCCAATGGGACGGAACATCAATCTCGCAAATTCTTTCACTATATAACGGTATTGCATTTTCAACAACTGGAACTCCTGATGTGAGTATGTATTGCAATCTTTGTAACGGAAATTACGGACCAATAGGTAAAACATTTACTGACCAAATCGGTTCAAGTGGAATCACCTCGTCAACGCTTTCGCCAGTGCCAGGCCCCCTGCCATTTTTGGGTGGGATGGCTGCCTACTCCTGGAGCCGGCGGCTGCGGAAGCGCATCACCCTCCACAGCTGATTCTTCACTCCCCGATCCACTGCGCGCCGTTTTATAACTCACCCCGCCTTGGCGGGGTGAGGTTGTGCATCCCTGCTGCCCGAGGCCCAGGTTTGGGCATGGGCAGCAGGGTGAACCCTTCAATTCGGCAGGTCGTCCTCCACCTGAAAGACGAAAAACTCGGTGATCAGCAGCTCCTCCGGCAGGGCATCGCTGGCTTCCCACAGATCAGCCGCGCTGATGGGGTAGCCGGCGGCCTGGGCGATGGCGGCCACCGCCGCCGCGTCCTCAGCAACAGCCAGGGCTTGCTGGAGGGCAGGGTCGTGCTCGGCCTCCAGCAGAAAACGGGCCAGGGGGGCCTCCAGAGCTGAGAGATCGGGCTCCAGCGGCAAGAGGTCTTCCGCGTGGGTGCCCCCACCGGCCCGCCAGAGGTCGAGCGCGCTGATGGGGTAGCCGGCGGCCCGGGCGATGGCGGCCACCGCCTCGGCGTCGGGGGCGCTGGCCAAGGCCTGTTGCAGCGCTTCGTCCCCCTGGGCCTGATGGAGGAAGCCCAGCAGGGCCTCCTCCGTGGGGAGGGACCACACCACCCCCTCGTTCATGGGATCTTGAGCGGCTGCCCTTGGATTCACCGACTCCCGGGCGAAGGGCTGTTGGATGGGAACCTCCTCGAGCATGGGCTCGGGCATGGGCTCGTCCAGCGACCTAGCGCTGTCGAGCAGTTCTTCCGGCGTGGCGGCACTGGCGCGCCAGAGATCCAGCTCGCTGATCGGATAGCCGGCGGCCTGGGCGATGGCGGCCACTGCAGCGGCGTCGGGGGCGGTGGCTAGGGCTTGCTGCAGGGCCTCATCGCCCTGGGCCTGGTGCAGGAAGCCGCTGATGGGGTCTTCTTCGAGCCAGGGGTCGGGGAGTGGGCTGGCCTTTTGCTTCCAGGGGTCTGATTTGGCGGGCAGGGGGGTCTCCCGGGCGAGGAGACGGCCCTCGAAGGGGCGTTGAAGGTCTACTGAGGTGGGCAGGCCATCCTCCAGATCGGGCAGAAACGGATCCGAATCGGGCGGAATCTCCTCCGGATAGGGCAGGAGTTCCGCAGGGGTGGCGGCGCTGGCCTGCCAGAGATCCAGCTCGCTCACCGCGTAACCCGCGGCTTGGGCGATCGCTGCCACGGCAGCGGCATCGGGAGCGAAGACCAGCTGCTCCTGCAGCCGCTCATCGCTGTGCGCCTGCTCCAGGAAGGCCTCAAGGGACGCGAGCGACATGGGGGCCTGGCGGCGGCACCCCCTCTGCTTAGCAAGGCTCGCCGTCCCCGCCCACCCCCTGGCCCAAGCTGTCGAGGCGCCGCCGCAGCTCCTTGAGATCCTGCCAAGTGAGCCACTTGGGGCTTCCCTGCTCCCGCGAGGCGTTGCGCAGCAGATAGGAGGGGTGGAAGATCGGCAGCAGCCAGCGGCCCTCCAGGGCCCCGCCGCTGCCTTGCTGCCACTGGCCCCGCAAGCGGGTGATCCCCCCTTTCACCCCCAGCACCCCTTCCATGGCCGTCGCCCCGGCCAACACGATCACCGCCGGATCCACCAGGGTGATTTGCTCTTGCAGCCAGGGGCGGCAGGCCCCCATCTCGTCCGGGGTGGGTTTGCGGTTGTCGGGCGGGCGGCACTTCACCACATTGCAGATGTAGGCCTGCCGGTTGCTGTCGATCCCCACGCTGGCGAGCATCTGATCGAGCAGCTGGCCGGCGCGGCCCACAAACGGCTGACCTTGGTCATCTTCCTGGGCGCCTGGCCCTTCGCCGATCACCATCAAGGGGGCTTGCGGATTGCCCCGACTCACCACCACCTGCTGGCGCCCCTGGGCCAGGGGGCAGCGGCGGCAGTCCGCGCAGGCCTGGGCCAGCGTGGCGAGGGCGGTGCTCAAAGGAGGCGGGGATTCCGGTTCGGGCATGGATGGGGCTGTGCCAGCTGGTCGGCAGACTTGTGAAGTTTCCTGAAAAAACGCAGGGGGGCCTCAGTCCGCCGACCTAGTGCAGGATGACGCATCTCAATTTGCTGTGCCCGCCCTGATGTCGGCCCCGCTGAAGCTGTCCGTCAGGGCGTCCACCCTGCAGCCGTCTCTCACGCTTGCCATCGCCGCCAAAGCCAAGCAACTGCGGGCGGAAGGGCGCAACATCTGCAGCCTCTCTGCCGGCGAACCGGATTTCGACACGCCCCCCTTCATCCGTCACGCCGCAGCTGCTGCCCTGGAGGCCGGGCACACCCGTTACGGACCTGTGGCAGGAGAGCCCGCCCTGCGGGCAGCGATCGCCGCCAAGCTGAAGGACGACAACGGGATCGCCGCCGCGCCGGAACAGGTGCTGGTGACCAATGGCGGCAAGCAGGCGCTCTTCAACCTCTTTCAGGTGCTGCTCAATCCTGGCGATGAGGTGCTGATCCCCAGTCCCTGCTGGCTCAGCTATCCCCCCATGGCTGAGCTGGCCGGCGCCACCGTGCAGCTCCTCCGCACTCAGGCGAGCCGTGGGTTTCAGTTCACGGCCGACGAATTGGAGGAGGCCATCAGCCCTGCCACCAGGCTGCTTGTGCTCAACAGCCCCTCCAATCCCACGGGCATGGTGATGGGGCGCTCCGACCTTCTCGCCATGGCCGAGGTGCTGCGCCGTCATCCCCAGGTGGTGGTGGTGTGTGACGAGATCTATGAGGCCTTGCTGGCCCCTGGCCAGACCCACCACAGCCTGGTCGCCCTGGCACCTGATCTGGCGGATCGCGTGTTCATCGCCAATGGATTCGCCAAGGGCTGGGCGATGACCGGCTGGCGGGTGGGCTGGTTGTTCGGTCCCTCCCATGTGGTGGCGGCGGCCTGTGCTCTTCAGAGCCAATCCACCAGCAATGTGTGCAGTTTCGCCCAGTTTGGCGCTCTGGCGGCGCTGGAGGGCCCCCGGGATTGCGTGATGGAGATGGCTGCCCATTTCGGCGAGCGGCGCCAGGTGATGCAGAAGCTCCTGGCAGCGGTGCCTGGCTTGCAGCTGGTGCCCCCCCAGGGGGCCTTCTATGCCTTCCCCGATGTGAGTGCCTGGGGGCTCGATTCGCTCACTCTCAGCAATCGCCTGCTGGATGAGGTGGGGCTGGCGGTGGTGCCGGGTGTGGCCTTCGGCGACGACCGCTGCATCCGCCTCTCCTGCGCGGCTTCCAAAGAGACCATCCAGGATGGTCTGGAACGGCTGAGTGCCTTCCAGGCCAGCCTCTGATCCCCTCCCTCATGCTCAGGGGCGTGCCCAGGAAACTCGTTGTCGTGGGCGACAGCGGGGTGTTCGGTTGGGGGGATGAGGAGGAAGGGGGCTGGTGCGAGCGCCTGCGCCGTCACTGGATGTCTCTGCCCGATGGCCCTGTGCTCTACAACCTGGGGGTGCGGGGGGATGGACTGGAGCGGGTGGCCGCCAGGCTCCCCGGTGAGGTGGGCGTGCGTGGGGAATTGCGGCGTCAGAGTCCCCAGGGGATTCTGTTGGCGGTTGGCCTGAACGACGCTGCACGCATCGGCCGGCCCGATGGCCGCCAGCAGCTCGCCCCGGAGGCCTTTCTCTTCGGTCTGCAGCAGCTGCTCCGCGACGCAAGGCAGCTGGCGCCTGTTTTCGTTCTGGGGCTCACCCCTGTGATGGAGGAGGCCATGCCCTGGGCCGAGGTGCTCTGGTATTCGATGGCGGACGTGGGTCTGTATGAGGGTCTGCTGGAGGAAGCCTGCATGGAGGCTGATGTGCCGTTCCTGCCTCTGCTGGCCCCGTTTCTGGAGGAACCCCACTGGCAGCGATGGCTGAGCGCGGATGGCCTGCATTGCAACAGTGAGGGCCATGAATTCCTGTTCGAGCGGGTGAGGCGCTGGCCTCCCCTGCTGGCCTGGGCAGGACTGCACCTCCAGGAGGTGGCCACTCCCCAGCCCTGGTGAATAGATCCCCCGTTCGGGGGAGAGTGAATTCCCCTGGTCGGTGGAGGTCGGAGCCGGGCTGATCGGCGAGCCTGTGACCACATGCCTCCGGTCGAACCATGACCCACTCCCCCCATCCCCATCGTCCGCCCCGCTCTCCCCAGTTGCCCTCGCGGGCGCTGCGGCGCGTGATCCCGAAGGAACAGGGCCCGATGAATCAGCAGAACCACTGCTGGCTGGCGGCCTATGCCAGGAGTGCGGATGCCGCAGCGCGGATCCATTGGCGCAATCGGCTGGTGGAAGGGAATCTGGGTCTCGTCCACAGCGTGGCGGCTCGTTTTGCAGCCACCAGCCCGCTTCCCTATGCCGATCTGGTTCAAGTGGGCTGCCAGGGCCTCATCCGGGCCGTTGAGGCGTTTGATAACCGCCGAGCTCGCTGCCTCAGCACCTTTGCCATTCCCTACGTGCGGGGGGCCATTCAGCACGAATTGCGTGATCGGGAGGCCTGGATCCGTCCCCCCAGAAGGATCTGGGAACTGCGCCAGAAAGCTCGAACCTTTCAAGATGCCCGCAGGGCCAGCGGGCTCCATCCCTTGGGACAGCCAGAGCTCGCGGCCGCCCTCGGCTGCACGACAGCTGAGCTGGATGAAACGGAGCGCCTTCAGGAGGTGGCCCATCCCCTCAGCCTCGATGCCCTGCAAAGCAGCAGCGAGGAGGTGGATGGTGCGGGCACCTGGCTCGACCAACTGGCGGATCCCCATTCCGTCCGCACCCTGGCCGATGGCGAAACAGCGCTGCCCCAGATCGAGCCTCACCGGCGCCCCCAGCTGGCATGGTTGCGGCAGCAGCTCAATCGGCTGGATCCCCTTCAGCGGGACCTCGTGCTCGCAAGGGTGCTGGTGGGCTGCAGCTGGGTCGAGCTCGGTCAACAGCATGGCCTTCACCCCCGCATGGCGGAACGCCGCTGCAGTGCTGCCCTCAGACAACTGCGCCAGTCTGCGGAGGCGTGGCGCGAAGGTGGGGAGGCCTGATGGGCTCAGAGGGCCCCTGGAACCCGCAGCGCCAGCCCGATGGCCAGCCCAGCAGCCACGAGGGTCTGCAGGGCATTCACGGTTTCATTGCTGAGCCAGGCGAGCCTGGGCTGGAGGGTGGCACCGAGCAGGCTCTCCAGCAGGGTGGCCGCCAGTCCAACGGCGGCCACCAGGGCAAGCGCCACCGGGGTTTCGATCACCCCGAGGGTCGCCATCACCGCTGCCATCAGCCCGCTCCCCAGCACACTGGCCGCTGTGCCCTCCAGGCTGATCGCCCCTTCGGTACCCCTTGCCACAGGTCGGAGGCTGGTGATCAGCACCGTGTGACGCCCCCAGCGTTTGCCGATCTCACTGCCGAAGGTATCCGCCAGCTTGGCTGCCAGGCTGGCGGCAAATCCGATCAGCAGCAGGCTGCCCAGGGAGCCAGCAAGAGGTGTCAGCCCCGCCAGGATGGCGGCGACTAGGGCCGACCCCCAGACATTTTCTGGCCCCCGTTTCCCGCCGCGGGCTTCCGCCAGCCCCTCGGCCTGCTTGGCCTTGAATCCCAATTTGGTGACGGCCGAGCCCAGGGCGAGATAGGCCACCACCGCCAGCCATCCCCGCCAGCCGAGGCTTCCCCAGAGCACCGTGCCAAGGATGCCCGCATGCACCCAGCCCGAGGGAGTGAGCAGGGGCGCCCGCTGGGCCACGCCAATCAGCAGGCCATTGATCATCAGGGCTAGCAGCCAGTGGCTGGGGTGCTGATCAGGGAGCGACAGGGATAACGGCAGCATGGGCCGGTGGCATCGTGTTGCACAGGTCTAAGGGGTGGGGTGGAAACGAACCTGGGCAGCGGATAATCGGCACACCAGCGCTGCGCGGCACCCACTGCCATGTTCTTCAAGAAGCAGAAGTTTTTCCTCGATCTCAGCGGCCAGCAGGATGGGGATCAGGAGGCCAAGGCTGGCAAGGCCCCCGAGCAGAGGATCACCATTGCTCCGCCCGCACCAGCTCCTGAGAGCACAACCCCGCCCGCTGCCGCCAGGACGAAGAAGACAGCCGCCCCAGTTCCTGTGTTGGCCGCCCCCGCGTCAGCTGCTCCCCCTGCGGCAGCGACTCCAGCTGTCACCTCAGATGCCACCGCCGCGGTTTCCGCCTCAGCGGCCCGCACCACAGCCGAGGAGATTGCTGCCCAGCTGGCAGCGGAAGCGGCCAGCCGTCCCGCCCCCACCCTGGCCACCTTTGCCCCGGATTGCCTGGCTCCTGGCGCGGCGACCCCACGCCGCCGCCGTCGTGCCGGCGCGAATCTCGGCGCGTTCAAGGAGATTGCCCGCGGTCTGCTGAAGAGCTGACCCGCTCTCGCCAGCCTGTCAGCCAGGCGGCGACCGTCACTGCTGCAGTGGTCGTGCGCAGGATGGTGGGCCCTGCCGTCACGGGAATCCAACCCTGGGCTCCGGCCAGCACCTCCTCCTCGGTGCTCCAGCCTCCCTCGGGTCCGATGGCAACGACGACAGGATCAACGGGGTTGTCCCCTAAAGCAGATGCGTCGAGTGTCTGGAGGCAGGGGAGCAGGTGCGGCAGGCCGGCCCCCCGACTGCTGGCCAGAAACCTTGGGCCTGTGGAGCAAGCGGTGAACCACTCCGCTGCCGTCCGGAGAGGAAGGAGTTCCGGAAGCCAGAGGCGTTCGCACTGTTCGGTGGCCTCCCTGAGAATGGTGCGCCAACGCTGTTCAGGCCAGCCTGAGCGCAACACCCCATGGTCTGCCTGCAGGGGTTGAAGCTGATCGATCCCCAGTTCGGTGGCCATCCGCCAGATGAGCTCACTGTCCTGCCGGGGCAGTGCGACGGCAAGCAGGAGGGGCGGTGTGCGGGGTGGCAGCACCTGCAGGGGCTGGCTGAGCGCTTGCTCCAGCCTTAGTCGATCGCTTCCTTCAAGCAGGGCACCCCATCGCCGGCCGGCTCCATCCACTACCTCACAGCCCTGGCCATCGGTCAACCGCAGCACCCGGGTGAGGTAGTGCGCCTCGGCGGCTGTCAGCAGCACCTCCTCTGCCAGACGCTCCGGGGCAATCAAGAGTCGGCGCCGTTCCCTGGCCAAGGCCTCCCCTCCGGCTCATCTTTGCGGGGCCTGGGGCCCCGCCGATGCGCCACCGCCTCCAAGGGCGAAGGGACTGCCTGGCTCCTCCTCAATCGGCCAGTCCTCATTGAGTCCGCCGATCACCAGCTCACAGAGCTCCACCACATCGTGGTCGATCTGCCGCAGGGAGTTGATCAGCACGTCGAGGGCGATGGCGTCGCTGGTGCCCAGATCCAACCAGCAGCGCCCCCAGGTGCCCTGGTATTCCATAGCTCCCATGTTGTGCATGAGGGCCGGCAGGGCCTGATCAGCCGCCTCCCCATCCCAGGCCAGCCAGCTCAGGTCAGCGCCGGCGTCATGGGCCTGAAGGTTTTCGGCGTTGAATCCCCCCAGTTTCCCGAGATAGAACCAGCTGTCGAAAGCGGTTTCCACATAGGCCCGCTCCCCCTGCCCCGGTGGATGGGCAAAGCGAAGCCAGAGCCAGCAGTTGAAGGGATCCACCTCGCGAAAGCGCACGTCCATAGCAGAGCTGAGCAGGTCGTCTCAGGCTGCCATCCCATCGCTCCAGGCTGTGGGGAGGCATGCTGGCGGGATGCTTGAGATTCAGGGGCTCCGCTATCACCCCGCTACCTCCTCCGCTCCGGTGCTGCGGGACATCAACCTGTGCCTTGCCCCAGGGATACCCACCCTGGTGGCGGGCCGCAGCGGCAGCGGCAAGACCACCCTGCTGGAGGTAATCTGCGGGCTGGCCAGCCCGGATGCCGGCACGATTCGCTGGAACGGAGAGGTGCTCACGCCCCGACAGCGGCGCTGGCTCTGCGGACTGGTGTTTCAGTTTCCCGAGCGCCATTTCCTCGGTCTCACCGTGGGCCAGGAACTGCGTTTGGCCCAGCGTCGTGTCTCAACGGAAGCCCTCCAGGCCGTGCTCACCAGGGTGGGCCTGCCGGAGTTGCCCCTCACTCCCCCCCCTGAGCAACTCAGTGGTGGGCAACAGCGCCGTCTGGCCCTGGCGGTGCAGTTGCTCCGCGACCCGAGGGTGCTGCTGCTCGATGAGCCCACAGCGGGACTGGACTGGGCGGTGCGGGATGGGGTTCTGGATCTTTTGCTGGAGCTCTCTCAGGAGCGCGCCCTGCTTGTGGTCACCCACGAACCCGAGAGTTTTGCGCGCCTGATTCCCGATGGCTGGAGATTGGAGGAGGGGGTGCTTCAACCCCTGGCCCGGGAGGCCTCCTTACGATGCATCTGAGACGGAAGGGCGGTGATGGCTGATCAGATGCTGCGGGCCACGGCGGCCAATGGAGGCATCCGCCTGGTGGCGGTGACCACCACCGTGGCCAGTCGCTACGCCCGCCACCGCCATGGCCTCTCCTTTCTCACCACCGTTCTGCTGGGGCGCGCCATGACCGCTGGCCTGCTGCTGGCCAGTTCCATGAAGGTGGCCCACGGACGGGTGAATCTCCGCATCCAGTCGGATGGTCCCCTGCGCGGATTGATGGTGGATGCAGGCAGAGATGGCACGGTGCGTGGCTACGTGGGCAACCCTGCCCTGGAATTGGATCTTGTGAGTTCGTCCGAAGGCGAGCACCAGTTTGATTTTCGCCGCGCCACCGGAACCGGATACCTCCACGTGGTGCGGGACATCGGCGAGGGAGAGCCCTTCAGCAGCACGGTGGAGCTGGTGAGTGGCGGCATCGGGGATGACGTCGCCTGCTACCTGCTCCACTCCGAGCAGACACCCTCTGCGGTGTTCGTGGGGGAAAGGATCGACAGCCGCGGGGTCCGCTGTGCGGGTGGGTTGCTGGTGCAGGTGTTGCCGAAGGCCGCCTCGGATCCTGCCCTGGTGGCCCTGCTGGAGGAACGTTGCAGGGAGATCACTGGTTTCAGCGAGCGCCTCGAGGCCAATGCGGATGCCCTGCACCTGCTTCTGGAGGATGTGTTTCCCGATCTCGACCCCCAACCCCTGGAGTGGGCGGAGGCCCGTCAGACCGTGCGCTTTCATTGCCCCTGCACCCGTCGCCGCAGTGTGGGGGCCCTGAAGTTGCTGGGTCGGGAGGAATTGAGCAGCATTCTGAGGGAAGATGGCAGGGCCGAACTCACCTGCCACTTCTGCAATGAGGTGTATGGCGTGGAAGCCGAGGAACTTCAGAGCCTGATCGCCGAATTCGAGGCCGCCTGATCCAGCTCAGCCCTGATCCAGCTCAGCCGATGAAGAGTGCCCCCAGAAGCAGGAGCAGGATCCCTGTGGCAGCCTGAACCTGGTAAGCCTCCAGGGGAAGGGCCTGCAGCACGGGCAGCGGCAGGGCGGCGAGGAGCAACTGGGCCAACCCAAGGCCCAGGGCCAGGAGCAGGATGGTCCACCCCACAGACCTCGCAAACTGGCCATTGCGCCGCTGTAGGTTCACCAGGGTGGTGAGGGCTGCCAGGGCGAGGAGGGCATCGGGTGCGGTTGCTGGAAATCCCAGGGCAAGCACCAGGAGCACTCCATGGCTGATCAGAGGAAACAGCCGTTCCCGGCCACTGGCCAGGGAGAAGGAGAGCGATCCCCCGGGTTTGCTGGTTCCACCTCCGAGCCGGGGAAGGGCGAGCTGGGGGAGGTTCGGCAGCTGGGGCAGGGGGGGCGGGCCTGGGATGGAATGGTTTCCTTCTGGGAGGCGGAGCGGGCCGCGCTGCTGACCCGTCCCTGCTGGCGTTCCTTGAGCCGATCCATCAACACGGCGTCATAGGCCGCCTCTACCCGGGAGCGAGCGAGGGGATCATCCCCAACGGCCTCCAGCTTGGATTGCCGTGCGGCCTGCACATCCTCAAAGCTGCTCTGCGGCGTGATGCCCAGGAGGCTGTAGGAGTCGGAGGGTCCTTCGGTCATCACAATGGCCACGCGCTCCCTATTAAAGACTCCCGCAATCAGAAGAGGGGTTCACAGCGATGAAAACCGGCTTCCTGCAGCAGTTGCTGGCGGCAGGCCTCCGCTTCCGCGGGGGCCAGCCGCCAGCGACGCTTGAGCAGGGGCATCTGGGGTGGGAGATGGCTGCCTTCACGGATCTCCACAGCATCCCGACCGGGGAGAAAGTTGACGAAATCTGAGCCCCCATCGCTGCGGGGGCGTGCCAGCCAGAAGGGATGGGACATGGCGAGCGCTCCTGCCCTTACAAATCGTGAAGCTATTCTGACGGATTCGTCCACTCTCTGCGTCAGCCGCCTCAAAGGGCGATCGGATCGATTCCGCTCACCACGGGGGCCACGGCGCTGAGCTCCAGGGATGGGTGATCCTCTTGCAGCTGCTGGAGGTTCCAGCTGTTGCGGAAGAGCAGCACGGGCCTGTCCCAGGCATCGCGCACAGTCTTGCAGTTGAAGATCCGCCCGATGGCCTCCAGGGCAGGCCAGCCGCCGCTCACCCAGCGAGCCACCGTGAACTCCAGGGGTTCCAGCCGGGTGGCGACTCCATATTCGTTTTCCAGCCGGTATTGCACCACTTCGAGCTGGAGCTGGCCGACGGCGGCGAGGATCGGGTCCCGTTTGCTGAGATCCGTGTCGTAGAGCACCTGCACGGCCCCCTCCTCTCGCAGCTCATTCACCCCCTTGCGGAAACTCTTGTAGGCGGAGGGGTTGGGGTTGCGCAACCAGGCGAAGAGCTCGGGGGTGAAGCAGGGGATCCCCTCGAATTCCACCTTCGGGCCCACGTAGAGGGTGTCGCCGATGGCGAACATCCCAGGGTTGTTCAGGCCGATCACATCGCCGGGATAGGCCTCCTCCACCACCTCCCGGTCCTGGCCGAAGAGCTTCTGGGGCCTCGAGAGGCGGATGGTCTTGCCGGTGCGGGCATGGCGCACGGCGAGGTCTTTTTCAAACTTGCCGGAACAC
>JBEIRX010000001.1:0-105724 GCA_040375715.1 Aphanothece sp.
CGATCGGAGGGGAGGAGGTGCCGCTTTCAGCGGATGGGACGTTCCGGATCCAGGTGCCGTTCCGGGATGGCCAGCAGGTGTATCCGATCGAGGCGGTGGCAGCAGATGGGGAACAGAAGCGGAGCATCACGCTGGAGTTCCGCCGGTCCACGCCGCAGGCCAATGTCAACACTGTGGAGGAAGCGATCCCGGAATGGTTCTGAGGATTCCTGGCAGGAGGTTGTTTAGTTGTTTTTCGGCTTCCAAAATGCTCTGAAAAATGATTTGAGCCCCTTCAGATGGATGGGGGCTCTCCACAGAGCTCCACTGCTGCATTAACACCGAGTGATCGGCTTCTGAGGGATCAACATTTTCCTTCATCCGTCTGCTGATCCTCTCCTTCGCGAGATCCAGGCTCACCGGAAACACAAGGATCACGACCGAAGCCTTGATACTTTCTGCCATTTTTAGGAAAGACGCCCTCTGACTTTGTTTGAGAAAGGTGGCATCAACTACGGCCGTTAATCCTGCCTTGAGAATTGCTCTTGCGGGTTCAAGAAGAATGGTGCTGTAAAGCTCTTCTGTGATTCTTTGGTCGTAGCGTCCACCTTGGCGAACCGGATCAATGCTCGTGCCCCATAGGCCAAACAATCGCAGACGCTCCACATCGGAACGGAGATGAATCCATCCGTGCCGCTGGCAGAGCTGGTTTGCAACATGGCTTTTGCCGCTGCCACTGACTCCATGGGTGAGGATCAGGGCCCCTGGAACCTCACCTAAACGGGAGCTACGGTCTGCTTGCTTGAGATAGGACCTGATCTGTTCGTGGAGAGCCATGGTGTCCGAACCGCTGGGATCCACGATTTGCTCAAGCCGCAGGGCGATGACTTTGGCCCGCACCAGGGCCCGATAGGTGAGATACCAGGGCCAGGCAGAAAGGGCGAGATAATCGCCAGTTGCGCTGAGCCAGCGACTCAGCACTCGCCCCGCAAACACCACCATCCCGCGCTGCTGCAGATCCATCGCCAGGAAAGCCACATCACTGAGCACGTCGATCCAGCGAAGACCTGGGTTGAATTCCAGGCAATCGAAGGCCATCACCTCCCCTTGGTGAAGCACCAGGTTGCCCAAGTGCAAATCGCCATGGCCTTCCCGCACCCTCTTTTGAACCAAACGCCCTGCGAAGACTGCGTTCAGCCGTCGGGCCTCCTCGTTGGTCCAGTCGAGCAGGGGATCGTCCTGATCCAGCTTGTGTAGGCGGCGGAGCACCTCCAGGTTGGCAAGAGCCGGGGCTAAAACAGCTTCCGGCGTGCCAAAGCACCCCTCTGGCGGAGCGATGGCCGCTCTCGATTGGAAGGTGGCGAGTTTCTCTGCAAATAGCTCCAACTGCTCCCCTGACACAGCGCCCGCGTCGAGAGCCTGAGGCAGCAGCCCTCTTTGATCAAACTGCCGCATGCGCACGGCCACATCGATCACTGTGCCGGAGCCCTCTACGTTCGCCTGCTCCGCTGGCCCGTGGATTTCTACCAGCTCCAGATAAAGATCCGGGGCGAGCCGTTGATTGAGCCGCAGCTCCTCGTGGCAGAAGTGACGTCTTTTCTGGAGGCTGCTGAAGTCAACAAACCCGAAGTTCACCGGCTTTTTCACCTTGTAGGCATAGGAGCCCGTCAGCACGACCCAGGAGATGTGGGTCTCCACAAGGGTGATCCGCCCCGTTGGATGGGGATAGGCCCTGGACCTCAGAAGTGCAGTGATCATGGGCTCCATCCCCCCGCCACCACCCTTCGTCTGGAGGTACAAACCAATTCCGCTCCTTTTGTAAAGCGTAGTCCTGTTCAGCGTCCTGCTCGTGGTGGTTGGCCCCGCCCAAGGGCAGCCAGTCATGGGTAATGTGAGACAAATGTGGCAAATGGCTTCACCCTCCGTGATCATTTCATGAAGGAAAGAAACATTATTCACTGAGGGATTGCCGGATTGAGTGACGCCAGCAATAATTGAATAAGAGTTGGCTCATGGCATGCCGGCAAGCAGTTTCAATTCGGTCATTGACACGTTCACGCTGGCTGATCTTTTCTTTCTCCGCTATCAATACCGAGTTTATAAAGATTGGAATAATGATCCCCGTCTGGCCATCGTGCCGGGTGTCAATTCTGGGGTGGTTGGAGCGGCCTCCACCAGTGGCGTTCGCTCCGTTGATGGCCTGGATCAATTGCGCTACCAGGTGGGTGGAGGAAGCAGCGGCCCTGCGGTCGCTCCCTACCCAACTTCCACCACGGATCCAAAATTTCTGGCGGGGGCATCAGGAACGCTGTTTCGGCGTTTGACCACCCAGAGCTTTAGTCAAGCCACGGGTGGCTACACGATGAATGTTCAGACTGGGGCGGTAAGTTATAGTCCAACTCACGTACTTGATTACAGCATTCGTGGCTTCGCCAACCCGAGCAATCCCTTCGTTTTTGATGCCAGCCCCAGGCTGATTAGCAATTACGTTGCTGATCAAAGCGGAAAAATAGCCCTTCAGGTGCAGGATGATCCCTACGCGCGGGAGTGGACCCAAGCAGGGACCCAGGCCGGCAAACGGGTGAGCCAACGGAACAACACCCGCCACGAAACGATCCTCACCGGTGGGGATGGAACCCCGAATTCGGGTAATCCCTTGCCCAACTCGGGATTCTTTGCCCTGTTTGGCCAATACAACGATCACGGGTTTGATTTTCTGTCGAAGGGAAACGACGGCACTCTTTTGATCCCCCTGCTTCCCGGAGACAGCCTCTACACCCCGGGCTCCTCAACCAACTTCATGGCCCTCTCCCGCACCAGCACCGTGCAGGTGGTGATTGGCGAAGGCAGCCGGGATGCCCTGGTGTCGGAGTTGGGCCTGGCGGGATACAGCCGTCCCAGCCAATGGAGTGTGAAGCAGGAAAATGCGGCGGTTGGCGCCAGCTTCAACGGCACCAGCGGTGGCACCTTGGTGCTCAACGACCAGCTGATTGCGATCACCCCAGGGGCCACCCTTGCTGAGGTGGTGACGGCGATCAATGCCAAGGCGGCCCTCACCGGTGTGGTGGCTTCCACAATCAGCAATGGCGGCGCCCAAAGCGTGTTGAAGCTCACCCCGCGCAACGGGGAGAGTGTGAACCAAACCTCGGCCTTCATGGATCTCAACCAGGTCTACGCCTCGGTGGAGAGCCATGGCATTTTCATGCGCGAATACACCAGCACTGGCCAACTCACCGGCCGGCTGCTCACGGATTCGCAAAATTCCACCGCCCGCTGGAGCGATCTCAAGGCCAACGCCGGGCGCATCGGCCTCACCTTGCATGATCGCGATGTGCAGTCTGTGCCCTTGGTGGAGGTCATCCCTCAGGGGCTTCCCAATGCCGGGAAGTATGCCTTTGTGGCGCTCGATAAGGTTTCAGGGGTCAAGCACTATCTGTTTGACACGGCGGCAATCCCTCCCAATCAAGTGCTGGTGAAGGCGGGGGCAGCTTTCCTGATCGATCTGGCTGCGGATTGGAAGGGTGCTCCCCTTCCTCCAGGTCAGGACCCTTTCAAAACCAATGGTGATCTGAAGGATCCGAGCCGTCTCAATCAACATGCCGTGGGTGGGGATGGACGATTGAATGAAAATCTGGGCCTCACCAGCCTCCATGAAATCTTTGTGAGCACCCACAACAATATTCTCCAGCAAATCAAAGCTGATTTGCCAAGCAATCAAGAGGTTTCTAGAGAGGAATTGTTTCAATTGGCCAAATTGGCCAATGAGAATTTCTACCAGCACCATGTAGTGCAGGAATACGCGCGGCGCATCACCCCCAACTTGGGGGCCTTTGCTGGCCCCGCCGCGGCCAACAACAACAACGCGGGCTTCAATGCCAGCATCCTGGCGGAATTTGCCCACAGCGCCTTCCGCTTTGGCCACTCCCAGCTCACTGAGAGTGTGGCGTTTCAGCCGGTGAATCCGAGCACAGGGTTGGTCGAAGGACCCTTGGAAAATAAGCCCCTACTGCAGGCCTTTTTGGCGCCCCAGCTCTACACCAACCTCACGGCGGGGCAAATCGCCGCTGGTATGACCCAACAGGTGGGTAACGCCACCGATGAATACATCACCAACACCCTGCGCAATGCCCTGGTGGGTCTGCCGTTGGATTTGGCGGCGCTCAACATCGGCAGGGGTTTGGATGCGGGTGTCACCCCTCTCAATGAGGCCCGCAAGCAAATTCAAACCTTCCTGCGTGGGGTGCGTACTGCCTCAACTCCTACGACCGCCGGGCTGGTTCAAGCCAACAATGGGATTGATGCCGCCCTGCAGTCTCTCGAAGCGAATTTACGCCCTTACATCAGCTGGAGGGACTTTGGCGACCATTTGCTCCATCCTGAGTCGCTCAAGGGATTCATGATGGCCTATGCCCGAGATGCCCTGCTTTCGGGTTATCAAGGGCAACCACTTTCCTATTGGAATGGCCTGCAAGTGAGCTCGGCGCCGGGGGACGCAGCGGCCTACGCCGCAGCCCTTTCCGCCGCCGCCGATGGAGCCATGCTCAATCCTGCCTTCATGGGGCAGTCCTACTCGGGCACGGCAACTCAGGCCCTGGATCCCAATGCAACCGTTAACGCTCGCAGCGGCAACCAGGATTTTGAGAAGATCTCCCTCTGGCTGGGTGGCTTGGCCGAAGCCAAAACCCCGGGGGGAATGCTTGGCCCTACCCATGATTTCATCTATGCCTACCAGATGCAGCAGCTGCAGCGAGGCGATGAGGCCTATTACCTGGCCAAGTTGGCCCGCACGGATCTGGTGGAGGAAATCAAGGGCAAAACTGTCGCCGATATGGTGATGGCTGCCACTGGAGTGAAGCATCTTTACCACAAGATTTTTGCTGTGAATGATGCTGACTATGAGCGATCTTCTATCCAAGGCTTCCCAAGCTTTGCTTCTGAGGCGGCCCTCTTCGCCTCCACGCAAACGGTGGTGGATGCCAATGGTGTCCAACGGCAGGTGGGCCGAGCTGGTTATGTAAATGGCACGAATGGCTGGTTCTACGGCAACAACGGTAATTACATCGACGCGCGGGGAGTGTTCAATCCCAATGGAGCGGGCAATGCAAGCGAGCTTTTTGGCGGCACCATTGGGGCCGACAAATTCAGGGGGCTTGGTGGAGACGATTGCATGTGGGGCGATGGCGGGAACGACGAGATGGAAGGGGGGGACGGCAACGATTTCATTGATGGCGGCACCGGAAATGACCTGATCAAGGGGGAGAGGGGTTTTGACATGTTGCGTGGCGATCTAGGGAATGACCAGATTTACGGCGGCATCGGGAATGACGATATGTATGGCGGTGAAGGCAACGACAACCTTTATGGCGAGGAGGGTGACGACGACCTCAATGGCAGCAACGGTAATGACGTTGTCTCGGGGGGGCTTGGGGCTGACCAAGTGAAGGGCCAGGCTGGCAACGACATCATCATCGGGGGCCAAGGGAACGACACCCTCACAGGCGCTGCCGGCAATGATCAATTTGTCTTTGATGAGCCCGTCGCACAGGCTGGGCTTGATGCGATTCGCGACTTTGGCAATGGCGCTGACAAGTTGGTCTTTTACAAAGCGGCTTATGCCGGGCTCTCAGGCCCATCCCTCACCGCCAATCAATTCTTGGCAGGGGCCGGAGCCACGACTGCGCTGAATGCCGATCAGCGCTTTATCTACAACTCCACGACCGGTGATCTGCGCTTCGATGCCGATGGCACAGGAGCGCTGGCTCCTACCCTGATCGCCAACCTGAGCCGCGTGAACACCTCACTCCCCTCGGACAACACCTCTGCCAACGCCCTGTTCCCTACCTTGACCGTGTCGGATTTCATTTTGGTTTGACAACTGATTCGTCTGAAAACAGATCAGGGTGCATCCATCTCGCATGGCGTTTTGTTGACCCTGAGCAATCGCTAGGTTCCTCCCCAGCCCTGCTCTCTGGCTGTGCTCAGGAGTCCGCCGTAGACGCTGTTGAAGAAGTGGGTCATGGCGGGATTGCAGGTATGTAGGCCGCTGATCTTCTCAGTGGGCAGAGCGGCTTCCAGGATGTCCAGCAGCAGGGCCACTTCCTTGGTCTGCAGGTGCAACACCAGGGCCTCCCCATCCTTGCCTCGGTCTCGTTTGGTTTCGGCGGCAGCTTGCTCGATCCACATCTGAAAACCCTCAGATTTTCTTAAGCCTAGTCCTGTGGGTCTGGATGGCTGTTGCTCCACTGGCTGCGCCAGCATTGAAAGGTGCAAGCTTGTGATGGCCCTTCCAACTCCTGAACCGCGACGCCCACCCTGGTTGCAGTGGCTGATTCTGGCGATCTTTCTCTGGTCCTCCTGGCAGCTTGCTGGCCTGTGGTTTGCCAGATTGCATGGATGAAGCAGGGATCACCCCCTGAAGCGGCTCACTCTCGGCGGCTGGATTTGATGGGTTTGTCAGGTTCTCCTCCTGACCTGTTGCTTGCCCCCTTGCTGGCCAGGGCGCTGGAGATGGCTCGTACGAGACGGGTGAGCCCTCCCACGAGAAGGAGAAGAGCGAACAGGGCCAGCACAGCCACCGTGAGCAGAGCCAGCAGCTGCAGCAGGCCAGTGGCGAGTAAAGAGAGGCCGCGGATGAGGTTCGCCACCGCCTGACTCACCAGAAGCAAGGTGTTGAACCGTTCCGCTAGAGCCGTCAGAGACACCAGGATGAGCGTTCCTCCACCCACGCAGAGCACTCCCATGCCCAGATGTTTGAGCCTTGAGGGATGGCGCCGTCGCTTCGAGCGGAGTCGGCGAGCCGGAGATTTTCCCTGAGCCTGTAGGCCCGGTGTAGGCAGGTGCAGCGGGCGGACCCGGGATGGGGGGATAGGGCTCATGGATCCGCGGGGCATGGCCTTGAAATGGGGAGTAGGGGCGATGGGGCTAGGGATCAAGCGGATATCCAGCACCTCTCATCCAACGTTCGAATTCCAGCAGCACAAGTTCGTTAGGGCATTCAATCAGGGACAGGTCGTTGACCGTGCAGTCACCATGCCCGCCATGGTGAAGAGTGAGATGGAAGTTCTCACCGCTCAGTCCGCACACCTCAGGGTCGCTACGCACCACCACATCCAGGGCTGATCCCAGCCTGGCCACTCTTCGCCTGAGTTCTGGCCAGGTCAGTGCCATGGGAAAGGATCAGCGTGTGGGGGATTTACCAGCCGTGCCAGGGGGAGAGTTCCCAGAAACCAGAGGGTTTCAGCACTCCTCGCACGAGCAATGTATCCCCTGATGGTGAGCTCGACACCTCCGCGATCGGCAATCCAAGCCGGGCGCGTTGCGCCCCCGTCGCTTCCCTCCACCGCGGAGGCTGCCACCACTTCTCCACGGGTGTTCACCGCCAGCTGCCACGTTTGAGAGGCCTGGTCTGTGCCTTTGGGAGTGCGGCGTTCCAGCCAGCTCCGCAGCAGCGAAAGGCGGGGCTGGACTGTGTCTGCAGGGGCCGTCTTTGCAGTGGGGGTCCTGATCTGAGGAGGATCCGACGAGCGGGGCGTGGGTAGCAGACTGCCGGCACCGGCAGCGACGGCCAGGGCTGCCAGGCCGCCCACCGGGGCGCTGAGGCGACGTCGCAGGGGAACACGGTGCCTCAGTTCCCTGGCCGGCAGGGGCAGGGCCTCAGGCACCGGGAGGGGAAGTTGGATCCTGGGATCCAGGCGGCACTGATCCAGCACCCGAACCAGATCCGCCAGTTCAGCGTCGTCGATCGTCACCTCCAGGGGAGGTGTATCCGGCTGGCTGCTGCGGAGCTCCATGTGATGACGCCCATCCTCCTGCGGACCGATATGGACCGGGTCGTTCTCTCCTCCCATGGCGCGGGGAATCCCACTCAGCAAATGCCTGGCATAAGGGATCACGGTGGAGATCAGGGCCTGGAGATGCTCCCTGCGGCCCTCCAGCTGGGGATGTCCCACCCAGTCGAGGCACCAGCCCGTGATGATCCCCAGGGCATCGCTTCCCCGGTTGCTGGACACATCAGGCAACCCTTCCACCCGAAGGCGACAGGAATGGGCCCCGAAGGCATGGGGCATGTAGGTCAACGTTTGCTTCATGGCGTTGCATCCATCAAACTGGCTCTAAGGCGATCAATGCCTCCATCGCCGGCGGCAAGGGCGAGGGTCTGGATCAGGGCGCGGCGCTGGGGTGCCCCGGCCACCGGATCCATCAGGCTCTGCACGCCGCTTCTGCGCACGTTCATGCGTTCTTTCAGCAGGTCTCTCAGCCTCTCCTCAAACAGCCGCCAATGGTCCCGCTGAAGGTCTGCGGGCTCCCGGCTGGAGAGCAGGCCGCGCACCATCGGGTACACCCGATCGGCCATGGCGCAGAGGATGCGGATGAGTGCATCGGTTTCCTCCCGGTTCGGCGTCCCGCGCCGGCAGGCGCGCCTCAGGGGATTGTGGGACCGCAGTTTCCAGAGGGCGACCCGGTCGGGGAAGAGGGAAGAGAAGCCAAGCTGCTGGCCCATCCAGAGGAGGGTTTCCCCACCGTTGAGATCAAGGGCCTCCACACAGAGAAGCAACAGATCCAGCCTTTCGAGCCCCTGCCGGGGGAGGGAGGCCATTGCGAAGCCTGGGGGCGGAGAAGACGTCTTGGCCATGGCTGCGATGATGCCAGCGATTGCCCCCATCCGTCACCTTTTGTCTGGCATGCCTGCTCCAGATCCTTCCCTCGATCTTCGCCAGTGGGTTCGCGACATCCCGGATTTTCCCAAACCCGGCATCCTCTTCCGCGATCTCACCCCCTTGATGCGCGACCCCCGAGGCTGGCAGGAGACGGTGCGCCGCCTCGGTGAACAGTGCGTGCGGCTGCAGCCGGATCTGATCGTGGGGATTGAATCCCGGGGCTTCATCGTGGGGACGGCCCTGGCCACCGCCCTCCAGCTTCCCTTCGCTCCGGTGCGCAAGCCAGGCAAGTTGCCAGGAGAGGTGCATGGCATTGATTACACCCTCGAGTACGGCACGGACAGGCTGGAGATTCACACCGATGGATTTGAGGGGAACCCCCGGGTGCTGGTGGTTGATGATCTGCTCGCGACGGGGGGCACGGCCGCTGCCTGCGGAGAATTGGTGCGGCTGGCAGGAGGCCAGTTGACAGGCTTCAGCTTCGTGGTGGAACTCAGTGCCCTCAATGGACGCAGCAAGCTTCCTCAGGATGTGCCTGCGGAATCCCTGATTGTTTACTGAACACCCTCTTCACTGAGAGTGGATGCGTCGTTCCTTTCAGTTGTTGTCCTGCCAGGTGAGCACCCGCTCCAGCTGCTCCAGAGTGATCAATCCATAGCGCCACAACACGGCGGGCAGGGGGGCTTGCTCAAGGGTTGACTGACGCAATCCGAGTTCCAGAGCCCCCTCACTCAGACCGATCTGGTGGCGCAGGAAGGCCAGCAGCTCACTGGAGGGGGGAGGTTGCCGACAGTTGCTGATCACCATGGGCTCAGGTTGGTGCCGCCCCCATGCGCTGGCAAGCACCATGACTCATCACACCGAGCAGGGTTCGTCGCAGGACTGGGAGCCTCCTGAGCTGCCGCAGGGCCAGTTTCCGGCCAGGCACCAGCAGGGGATGGCGGTTGGAGAAGATCCGCACCAGTGAATCGGTGATGAGCAGGGTGAGACACACATCCAACCAGCGGCTGCGGCCATAGGCAGGGCCGAGGGTGTGCATCGGCCGCTTTCCATCACTCACCTGAAGGGCGAGTCGATGCAGGGATTCCACGTCTCGCCAGCAGAGGTTCAGACCCTGGCCTCCCACTGGATGACAACGGTGCGCCGTTTCTCCAACCAGGATTGTTTTGCCGCGATGCAGGCGGCGCGCGAGCAACAGCCCCACCGGGAACACCCGTGGGGGCTCTCCCATCTCCTCCACATCCACTCCCGGAGGCAGGACGGGAGCCAGGGCGTCGAGGAAGGCGGCAGGGGACAGGCTCTCCAGCTGGCGGCAGCGCCAACCCGGAGCGCTCCACACCACCTGGAAGCGTCCCCCTCCCATGGGCAGCAGGGCGAAGGGCCCCTCCGGTCTCAGGCGCTCCCAGGCGGTGCGGCTGGGAGCGCCCCGCAGGCGCACCTGCGCCGTGAGGCAATGCTGTCTGTAGGCATGACGCCACACTGGGATTCCCAGTGCCTCCCGGGTGGGGGACAGGGCGCCGTCCGCGGCGATGATCCAGTCGGCCTCCTGCTCCAACGCAGCCAGGGAGGAGCCAGGGGAGCCGTTGCCCAGATGAAGGCGGATGGAGGGTCTGGCCTTCAGCTGCTCGAGCAACACTCCCATCAGCTCTCGGTGGGCACCGATCCAGCCCACCGGATGCTCTTCGGATGAACCATTCCGGAGGTCGCGGGTTCCGAACCGGCTGAGCTCACGGGCTCCAAGATCCTCGAGATCAAGCCTGTCGAAGGGGTGCAGGATGCACGAGACGCTCTTCCACAGGCCCAGACGTTTCAGGAGTCGTCGGGAGGAGTGGGTAAAGGCATAGGCCCTGGATCGCTCCTGAATCTGGGACGGGCTCTGGGGATCAATCAGGCTGACGCTCCACCCGGCGTCCGCCAGGGCCAAGGCAGTGAGGGCCCCCGTCGGTCCGGCTCCGCGCACGACTGCGTTGAAGATCGGCGAAGCCTTGGAGGAGGGGGGGTCAGGCGTCACCGGAAGAATGGGCAAGAGAACAAAATAGCCGCAGCACATTGTGCTGCGGCCAGACGTGAAACTGTGAACGATCGGGATGATCAGCCGATGCCCAGCAGGCCACGGGTGAAGGCCTCACCGCCCAGGGCGAACTCGGTGGCAAGAAGGGCAACGAAACCGAGCATGGCCAGGCGGCCGTTGAGCTTCTCAGCGCGCGCGTGGAAGCCCCAGCCAATCTCCACGCTCACAACTTCCATCCGGGGTTCGGGGGCGAAGGCGTTGAGGCGACCGCCATCTTCTGTGGTGACTTGGGCGCCGCGGATGGGGGCTGCGGACTGGGTCATGGGAAGCTCCTTTGAGAAGTGTTGCATGAATTGTAACGCAATGTTGCACCACGATCCCGTTTGGCGTGCTGGACGGTTCACCGCCCTCCCAGCCGCAATCGGCAGAGCTCCTCGAAGGCTGGCCGCAACAGATAGGGATAGTCGCCAACCCACAGCTTTAGCTGGGGCAGCCAGCCATCGCTGATGGCGCCGATCCGGCTGAAATCCTTGCGCTCGCTCAGCACCAGGCAGCGCACCACCATTCCGGGACGGATCGCCTGGTGTTTCTTGTCCATCGGGAAGCGAAGCTGGCCGATGTAGCCCTCTTCGTCCTCGAGCTCCAGGCAGAGCCAGGTGCGTCGATCTTCCACCATCTCCAGCCTGCCGCTGCGGTCCGTCTGCTCCCGTCGCTCCTGCACCACCTCCCGGGTGAACAGATTCCCCACCTGCCCCTCGAAGATCGCTGCTGCCGGATAGCGGCGCAGGGTGGCATTGCGCCGGCCGGCTTCCACGATCGGTCCCCAGAGGATGTAGAGGATCGTGATCACCCCTGCCACCAGCCAAAGGGAGGAGAAGCGGCTGTTGAAGGCCAGGGTCTGGCTCACCAGCAGAAGCAGCACCCCGCCGATGAGGGAAATCATCAGCCGCTGCAGCAACTTGCCAGGGTTGCCCGTGCAGGCGTTGAACTGGGGGCCGGTGGCCACTGCTGGAATGAGCCGTGAAAGTTCGCTGGGGGAGACCGGGATCAGCATGGGGTTCGCGGTCTGGGGCGGGGCGAAGGCCTCGCGAGAATACGGACACTCGTCCATTCCGCCACTGCAATGGCCCTGCCGGCATGTCTCCTGATGCGCCGGCTTTGGCCGCGCCGCATCGGCAACCAGTGCCTGCTGATGCTCGCGGCGGGGGTCATGATCGGCC
Organism: Aphanothece sp.; assembly: GCA_040375715.1. GTDB lineage: Bacteria > Cyanobacteriota > Cyanobacteriia > PCC-6307 > Cyanobiaceae > Cyanobium. The sequence goes on from JBEIRX010000001.1 coordinate 11,868, forward strand.
GCCTCGGCCCGGCGGCGGTGGAACCTCTGGATCCGCTGGCCACCCTGTTTCTGCAGGTGTCCCAGGTGGATCAGCTTGTCGCTAGCCGGACTGATCTTGGCCGTCACGCCGCTCCCACCCGCGGCGCTGTGGCGCCTGACGCGCGGGCCCCTCGCCTTCACCTTCAGTAGCGGCAACCTGCTGGTGGCCCTGCCGATGCTTGTGAGCGGACTGCAGGAGGAGCTGCCGAGGGCCCGGGCCCGTCTCGACGGACCGCAGGCCACCCCCACCGCCGCCGACTTGGAGCGGGCCCATGAGCTGGCGCCCCTTGTCTCGCTCGGCTACGCGTTGCCGGGCCTTGGCCAGGTGGCCTGCCTGGTGATCATCCCTTTCGCCGGCTGGTACGTGAACCAGCCCCTGGGCATGGGGCGCACCGCCTTGATGCTGGTTACCGGCATCCCCACCACGGTGGCGGGGATGAAGGCCGTGATTCGTCAGGAGCTGCTGCGGCAGGGCCTGCCCCAGCCCCTTCTCGAACTTGTGTACCTCAACGGCGAGTGGCTTTACCGCTTTGAGAAGGTGCTCACCCTGCTCGGTCTGGTAGCGCTGGCGGTGCTGGTCTACTTCCTCTCGGCGCTGGCGCTGCGCTGGCGCCCTCGGCCGCTGCTGGCAGGCCTGGCTGCGGCCCTGCTCACCACCGCCCCCCTGCTGATCGCCGGTCGCCACTGGCTTGCAGTCAGCCTGAACGGCAGTTACCGCAACGACGAGATCTTGATGGCGCTGCCGCCTCTGCTGCCCGCTCCCGATACGCGGAGCATCGGCGACCTCAGACCCGAGCCCGTGACCTTAGAGACCCTCCGGCGCCGCGGCACCCTCAGGGTGGGCTTACGTGATGACGGCTTGCCCTGGAGCTTCCGCAACGCCAGCGGCCGGCTGGTGGGCTACGACGTTGATCTGGTGGGCGCCCTGGCGAGCTCCCTGGGGCTGCGGCTGGAGGTGCACGAGGCCGGGCTGGATCAGCTCCAGACCCTGCTAGCCGAGCGGCGGATCGACCTTGCGGCTGGTGGCATCCAGAACAGTCCGCAGCGCGCTCTTCTCCATCAGGTGAGCGGGGGGTATCAGGCAGTGCACCTGGCCCTGGTGGTGCCGGACGCCAAGGTTGGGATGGTCCAGCGTTTGCGGGAGCGGCCCAACAATCCCGCCCGCCTGCGCCTCGCGATCTCCGATCCCCAGCTGCTCACTCCCCATCTGGAGTCGGAGATGGCCCTCGCCCTGGGAGGGAGGAACGTCTGCTGAACTTGGTGTTCGAGCCACTGTCGGACAGGCGCCGCTTCTTCTCGGCCTCCGGAGCGCACCGTTACGACGCCCTGCTGACCACGGCGGAGGGCGGCGCCGCCTGGGCGGTGCTGCATCCGGAGTTCAGCCTGCTCACCCCGTTTGGCGACCGGCTCGCCAGCGAGCTGGTGCTGTTGCTCGCTGGCGCAGATCCCCGCTTGTTGGCCTACGTCAACAGCTGGTTGCTGCAGGAGAAGGGCCGGGGGCTGATGGCCGACCTGTTCGACCACTGGGTGCTGGTGGAGGAGTCCGGCCCTCAGAGAAGGCGCTCCAGTCCGTAGACCAGCCCCTCCAGCACGCGCACCTTCCGCACGGTGAGCAGCACCCCGGGCATGTAGGCCGAGCGGTCGATGGTGTCGTGGCGCAGGGTGTAGGTCTCGCCTGGGGCACCGAACAGCACCTCCTGATGGGCCACCAGCCCCGGCAGACGCAGTGAATGGAGCCTTAGCCCGCTCTCCCGTTGCCCGCCCCTGCACCCTGCCAGGGTTTCGTGTTCCTCCACCTGGGGGGCGTTGAACGTTTTGCCCAGCTCTTCGATCAGTTCGGCGGTCTTGAGGCAGGTGCCGCTGGGGGCGTCGGCCTTGCGGTTGTGGTGCAGCTCGGTGAGCTCACAGAAGTCGTAGAAGCGGGCGGCGGCGGCGGCGGCCTGCTGCAGGAGCACCATGCCCACCGAGAAATTGGGGATCACGGCCCCGCCCACGCTGGCCTTGGCGGCGAACGTGGCCAGATCCGCCAGCTGCTCCGGGCTCAGGCCCGTGGTGCCGATCACCGGGTGCACGCCGTAGGCGATCGCCCCCCGGCTGTGCTCGTACACCACCGATGGGTGGGTGAAATCCACCAGCACCGCCCCACCCCCGGGCCCACTTTGGCGCACGGCCTGGCTGGCCTGACAGAGGGTGCCCTCGAAATCAGCGGTGATTGCCACCTCCAGCTCCTCGAGGCCCAGCTCCAGGCCCACATCCTTTCCCTCGCTGCCGGGGGTGGTGTCGATGGCCCCCACCAGCACACAATCGGAAGAGGCCTGTACAGCCTTCACCACTTCGGCCCCCATGCGACCGAGGGCTCCGGCTACCACCACTGGAATCTGGCTCTTCATTGAAACATCGGGGTTGGTCATGGGGGCGACGCATGCCTGGTGAGGCTAGGGAAGGCCTCTCTCTGTAACGGAAGCCCCATGGCTGAGCCCCCCTGCGTAGGCTCCTTAACATTGCTCAATTCATTGCCGCATGTTCACCCAGGTCCGTTCCGCCAGCCGTCGGGTCAGCCCTGAGTCCATGAACGGCCGCCCCCTGATGCGGGCGGTGTATGTGGTGCTCGAACCCCAATACCAAAACGCGCTCACCACCGCGGCCCAGAGCATCAACGAGGGAAATCCCGCCCTGGCGATCGAGCTGTCTGGCTATTTGATCGAGGAGCTGCGCGATCCACAGAATTATGCGGATTTCTGCGCCGATGTGGCCGAGGCCGATGTGTTCATCGCCTCCCTCATCTTCATCGAGGATCTGGCCCAGAAGGTGGTCGACGCCGTCGCCCCTCAACGGGATCGGCTGAAGGTCGCCGTGGTGTTTCCCTCCATGCCGGAGGTGATGCGCCTCAACAAACTTGGCACCTTCTCCATGGCCCAGCTGGGCCAGAGCAAGAGCGCGATCGCCAGCTTCATGAAGAAGCGGAAAGAAGCCGGCGGTGCCGGTTTTCAGGACGCGATGCTCAAGCTCCTGAACACCCTGCCCACGGTTCTCAAGTATCTGCCGGTGGAGAAAGCCCAGGATGCCCGCTCCTTCATGCTCAGTTTTCAGTACTGGCTTGGCGGCACACCGGACAACCTGCGCAACTTCCTATTGATGCTGGCGGACAAGTATGTGTTCCCGCGCAGCAGCGAAGGCAGGCCCGAGCTGCAGGTGGCTGATCCAGTGGTGTTCCCGGATCTGGGCATCTGGCATCCCCTGGCGCCAGGGATGTTCGAAGACCTCAAGGAATATCTGAACTGGAGCGCCAGCCGGGCCGACCTCAGCGAGAAGGCTCGAAAGGGCCCAGTGATCGGCCTGGTGCTGCAACGCAGCCACATCGTGACGGGCGATGAGGCCCACTACGTGGCCGTGATTCAGGAGTTGGAATATCGAGGGGCCACGGTGATTCCTGTGTTTTGCGGCGGGCTGGATTTCAGCAGGCCCGTGAATCAGTTCTTCTACGACCCCCTCAACCCGGAGGTGACCCTGGTGGATGGGGTGGTGAGCCTCACCGGCTTCGCCCTGGTGGGCGGCCCCGCCCGGCAGGACCACCCCAAGGCCATCGAGGCGCTGCAGCGACTGAATCGGCCCTACATGGTGGCCCTGCCCCTGGTGTTCCAGACCACCCAGGAATGGGAGGAGAGTGACCTGGGGTTGCACCCGGTGCAGGTGGCGCTTCAGATTGCGATTCCCGAGCTGGATGGGGCGATCGAGCCGATCGTGCTCAGCGGCCGGGATGATGCCACCGGCAAGGCCCACACCCTGCAGGACCGGGTGGAGGCCATTGCCGAGCGCTCGATTCGCTGGGCTTCACTACGCCTCAAGCCGCGAAACGCCAAGAAGCTGGCCATCACAGTGTTCAGCTTCCCTCCAGACAAGGGAAATGTGGGCACGGCGGCCTATCTGGATGTGTTCGGCTCCATCCATCGGGTGCTGGAAGAGATGCGCTCCAAGGGGTACGACGTGGGCGGCCTGCCCCGCACCAGCAAGGAGCTGATGGAGGCCGTGCTCAAGGATCCGGAGGCCCTCGAAGGGGCTCCGGAGCTGGCCATCGCCCACCGCATGAGCGTGGAGGAGTACGAGCGGCTGACGCCCTACTCCAAACGGCTGGAGGAGAACTGGGGCAAGCCCCCCGGCACTCTCAACAGCGATGGCACCAACCTGTTGATTTACGGGCGGCATTTCGGAAATGTGTTTGTTGGGGTGCAGCCCACCTTCGGCTATGAGGGCGATCCCATGCGGCTGCTCTACTCCCGCAGTGCGAGCCCACACCATGGTTTTGCCGCCTACTACACCTACCTGGAGAAGGTGTGGGGCGCCGATGCCGTGCTGCACTTCGGCACCCACGGTTCCCTGGAGTTCATGCCGGGCAAGCAGATGGGCATGAGCGACAGCTGCTACCCCGACTCGCTGATCGGCGCCCTGCCCAACCTCTATTACTACGCCGCCAACAACCCGAGCGAAGCCACGATCGCCAAGCGGCGCGGTTATGCCGAAACCATCAGCTATCTCACCCCGCCGGCCGAGAACGCAGGCCTCTACAAGGGCCTCAAGGAGCTGGGGGAGCTGGTGGCCAGCTACCAGCAGTTGCGGGAGGGGAGCAGGGGTATTCAGATCGTCAACGCCGTGGTGGAAACGGCTCGCCAATGCAACCTCGACAAGGATGTGCAACTGCCGGAAGCGGATGCAGCAGAGCTGGATCTGGACGCACGCGACGGGGTAATCGGGGCGGTGTACCGCCAGCTGATGGAGATTGAGAGCCGGCTGTTGCCCTGCGGCCTGCACACCATCGGCAAGCCCCCCACGGCGGAGGAGGCGATTGCCACCCTCGTGAACATCGCTGCACTGGAGCGGGATGAGGAGGGCATCCGCTCCTTGCCGGCCCTGTTGGCGGAGGCCCTTGGCCGCTCGATTGAGGAGGTGTATCGCGGCAACGACTCCGGGGTGCTTGCCGATGTGGAGCTGAATCGCAGGATCACCGAAACCAGCCGCCAGGCGGTGGGGGCCATGGTGCGCCAGGTCACCGGCTCTGACGGGCGGGTGACCCTGCGGCAAAACTTGGGTTGGTTGTTCAGTTGGCTGGAGCGATTTGGCCTCCGTTTTCCCAGCCCCTGGCTGGCGGCTTGCCGGGCGGCTGGCTTTGCGGCGGTGGATCAGGAGGCGCTTGACAAGCAATTTGCCTACCTACGGTTTTGTTTGGAGCAGATCTGCGCCGACCAGGAGATGGCCAGCCTGCTGAGAGCCCTCGATGGCGAGTATGTGCTGCCAGGCCCCGGTGGTGATCCGATCCGCAACCCGGGGGTGTTGCCCAGCGGCAAGAACATCCATGCCCTCGACCCCCAGGCCATTCCCACCCGGGCGGCGATCGCGGCGGCGAAGGTGGTGGTGGACCGGCTCCTGGAGCGGCAGAAGGTGGAACAGGGCGCCTGGCCGGAAACGATCGCGTGCGTGCTCTGGGGCACGGACAACATCAAGACCTATGGCGAGTCGTTGGCCCAGATCCTCTGGTTCATCGGCGTGCGGCCCGTGCCCGATTCCCTGGGTCGGGTGAACAAGCTCGAGCTGATTCCCTTGGATGAACTGGGCCGGCCCCGCGTGGATGTGGTGGTGAACTGCTCAGGGGTGTTTCGGGATCTGTTCATCAACCAGATGGCCCTGATCGACCAGGGCGTGAAGATGGCCGCTGAGGCCAACGAGCCCCTGGCGATGAACTTCGTGCGCAAGCACGCCCAGGAGCAGGCCACCGCCCAGGGCATCAGTGTGCGGGATGCGGCCACCCGGGTGTTCAGCAATGCCAGTGGCAGCTACAGCTCCAATGTGAATCTGGCGGTGGAGAACAGCACCTGGGAGGAGGAGGGGGAGCTGCAGGAGATGTATCTCAAGCGCAAGACCTTTGCCTTCAATGCCGACAATCCTGGCGAGATGAATCAACAGCGCGAGGTGTTCGAGGCGGCGATGAAAACGGCGGATGTGACCTTTCAGAACCTGGATTCGGCCGAGATCTCCCTCACCGATGTGAGCCATTATTTCGATAGCGATCCCACCAAGTTGATTGCTAATCTTCGGGAGGATGGCAAAGCCCCGGCAAGCTATATTGCTGATACCACTACAGCCAATGCCCAGGTGCGCACCCTGAGCGAAACCATCCGCCTGGATTCCCGTACCAAGCTTTTGAATCCGAAGTGGTACGAGGGCATGTTGAACTCAGGCTATGAAGGGGTGCGGGAAGTGGCGAAGCGGCTGAACTTCACCCTGGGTTGGAGTGCCACCAGCGGCCAAGTGGATAACTTTGTCTATGAAGAGGCCAACGACACCTTCATCAATGATCCCGAGATGCGGAAGCGGCTGATGGAGCTGAATCCTCACAGCTTTCGGCGGATTGTGGGCACGTTGCTGGAGGTGAATGGCCGTGGGTATTGGGAGACCTCAGATGAAAACATCGCCCAGTTGCAGGAGATTTATCAGGACATAGAGGATCGGATCGAGGGGGTAAGCTAGGGCTCAATTCACCATCAGACCTATAGACTTTGGCTGGCTTCTTTGCTGGCCAAACCTCCAGGATGGAGCCATGAGCTCCCGCATTCTGCCCTGTCATCTGCTGATAGGTCCGCCCGGCAGTGGGAAGACCACACTGGCGCGGGATCTGGCTTCTCTGATCGTCGGCCCAAGGGTCAGCCTGCGGTAGTGCTCTCCACCGACGCCATCCGTGCTGAGCTCTTCGGGGATGCGGCCGTGCAGGGGCCCTGGCCGGACATTCAACAGTGCGCGCCGGTTGCAGGAGGCGGTGGCGGCCGCCATCCCGGTGATCGTCGATGGCACCCACGCCCGCCGCCCCTGGCGCCTCCATTACACCCAGGCGCTCACCCTCCCAGCGCCTGTGGAATGGATTGGCTGGTGGCTCACCACCCCCCTGCCCACCTGCCTGGAGTGGGCCGCCCGGCGGGATCGGCCCGTGCCCGCAGCCGTGATCCGCGATTATCGTTACGCTCTTAGCCATCGCCAGTTCGGCCCGTGCCGGCCTGAGGGTTTCGCCGCGATCGACACTCTCAATCCAGCGGCGGGGGAGAGTCAGCCCGCTCAGTTGCTGCAACGGCTGCAGAAGCTCGATCGGCAGATCCGCAATGCTCTCAACCACGACCGCGCCAAGCAGAGCCACCTCCACCGCTATTCCCGCCTGCTGGATCTGGAGCGGCTGCTTTTCCTGCTGCGCCTGCTCACCACCTTCAACGGCCTGGACACCAGCGATCCCGCCACCGCCTCCGCCCTGGTGCATCTCTGCTCCCCTCCGCCGGAAGGCGATCTGGCGGAACGGGCCGCCGCCTACCTCGGTCGCTGGAGTGACGTTCACGGTGGCTACAGCGAGGTGTTTGGTGATGCGGAGGCCCTGCGGGGCGATCTCCCTTGCTAGGAGCGAGCCAGGCCAGAGCCGCCGGCACCCTTGACCCCAGCCTGGAGGAGAGGCTGAAGGCGTGTTCGCCGACGGATGCCCTCACCCGTCTGCAGGAGGGGAATGTTCGCTTCGCCAGGGCTTGGGCAACCGCAGGAGGAAGTGGCCCCCCGGAACAGCGGATGCGGAAGCTCCAGACCTTCTGGGAGCACAACTGTCAAATCGATCCTCTCGCTTTGGCGGAGGGGCAGAAGCCTTTTGCATCCATCCTCTCCTGCGCCGATTCCCGGGTGGAGCCCGATTGGCTCTTCGCCTGCGGATCCGGTGAGCTGTTCCAGGTGCGTTCAGCGGGAAACACCGCCTTCGCTGAGGCCATCGCTTCGCTGGAATATGCCGTGTCGGCCCTGGGAACTCCTCTGATCCTGGTCTTGGGCCATAGCGGATGCGGCGCTGTGCAGGCAGCCATGGCAAGCACTCCGCTCACATCCCTACAGGAAGATCTGTTGAAACCGATCCGGGCAAGTTTTCGCTTCGGAGATACGCTCACCGCTGCGATTCAGAACAACATTAGGACTGCAGAACGGGAACTCACCCGTCGCAGCGGGATGTTGGAGGAGGCTTGCACATCCGGAAGGCTGCGCATCAGCAGCGCCTATTTCGATATCGCTTCCTGGGTGGTCACGCTGCTGTAAACAGACCTGAGAGCCTTCCACCGGAGGGAGCCCCGGTCTCAGCGATCGCGCAGGGGGGCGAGATCACTCGGGCGGGTCAGCACGAACACAGTCATGCCCGTCAGCAGTGCCACGAGTCCCACAAGGCTGATGATGGCGGCGGTGTAGTCGGTGGCCATGGGACCTCAATGGAGAATTGTTAAGACCACTGTAACAGCGCGTGAAGCACTTCTCATCTTTTCTTGATCCCCCCCACTCCATGCCTGCAACCCGTGAACAGATTCTCGCCGCTTCCTCCGATTGGCTGGCCATGCTCCTGAATGTGCTCCCCGGCTTGGGGACCGGCTACATCTATCAGCGCAGGTGGAAGGCTTACTGGATCACCTCGGCCCTGGCTACCGCCTGGTTTCTAGCCGGCGCTGTCCTTGCACGGAACGCCGAACCCGCCGCCGAAGCCCAGAACCAGCTTGTGGGACTCATCGGCTTGCTCATGCTGGCGGCCATCACCTCCACCGAGGCGGGCCTGGCCGTGAGGCGCGTGCGGCAGGGACAGCAGGCCGACTGAGGCCCGCGGATCTGTTGGCTTCATCGATCTCCGTTGCCCCCGGTGAAGAGGGGTGTCAAACGTGCTGCAGCACTTTGCAGACAGCGGATGGTGGAGTTGTGTCTCATCTCATTCCTCTGGACAGCATTGACCCTGATCACCTGTTTCGAGCTGAAGGGTGCTCCTGCGCAGGCCTAACTCCTCCAAGCGTTCCTGCGCCAGTATCAAAAGATCGTCACGGCTGAGCCCCCCAGCCTCAAGCTGCTGGGGATCGATCACAACGTGGGCGGTAAGCGCGGTGCGCGATGTGCTGAGCCCCCAGACATGCAGCTCCTCCAGCTCGATCACTCCTGGGAGGGAGGCCAGGGCTTGCTCCACTTGGTTGAGATCTACATGCTTTGGTGCGGCATCGAGGTTGAGGGCGATGGCCTCCCGCAGCAGCCCCAGGGCGCTCCAGACCACTGCGCCTCCCACGCCGATGGCCGTGAGGGCGTCCAGCCACAACCAACCGGTGGCCCCCACCACCAGGGCACTGAGCAGAACCGCCACCGAGACGGCTGCATCGGTGAGCAGATGCAGCACCGCGGCACGCTGATTCAGATCGTGGTGATGGTCGTGGCCGAACAGCCTGGCGGAGAGGAGGTTGATGACGATACCGGCGGCAGCAGCCCAGGCCACGGGGCCGGCGATCAGGGGAACGGGATGGAACAGACGCTGGATCGCCTCAACGACCACCACGGCCCCGGCCCCGAAGATCAGCAGGCCGTTCAGCAGCGAGGCCATCTGGGTGCTGCGCCCAAATCCGTAGGTGAAGCGTCCCTGGGCTGGTCGGCGGCTGAGCCGATCGGCCCCCCAGCCCAAGGCCAGGCCAACAACATCGCCGAGGTTGTGGAGGGCATCGCCGATCAAGGCCAGCGAGCCGAACCCAAAGCCGATCGCCAGCTGCAGCGCCGTCAGCCCGCTGTTGAGCAGGATGCTCCAGCGGAAGGCATGGCCGGAGCGGCTGCTGCTGTCGTGGTGATGGCTGTGATCGCCGTGATGGTTGCCGCCCATGGCCGGCCCTCAGGAGGAGCAGCTGTAATGCGACACGCCACCGGCGTTGAAGAATTCTTTGGGTTTCAGGCGGTCGAGCCTCGCTTCCAGTTCCGGCGACAGCTCGTCGTAGGGATGGCTGAATGCCGCCTGCAGCTCCTGGATCCGACTAAACTCCCCCTGGGCAGCTTGTTCATAGGCCGGTGCGATCAGCCATTCGCGCCAGGTCACCTTTGGATTCACCCGTTTCATCGCAGCGGATGTTTCGCGGAGATCGCCGTTGCTGCTGATTGCAGCCCGCCAGTGCTCCAGCCATTGCAACCACTGCTCGTCGAGCTCTGCTGAGCTCGGCAGGTAGAAGGTCTGCTTCAGTCTGGAGAGGTGCCCGTGGTTGTCCGAGGTTGTGTCAGCTGCACTGTCAGACAGCCGCCGGAAGAGCATTGTGAAGTCGACCCTGGAGCGCACCATCAGCTGCAGCAGTTCGTTCACCAGTGTGGTGTCGTAGCGCATCAGGCCGAGCTTGCTGGCCCACATGGCTTCCAACGTCCGCTCCATGGCCTCGGCAAAGCCCTCCCGGATCCGATCGAGCTTCTCCAGGCCGTCCTGGTTTCCCTCCAGCAGTGGCCGCAGGGCGGCCCAGAACATCTGGTAGTTGGCTTCGGCAGCCGCCGGCTGGTTGAAGAAGCTGAAATGGTCGCCGCCTCCGGTCCAGGGTTGAAAGCGGGGATCGAACAGTTCACAGAATCCAAAGGGGCCATAGTCGAGGGTGTAGCCCCCTGCCGCGCAGTTGTCACTGTTGAAATTGCCCTGGCAATAGCCCACCCGCAGCCAGTGGGCCACCAGGGAGGTGAGCCGACCACGGAACACCTCAGCCAGCTCCACCACCTGATCCGCGAAGGGCAGCTGCCCATCAATCTCCTGCCGGTAGTTGCGATCGATCAGGTGCTGCACGATCATCCGCAGCTCGTTCAGCGCCTCCGGATGGGCCTGGCTCCGGGCACGACGGGCAAACAGCTCCAGCTGGCCGACCCGTAGAAAAGAGGGTGCCACCCGGGTGGTGATCGCCACCGGGTTGTCCACCAGCATGTCGGGATCAAACGACCGGGATCCCGCTGCGTACCAGGGCCTCCGTGCGGTTTCCAGGCGCGAGAAGTAGAGGGTCAGGGAGCGGGACGTGGGAACGCCCAAGGCGTGCATGAACTCCTGCGCCAGAAACTCGCGCACGCTCGAGCGCAGCACGGCGCGGCCATCGGCCCCGCGGCAGTAGGGCGTCGGGCCACCGCCCTTGAGTTGCATTTCCCAGCGGCTGCCGTTGAACACGCCTTCAAACACGGAAATGGCCCGGCCATCGCCATAGCCGTTGCCGGTGCCGAAGGGGCACTGCTGAATGTATTCACTGCCGTAGATCGAGAGGGCATAGCCGGTGGCCCAGCCGAATGGCCGCATCGGTTCTCTGGCCACGCTGATGTCGCCGGAAAACAGCCGCTGGAACGGTTCGTCGCGGGCCAGCTCTTCGCTGAGGCCGAGCTCCTGGAAGAGGGCGCTGCTGTGCGCCACGTACTCCGGCGCTGGCAGTGGCGTGGGCCTCACCGGCACGTAATGACCGGAGAACACCTGGCGCGGCCGGTGATCCTGGCCATCAGGGGTGGCCTGGGGATCGGCCCGCAGGAAGTGCATCAGGGAATAGTCGGCCCGTTGGGCAAACTCCCCGAATGTCGTGATCTCCACCGCTTCTGGCTCTGCTTCTGGGGTGATCATCCTGGCGCGGGCCCGTTGTGAGGTGTCGCGTGCGGGTTCAATCCAGCACCGTGCGCATCACCCTGGCGACGGAGCCTTGCTCACCAGCGCTCACTTCAATGCCCGCCCGGATGCGTTCCTTGAGGGCTCCCACGTGGCTGATGATGCCGATCATTCGCCCGCCCTCCCGCAGACGGTCGAGTTCGTCCATCGCCAGCTGCAGGTTGTCGGGATCGAGGGTGCCGAAGCCCTCATCGATGAACAGGGCCTCCAGATGCAACCCGCCCGACCGCGCTTCCACCGTGTCGGCCACCGCCAGGGCCAGGGCCAATGACGCCTGAAACGTCTCTCCACCCGAAAGGCTGTTCACCTCCCGCTCCTCGCCGGTATAGGCATCCAATACCCGCAGACCCAGGCCGGCCTGCCGTCCGCCCCGTCCCCCCTCATCGCTCAGCCTGAGCTGGTAGCGGCCCGAGGTCATCACCTCCAGCCGCTGGTTGGCGAAGCGGCAGATCTCCTCCAGGTAGGCCGAGAGCACCCAGCGCTGGAGAGAGATGAAGGGCGGCGCCTTGCCTTGGCAGCGCTCCGCCAACGTAGTCACCAGTTGGGTCTGCTGCTGTTGCTGCCTTCGGCGTGTCTCGATCGTCCTGTGGTCCCTGGCAAGCCGTGCGATGTCCTCTTGGCTGCCGCGAGCTTCGCCCAGGCGTTCCACCGCCCGCACCCGTGTGGCATCCGCAGCTGCCAAGGCCGCCTCCGCTGCTTCCAGATCTGGGGGCTCCTTGGGGAGCTCTTCTCGCTCCGCTGAGTTCACCACCCCCCGCAGTTCAATCACCTCGCGTTCGTAGGCCTCGATCCGCTCAGCCCAGAGCTGCCTGCGGGTGGCCTCTGCCCCCTGAAGGGCCGCTTCCACCGCCTCAGCCGTGGCGAAGGTGGAGGCTGCCAGTTCCTGGCTGAGCCTTGCACTGGCTTCCTCCAGCCGGCTGCTGGCCTGGCCGAGGGCCTGGCAGCCGCTGGCCAGCTCCTTCAGCGCCCGCTCCACCGGCCCGAACGATGCCAACACCTCTTGGGGATCCACCCCATCGCCGAGGGCCTGTCGAATGCCCTCCTCGAGGGCTAGGGCTTTTGTTTCTGCTTCGGCGGTGGCGCGATGCAGCAGGGCGATCTGGGTCTTGGCTTCCCCGATTCGATTCTGCGCGTGGGCGAGGGCTTGCTCGTGGGTCGCCAGGGCGAGCTCCAACCCCTCCACCTGCCGGGCCAAGGCCTTCGCCTCCTCCAGGGCTCTGCGGGCCTCCACGGCGGCGGCCCGGGCCGCCTCGGGTGCTTCAGCGGCCGCGCCCGCTTTCTCCCTGAGTCTTTGGACGGCGCCTTGGGCGGCGGCCACCCCCGCGGCCAGCTGCTGAGCCCTTTGGCCGGCGGCGCTCACCTCGCGCTCTGCTTCAGCGATCTGCCTCTCCCCCACGGGCTTTCCATCGCCTTGGGAGGGGGCCGGATGGCGGGTGGAACCGCACACCGGGCAGGGGTCGCCCGCCATCAGGCCTTGGGCCAGCTGGGCTGCCATGCCCTGAATCTGCTGCTGCCGCAGCGCCAGCAGGGCCGTCTGGAGCTGGTTGCGCCGGGCTTCTGCCTGGTTCTGGGCGGCGATGGCCTCCTGCTCCCGTTGCAGGGCAGGGTGGATCGCTGCGGCGGCCTCCGCCTCCTGCACGGCGATGTCTGCGGCCTGCTGCAGGCCGATCAGCTGGTCGCGGGCGGTGCGGGCCTTCGCGGCGGCCTCCAGAGCGCCCTGCCTCTCCCGTTGCCCGGTCTCCATGCCCGCCTGGATCTGGGCCAGCTCGCCCGTGATGCGCTGGAGCCGCTCTGCGCTTTCTTTTCCCTTGGCCCGGGCAAGTGCGGCTTCCTGGGCCTGTTTCACCAGTCCCCCCACCTCCGCCCGCCGTCCTGCCAGGGCGTTGGCCGCCGCGCTGAGGTCGTCCAGGCTGGGGATCCGCAGCAGATCCAGCAGCACCACCTCGGTGGGCAATCCCTCGGCGCCATCCAGCGCCTGGATCGCCTGCTGCAACAATCCCTGAAGTTGAGCCTCAAGGGCCGTAACGGCACCCTCCGCCAGCCGTTGGGCCTCTAGGCTGGGCCTAAGGGCTTCTGCCCGCTCGGCTCGCTTCAGGCGCTGGCGGTAGTCCTCCACCACTTCGGCCTTGCCCTCCAGCTCGCTGAGGCGTGCGGTGGCTGTGGCGCGGCGGGTCCAGCGATCCAGCCGCAACGCCGTGACTTCCTTGGTGCGCTGGGCGTCCTGCAGGCTGGAGTTCGCCTGCTGCAGGTTGGCGGCGGCGGCGGCGGCAATGGCCCCGATGCGGCGCTCCAAAGCATCGAGGGCGGCCTGATCGGTGGGCAGCACTGCCTCCTTCCCCTCCTCCCGGTAGGGGCTCCATTCCTGGGCCGCCTGCTGGCGCAAAACCTCCAGGGCCCGGTTGCTCTCCGCCAGCTTGATCTGGGCCCCCCGGGCCCTCTCCTCCAGCCACTGGCCGGCCTGTTCAAACACCACCGTGTTGAAGAGGGTTTTGAGCAGGGCTTCCCTTTCTTCGGCGCGGGCCCGCAGCACCTCGGCGAATTTGCCCTGGGGCAGCAGGATCACCTGGCGAAACTGGTCTGCGCTGAGCCCCACCAACCCCTCCACCTCTCGGGTCACCTCCGTCGTGCGGCTGACGATTGGCTCCCGCTGGTGGCCCTGCAGGCGATATAGAACCGCAGAGGGTGGTTTGTCTGTTGTTCCTTTCCCCCGGCTCTTGGGAGCGCTGTAGGCCGGGCTGCGCTCCACCCCGTAGCGCCGGCCGCCTGCGGAAAACTCCAGACTCACCCGAGGCACCGCGCCGGGCATGGCGTGATCCGACTTCAATCCCTTCACATTGCGATCCCCCGACACCTCCCCATAGAGGGCAAAGCAGAGGGCATCGAGGAGGAAGGTTTTGCCGGCGCCCGTGCTGCCGTGAATCAGAAACAGCCCCTCCTGGCTGAGGGCATCGAAGCTGATCTCCAGGGGTTCGGCATAGGGTCCGAAGGCCTCGATGCGCAGAAGATGGGGCCTCATTGCTGCTCGGTCTGGCTGCCGGCACCCAGGGCCTCCTGCAGCAACTGGACTTCCTCTGCGGTGGCGGGCCGCCCCTGCTGATCGGCAAAAAAAGCCGAGGCCAGCTCCCATGGGGAAGAGGCCTGTCGCACCCGCTGGTGGCGGGCGCTGAGGGAGCCGCGTTCCACCTGGGGGGGGCGATGGCGCAACTCTGCGATGAAGGGAAAACGTCGTTGCAACCGGGGCTTGGCCTGCAACGGCAGGTCTTCATCGGTGAGGATCACCCGCACCCGGGCACCGGTTGCCACCTCCAGTGCTGGATCGTGCAAAAGCTTCTCGATCGTGCCCTCCAGGGTGGCCAAGGGCCGACCCACGTTGAGGGGCACCCGCTCCACCGCGGGCACCCCTGCCCCGTTGAGCTCGATCAGCCGCACCACCTTCTGCTGGTGTTGCTCCGAGAAGGAATAGGGCAGGGGCGTGCCGGAATAGGCCAGGCGGGGACCGTCCAGATCCTGGCACCGGTGCAGATGGCCCAGGGCCACCAGATCAAATCCCGCAAAGGCCCCCACGCTCACCTGATCCACATTCCCCACGCTGAGCTCTCGCTCCGATTCGCAGGGTTCGCCGCCGGCCACAAAGGTGTGAGCCACCACCACGGAGCGATGGCCGGGCCGACCGCGCAGGTCGTCCCGCAGCCGCTCCAGAGCCAGCCGGGTGACCTGCTCATGGCGCAGGCGGGACGTGCCGGAAGCAAGGAGGTCTTCCCCGGCCTCGAGCTCCGGGCTTCGCCGCAGCCGGTCGCTCAAGAGGGCACCATCCACCGCGGGATCCAGGTAGGGAAGCGGATAGATCGCCACCGGGGGGCCGCCCCGCCTGGGGATCACCAGAACGGGGTCCTGGGCCCGCCCAACCTCCCCCCGGATCGACACCCCCAGGGCCGAGAGCAGGGGGTCGTAGACCGATACCCGCACATGGGAATCGTGGTTGCCGGCAATAGCGATCACTGCCGCGCCACAGAGGCGCAGCTGGGCGAGGGTGTCGTTGAAGAGTTGCACCGCTTCGGCAGGGGGGATGGCGCGGTCGTAGATGTCACCGGCGATGAGCACCGCATCCACCTCCCCTTCCTTGGCCAGCTCCACGATGCGGGCCATGGCCTGGGCCTGCTCCTCGAGCAGGGAGGTGCCATGGAAGGAGCGGCCCAGGTGCCAGTCGGAAGTGTGCAGGAGCCGCATCAGCTGCCCAGGGCCTCCGCCATCCGCACCACCTGGGCGATCGGGCCCACATCATGCACCCGCAACACTGCCGCGCTCCGCTCCACCGCCAGGGCGCAGACAGCTGCCGTGCCCCAGAGCCTGGCCCGCGGGCGGGTCTCATTCAGCACCGCACCGATGAACCGCTTGCGGGAGGGGCCGATCACGAGAGGGAATCCCGCTGTGGAAAGTTCGGGCAGGCGGCGCAACAGCTCTAGATTTTGGGCGGTGGTTTTGGCAAAGCCCAGGCCCGGATCCCAGAGAATCTGCTCCGGACGGACCCCGGCGGCCAGGGCCTGATCCGTGGCGGCCAGCAGCCCATCTCGCACCTCCCCCACCACGTCGCCGTAGGTGGCCAACCCATCCATGGAGCGGCTATCGCCCCGGCTGTGCATCAGCACATAGGGGCAGCCGGCCGCTGCGATCAAGGGCAACATCGCCGGATCCCGCAGGCTGCCCTCCGGAGCCTCGGCGGTCGCGTTGGCGCCACGCACATCATTGATCCAATGGGCGCCTGCCCCCAGGGCTGCTTCGGCCACAGAGGCATGGAAGGTGTCGATGGAGAGCAGGGCCGTGGGATGGGCGCCACGGATCCCCCTGAGGACCGGCAGCAGGCGTTCCAATTCCTTGGCTGGACCCACGACTTCGGCCCCGGGCCGGGTGCTTTGGGCCCCCAGATCCAGCACGGTTGCCCCCTGCTTCAGCAGCCGGTTGGCCCTGGCCAGAGCCGCTTCGACCGTGGCCAGTCGCCCGCCGTCGCTGAAGGAATCGGGGGTGAGGTTGAGTACGCCCATCACGACGGCGGGGCCACCGGGTTGCAGCGGAGGGGGCCACGGGGAGACGGGGGCTGGCAAGGAAGCGTGTGGGAGCGCGTGAGCCGATTGTCCCCTGCGGATTGTCTGGGGCCGGGCCATGGGCCCTGCTCCGGCGAGGATCTCCCCAGACCTTCCGTGCTGGGGACCATGGAGCTGGTGTGGATTCTGGGAGACCAGCTGCTGCCAGACCATCCCCTGCTGCCCAGACCAGAGGCGGGCCGGGTGGTGGCGATGATCGAATCGCTGCCCAGGGCAAGGCGGCTGCGCTATCACCAGCAAAAGCTCACCCTGCTCTTCGCTTCCATGCGTCACCACGGGGGTGCGCTGGTGCGGGCGGGCCACCGAGTGCTTTATCACCGACTGGAGGACTCCCTGCCGCGAACCCCTGCGGCACCCGCCCTTGCCACCTCTCCAGAAGAAGGAGAGCATCCAGATAGCGCCGCAGTGCTTGGCTGCTGGATCCAGGAGTATGGGGTGCGAGCGATTCACCTGCTCGAACCCAACGACTTCCACACCCAGGCCGCTTTGCCCGCCCTGGCGGAAACCCTGGGGGTGCCGATCCATACCCACCCCAGCCCCCAATTTCTGCTGCCCCGCAAGGAGTTTTTCGCCTGGGCGAAGGATCGCCGCACGGTGGTGATGGAGCAGCACTACCGGCGCCTGCGCAAGGAGCTGGGGGTGTTGATGGAGGCCAATGGCCAGCCGGTGGGGGGTGTGTGGAACACCGACGCGGATAACCGCCAGACCCGGGCTCAGTTTCGCAAGGCCCGTCCGCTGGTGCCGCCGATGGAGGCGCCGTCGGCGGATCCGGTGGTGCGGCAGGTGGCGGAGCAGGTGGGGCGCCTGTTTGCCAACCATCCCGGCCGGGCCGCCGATCTCTGGCTACCTGCCACGCGGGCGGGGGCGCTGGCTTGGTTGGAGCGGTTTGTGTCGGAGCGGCTGGCGGGCTTTGGCCCCTGGGAAGACCTGATGGTGGATGGCGAGCCCGTGCTGTTTCACTCGGTGCTCTCCCCCCTGCTCAACATCGGCCTCCTGACCCCGCTGGAGTGCGTGCTTGCGGCAGAGGTGGCCTGGGCGGAGGGGCGGGCGCCCCTGGCATCGGTGGAGGGGTTTGTGCGGCAGATCGTGGGTTGGAGAGAATTCATCCATGGCATGTATTGGCGTCACATGCCCGACTACCTGCAGGTGAATGCCCTCGACGCCCACCGCCCTCTTCCCCGCTGGGCTTACACGGGGGAGACGGAGATGCGCTGCGTTGCCAGGGCCATCGAGGGCGCTATTCGCCTCGGCTACAACCACCACATTCAGCGCCTGATGGTGCTGGGCAACTACTTCCTCCTGGGTGGCTATGCCCCCCAGGAGGTGTTGCGGTGGTATTTGGAGATGTATGTGGATGCCTACGACTGGGTGATGGTGCCCAATGTGCTCGGGATGGTGCTCTATGCGGATGGGGGATTGTTCGCCACCAAGCCCTACAGCGCCGGCCCCACCTATCTGGACAAGATGGGTGATCATTGCGCCTCATGCCGTTACAATCCAAAGGTGAAAATCGGCCCAGATGCCTGTCCGTTTCAGTCGCTGTATTGGGCCTTTCAAATTCGCCATGCGGAACGCTTCAGGAACCATCCAAGGATGGCGATGATGGTTCGCCAGCTGGAACGAATGCCCCCGGAAAGCCTTGAGACCTATGTGATCGATTCGGAGGGTTTTCTGGACGCTCAGGGTTCCTTGTAAACTTGGGCTACTGACCTCCGCCTTTCATGGCGGATCTTGAGGCAGCAACTCTTTCCCAGTCTGCAGTACTGATGAATCTGCGGTTGTCACTCATCGATATTCTGCCACCTACGGCAAAGCCACAGACCGATCTGAAATCTATGGCTACCATGGTTATTTTGAGTAGAAAGGGCTGATCGAAGCTCAATTGGTTGATGAGGTAAGAGATTGAATAATATTCTGATGCTGAGAGGCCTGCTGCAGGGCGCATTCAGGATGCGTTCACTGTGTGAGAGGCTCTGCGACCCCGGGCTGTTCCTTTCGGCACGCAACAAGCCACCCTTGCAGACACCTTCCATTTCAATTGCTGGCCCCAACGCTGGATGTGTGGTGTCCGGATCGCGCCGGAGGATTCCTGCACCGGCTCCAGCGAGGCTTCAGATCCCTCCCCGCCTGGCTGTCTGCCCGCTGATCTCTCCATCGTCCCTGAACTTCAGAGGTAGACCTCCTCTTCCGGATACCCCACCCGCTTGGCGCTGCCCCGCCCATAGAGCGCCGAAAGCAAGAGCAGAATTCCAAGCCTGCCCACGAACATCCCCACGATCAGCACCAGCTGGCCCCAGCGGTTGAGCTGGCTGGTCACCCCCACATCCAGGCCCACGGTGCAGAAGGCTGACATGCAGGTGAAAAACTTCTCCAGAAAACTGAAGGTGCCTGCCACCGTTTCCTCGCCCCCCGCTGTGGGCCCCAGTCCCAGCAGCAACGTCATGCCCACCACAAACAAGCCCGACGCCACGGTCACTCCCACGGCCTTGAGGATCAGTTCCGGGGCAATGAGCCGCTTGCGAATCACCACTTCCTTTCGGTTGTCCAGGGTGGAGCGCGTGGCCCCCAGCAGCAGGGCGAAGGTGGTGGTCTTGATTCCACCCCCCGTGCCGCCGGGGCTGGCGCCGATGAACATCAGGCCGATCATCAGCAGCAGCCCTGCATCCGAAAGGGTTTCCAGCGACAGCGGCACCGTGTTGAACCCCGCGGTGCGGGTGGTGATCGATTGAAAGAGGGTCACCTGCAGCCGCTCCCAAAAGGAGAGGGTGCTGATCACGCCATCCGGGGCAAACTGCTCGGTGAAGAGCAGGCCGAAGGCTCCAAGGACAATCAGGAGTGCGGTGCTCCTCAACACCAGCCGCGTATGCAGGCTCAAATTGCGCAACCGATGCAGGCGGAAGCGCTTGGTCCACAGATCGTTCGTCACCCGCCAGCCGATCCCGCCGATCACGATCAGGCTGCCGATCACCCCATTCACCACGGGGTTGGCCCGGTATCCCACCAGGTTGTCGCTGAAGAGGCCAAATCCCGCATTGTTGTAAGCACTGATGCAGTGAAACAGGGAGGCCCAGAGACGCGCTGCAGGGTTCTCGATAGCGGTGAAACCGAAGCTGTAGAGAATCACCGTGCCCAGCCCCATGATCAGTGCGGCAGTGAGCAGGATCGAGTTGAAGGTGGGCCCGATTCCGCCCACCCCGAATTCATCCAGGGCCCTGCCCCGGTCAAGGCGATGGCGTAGGCCTGAACGGCCCTGCACGAATCCCTGCAGGAAGGTGGTGATCGCCATCAGCCCCAGGCCACCGGTGATGATCAGCCCCGCCAGCACCATCTGCCCAAACAGGGTGAGTTCCTTGCCGATGTCGATGATCGACAAGCCTGTCACGGTGATGGCGGAGGTCACAGTGAACAGGGCTTCCCAGAGGCCGACGGAGTCGCTGGAGCAGGCGGGGGATGCCAATACGATGGTGCCCGCTGCGATCACCAGAAGGCCTGTCACCACCGTGAACTGGGGAACCGTGAGCTGCCGCCGCCAGTGATCCAGGCGGGCCATCGGGTTGGCCAGAAAGGAAATGGGGGCCAAGGCAGAGGGGAAAGGTCGCTCCATATTTAATGCAGTGGCGTGTAGAGCGAACGGCTTGCAGAGCAGTCCCTGGAGAGATCACCTGGTGCTGGCGGGAGGGGGCCATACCCATGCCCTGGTGCTGCGCCGCTGGTTCATGGACCCCCGCTCAAGGCCTCCGGCCACCCGCATCACCCTGGTGAGCCGGCAGAGCAGCCTCTGCTATTCCGGCCGGGTGCCTGCGGTGCTGGCTGGCCTGACCCCGCCCGAAACCTGTCGCATCGATCTCCGTCGCCTCTGCGCCCTTGCCGATGTGGCCTTCATCCTGGCGGAGATCCAGGGCTTGGACGCCTGCACGGAGGGCAGAGCAGGGGCCCTAAGGCTGGAGGGGCGGCCCCCCCTGCCTTTTGATCGTCTCAGCCTGGATGTGGGAGCAATCACTCCTGCGGACGCCGGTGAGCTTCCTGTCAAACCCCTGGAACCCCTGCTTGCCTGGAGCACAGCCGCTGATCTCCAGGAGCCACGGCTGCGGGGCGGTGGTGCCTCGGCGGTGGAGGTGGCTCTGGCCCTGCGGGCCCGGGGCCGCAACCCCGAGCTGCTGCTGCGGGGAACCCAGCTCCATCTCGGATCGGCTGCCGCCAATCGCCATGCGGAGCGCCTTCTCCAGGAAGCAGGCATTTCTATCCAGCGACGGGTGAAGGACTCGCAAAGGGCCGATCTGGCCTGCACTGGCAGCCATGCTCCCCGTTGGCTGGCTTCAGCGGGACTGCCCATCGATCTGGCCACGGGTCGGGTGCTCACGGAGACCACCCTGCAGGTGTGCGGCCACGCCCACATCTTTGCCTGTGGCGATTGTGCCCTGGTGGCCGCCCATCCCCGTCCTGCCTCTGGCGTGTGGGCCGTGCGGGCTGCTCCGGTGTTGGCAACCAATCTGAGCCGCAGCCTCGCCAATCGCCCGCTGCGGCCTTGGCGACCCCAGCGCTGGGCCTTGCAACTGCTGGGTGATGGAGGTCTCAAGGGCGCCCAACCCAGGGCCCTGGCGTTCTGGGGGCCCCTGGCCCTTGGCCCCTCCCCATGGCTGTGGCGCTGGAAGCAACACCTGGATCAACGGTTCATGGCCAACTTCGCTGCCTTGGCTCCCATGGCGCCTGCCCCCATGGCCTGTCGCGGCTGCGCCGCCAAGCTTCCCGCCCACACCCTCCGCCGTGCCCTGGGCAGGCTCGCCGATCTGGAGGGCTCTCCTCTGGCTGCGGAGGTGGAGGATGCTCCCCTGGTTCATCAGCTTCCCAGCGGAGAAGAGCTTCTCCAGAGCGTGGATGGTTTTCCCGCCCTGGTGGCGGATCCCTGGCTCAACGCCCGCCTGACCACCCTTCATGCCTGCAGTGATCTCTGGGCCAGCGGCGCCGAGGTCTGGAGTGCCCAGGTGGTGGTCACCCTGCCCGAAGCCTCGTCTGCCCTGCAGGAAGACCTCCTCCTGCAGACCCTGGCTGGAGTGCGTTCCGTGCTCGACCCCCTCAAGGCTCGTCTTCTCGGCGGCCACACCCTTGAGGCTCGGGATGGGGCCGGGCTCAGCCTGTCGCTCACCATCAATGGCCTGGCTCCTCAAGCGCGCCACTGGGGGAAGGGCCCTCTGCGGGAGGGGGATGCCCTGTTGCTCAGTAGGCCCATCGGAAGCGGGGTACTGTTTGCCGCGGCGATGCTCGCAGTTGGCGATCCCCACTGGATGGATGGGGCTCTGGCGGTGATGCAGCAGAGCCAGGCTGCCCTGGTGAAGCTGCTGGCTGCCCGGGGATGCCAGGCCTGCACCGATATCACAGGCTTCGGGTTGCTCGGACACCTCGGCGAGATGCTCGCGAGTTCGGCCCCCAACCTGCTGGTGGATCTCGATACCGGCTCCATCCCTGCTTTCCCTGGCAGCCTCGACTTGCTTGCCGAGGGATTCGCCAGCAGCCTTGCGCCTGCCAATGCAGAGGCTCTCACCCTGATCGGGGGGCAGGTGCGGTGGTGTTCCCCTGAGCCTCCCACGGCTGCCCTTCAGGCTCTGTTGATCGATCCCCAGACCTGTGGGCCCCTCCTGGCCGCCCTTCCCCAGGACCAGGCTGCCATTGCCCTGCAGGAGCTTCAGGGCAACGGATTCGCCCAGGCGGCAGTGATCGGCCGGGTGCGAAGCATCGGCTGAACCACGGGAAGGGCATGACACCCGCAAGGCCTAAAAGGCTCTCACCAGCCCGTCTCCCAGCATCCGTTCAGCACTCTCCTCCGCTGTCTGATCCTCCAGATCGAATGCTGTTCCTTGATGGGCTGCCGTGTCCTTGTCGTAGCAACGGTCGTAGTAGTCGAGCATCTGGGCACAGGCCGTCTCCATTCGGCCGTCTCGGATGGCGTCCACGGCCACCGCGGTGCGCTGGGGGCCCAGGCGTTTGCTGATGCGTTGGGTGGCCTCCACCAGAGCCTCCCTGTCCTGCCCGCCATAGATCGACACCAGATGGCGTAGCCTCCAAGGCAGAGGCCGGCGCACCTCCAGCAGGGGGGCGGCCTTCATCTGCTTCCAGAGCCCCGCTGGGATCCGGCAACGGCCCACCTGGGCACTCTCGGCCTCCAACCAGATCTCTTGGGCCTGTTCAAGGGGATAGAGCACCCAGGCAATGCGGTTTTCAAACTGCTCCGTGCTGGGCTGGGGCGGTTGACCCAGGCCGCCGAAGCTGCTGCCGCGGTGGTGGGCCAGGCCCTCCAGATCCACCACCGCCACCCCCCTGGCAGCCAGGGCCAGGAGCAGTTCCGTCTTCCCCGCACCCGTTCGTCCGCCAAGAAGGCGCAGGGGCCAGGGGTGCTCCATCTGGGCGAGCACCCAGCGCCGGAAGGATTTGTAACCACCCTCCAGCAGCACCACTGGCAGGTCCAGGGTGGAAGCCAGCCAGGCCATGCTCGCCGATCGCAATCCACCCCTCCAGCAATGCAGCCGCAGGGGGGAGTGAGGGTGGTGGGCGTGGGCGGAGATCAGGGATGCAGCCAGCCGATCCATTCGGGGCCCCACCAGGCTCAGCCCCCTCTGCACGGCAGCCTGCCGACCATGTTGTTTGTAGAGGATTCCGATTTCAATTCGCTCGTCATTGCTGAACAGAGGCAGATTGATGGCTCCTGGAATATGTCCCTGACTGAACTCACAAGGGGTGCGCACATCAATGATTGGACCAACAGCAGCGACGAACTCCTCGATCCCGATGGCCTCGACTGAAGCCATCAAGGCCATGCTCGTTTGTTGCTCAAGGGTGATCTGAAGCTTCTGATAGGAATGTAACTCCGCCCATTGCGTCTTCAGCCACGGACCTCCCTCTCTCTACAGTGACCTCACGGATCCTCAAGAGGAAAGTTGATGCGGCGTCGAGCATTTGTCTTCTCCACCCTTGCGGCGGTGCTCCTACCAGTGCTGTCCTTGCCCGCCGCTGCGGCCCCCACCCTTCGCCTGAGCGCGATCCCCGATCAGAATCCTGAAAAGCTCAACAGGCTCTATCCCCTGGTGGCGAAGGTGCTCTCCCGACAGCTCGGGGTGCCTGTGCGCTATGTGCCGATGGTGGATTACAACGCGGCGGTGAGTGCTTTTCGCACCGGGGATCTGGATGTGGTCTGGTTCGGGGGGCTGACAGGGGTACAGGCACGGCTGCAGAAGCCTGGCGCAAAGGTGCTCGCCCAGCGGGATATCGATGCCTCCTTTCACAGCGTATTCATTGCGAATCCCCGCAGTGGGCTCAGCCCCTTCGTGCCCCAGAAGGGGCTCACGGCCTTGAAGGGCAAGCGGTTCACCTTCGGTTCGGAGAGCTCCACCTCCGGACGGCTGATGCCCCAGTGGTTTCTGGCCCAGGCTGGGGTGAAGCTCCAGGATTTGGCGGGTGGGGCCCCCGGGTTCAGCGGCAGCCACGATGCCACGATCGCTCTTGTGCAAAGCGGGGCGTATCAGGTTGGGGTGGTCAACGAACAGGTGTGGCGAGCCAGCCTCCGCAATGGCAAGGCCGATCGCAAAAAGGTGTTTGTGCTCTGGAAAACCCCGGGCTACCCCGATTACCACTGGCTGGCCCAACCCGATCTGGATCGGCGGTTTGGCCCAGGCTTCACGGGGAGGCTGCAGCAGGCCATCCTGGCCTGGCGACAGAAGGATCCCGACCAGAACCAGATCCTGGAACTCTTCGGGGCCCAGCAATTCACCACGGCCCGTCCCCAGGATTACAAACGCATTGAAGAGGTGGGACGCCAGGTGGGCCTGATCCGCTGAACTGCCCCGCTGAACTTCCCCCATGGAGCCCTTGCTTTCTCTGGAAGCCATCCGGGTGCGAGGACGTGACACCCCCCGGCTCCAGGGCATCACCCTGCAGATCCAGCGCGGAGAGCGGGTGGCCCTGCTCGGTCCCAGTGGGGCCGGCAAAAGCACCTTGCTCTCCGTGGCCAATGGCTTGCTCCCCCCGGATGGTGGCCGGTTGCTTTGGAGTGGGCAGCCGCCCGCCCGCTCCCGCCGTCTTCGCCGTCAGCAGCAGGCCCGCATTGGCACCCTCTGGCAGGATCTGCGCTTGGTGGAGGAGCTGAGCGTTCAGCAGAACCTCAACACGGCCCGTCTGGCCCAGTGGAGCTGGCCCAAGGCCTGGCTCAACCTGCTGATGCCCCTGGAGACCCAGTCCAACCTGGATGCTCTTCGCCACGTTGATCTGGAGCCCCAGCTTCTGAGCAGCCCCGTTTCAGGTCTCTCCGGGGGGCAAAGGCAACGGGTGGCCATCGCCAGGCTGCTCAGGCAACCGGCTGAGCTCTGGCTTCTGGATGAGCCCCTGGCCAATCTGGACCCAAGGCGGGCACAGGATGTGCTGGCGTTGCTCCTCAGGCTTGGCCAGGCGCCGCGCACGCTCCTTTTGAGCCTCCACCGCCCTGATCTGCTGGAAGGGTTTGATCGGGTGGTTGGGCTCAGGCAGGGGACGGTCTGCTTTGATCAGCCCGCAGCGTCCCTCAGCCAGTCTCAACTCACAGAGCTCTACGCCGGCATGCACCTGAGCCATGTCTGAGTTGCCTTGGGCACGAAGGGTAAGCCCGGCCTGCCTCACCCCGGCCCCCTCCTTGCTCCTGCTTCTCCCGTCCCTGGTGCTGGTGCCGATCGTGCTCCTGCTGCCCGGCCAGTTCCATGGAGGTGGCTTGGATCTGCTGGGTCGCTTTCTCAAGGCGGCGCTGCAGCCGTCCTTGGATCCGCTGGTCTGGCGCTCTGCCCTCTCGGGGTTGGCCGTGACCCTGGCCATGGCCTTGCTGGGCTGGATGATCAGTCTGCTGGGGGGGATCGTTCTTGGGCTCGCGAGTTCCCGCACCCTCTGGTTCACTACCACCGGTTTCCTGTGGCCAGCCCTGGGGATCCGCCGGCTCCTGGCCCTGCCCCGCTCCATTCATGAGTTGCTCTGGGGGCTGCTGCTGCTGCAGATCCTTGGTCTGCGGCCTGTGGTGGCCGTGGCGGCCATTGCGATCCCCTACAGCGCCTTGGTAGCCAGGGTGCTGGCAGATCTCCTGGATGGGTTGGACACCAGTCGGCTGGAGGCCTTGCGCTGCTCAGGCGCCTCAGCCCCTGCTGCTCTGCTCACCGCCCTCGGTCCGCCCTTACTCCCGGGGATGCTGAGCTATGGGGGCTACCGGTTGGAGTGTGCCCTGCGCAGTGCCACCCTGCTTGGGGTCTTCGGTCTGGGTGGGCTGGGCACCGAGCTTCGACTTACCCTGCAGTCCCTGGAATTTCGCGAACTTTGGGCTGGCCTCTGGCTGCTCCTGGCCGCCATGCTGCTGTTGGAGCAACTGCTTGCTTCCTTGCGCCATCGCTGGCTGGCGCCCAGGCGGCTGCGTTTGGACCAGAGGGCTTCATCGCCCCATCGCCCCCTGGAAGCAGGAGGCAGGGAACTGCTCATGGTGGTTCTCGTCCTGGTGCCCCTGGGGGTTCTGATCGCCGTGGCCCTTGGCGTGCATCCTGCAGACCTCACCAATCCCCAGCCCCTGCCCCCGATGGGTCCCTTCCACTGGCAGCAGGTGTTGGCCCTGCCCTGGCTCTCCCTGGTGGCCAACACCCTGGTACTCACCCTGCTGGCAGCAGCTCTGGCCGTGGGCCTGGCGCCCCTCCTGCTGCTTCTTCTGGCTCCATGGCCCTGGGCGCTGGCGCTCCTGCGCCTGATCTGGGCCATGGGGCGGCTCTGGCCACCTCCACTCACGGCTCTACTGCTGCTCTTCGTGCTCCAGCCCGGTCTGCTTGTCGCCGCACTGGCGCTGGGGTTTCACAATCTGGGCATCTTGGGCCGCCTGCTCCTGGAAAGCCTTGAGGATGCGCCTGCCGGACCCCGGCAGGCTCTCCAGCTGATGGGAAGTGGCACCCGCCTGGGCTTGCTCTACGGCTCCTTCAACGCCGTGGCCCGCTCCTACCTCGCCTATGGGGCCTACCGGGCCGATGTGATTCTCCGGGAAACCGTGGTGGTGGGGCTGGTGGGGGCCACGGGCCTGGGAAGCCAGCTGCTCGAGAGCCTCACGGCCTTCGCCTGGGATCAGCTTGCTGCTCTGGTTCTGGTGTATGCAGCCCTCACCCTGCTTGGGGAAGATCTGTCCGATCGGGTGCGCCGCAGTCTCCAGAGCACCTTTCCAAGGTCTTAACCGATGGTCCACTGGACTGACCCAACATGGAGTCAGTCCCCCCTGCCTGCCGGTGACTCTTCTGAGCGACCTGCGAAAGCTTCGTCAGGACATGGTGGCGATGGAGCGGCAGGAAGCCCGCACCCTGGCCTCCATTGCGGCCCCCTTCGGCCTGAGCGCCCGCAATCTCCTTCACTTCATTGCCTTTCATCGCACCAACCATCCGGGTTTGCTCTCAGCCCTGAGGGAACGTGGCCTGAGTTCTTTCGAAGGATGTGACGGCCATCTCGCCGCCTCCCTTGGGGCGGTGATCCATGTGCTGGAGCAGCTGGAACGCCAACCACCTCTTGCCAATCCAGAGCCTGAAGGACCCAGCCATCTGCACAGTCTGGAGCTCCTCACCCACCACAGCCAGGCTCTCTTTGGCTCCTGCGCCCAATCGGGAGCCCGCGTGATCATGGTGACCCTGCCGGCGGAGGCGGCCCACCATCCCACCTTGATTCATGAGCTGGTGGAAGCTGGGATGGGGATCGCGCGAATCAATTGCGCCCACGACGGTCCTGAGATCTGGGGGCGGTGCATTGAGAAGGTGCGGTTGGCGAACCAAGCCACGGGATGTTGTTGTCGGGTCGCCATGGACTTGGCAGGCCCGAAGATGCGCACGGGCCCCCTTCCCCAGGAATCTGGAGTGGTGGATGCTCGGCCCCGCAGGGATCGGTATGGGAGATTGATTTCCCCCGCTCGGCTTTGGGCTTCTCCTGTGAAGCCCTTGCACGGCTCCGAGGGAAGGAGAGCTCTCTCCGAGGGAGAGACCCTTTTGCCAATTGGGGAAGAAGGATGGGGAACCTTGGAGCCAGGCCATCGTCTCCGGGGAAGGGATGCCTCCGGCCGTTTTCGAGAGCTTCAGGTGATGGACATCGGCCCGATGGGGATCCGGATGCGCTGTACCCAGCGCTGTCGGTTCACGGCAGGGCTTCGCTTTGTCCAGGAGGGAGGAGAAGGGTCAATTGAGATCGCTGAGTTGCCCCCGATGGCAGGTGAAAGGGTTGTGCATGTTGGGGAACGCCTGCGATTGACCGCTTCCATCACGGATGCTTTGGATGCCATTCCTTGTTCCTGCCCAGAGGTGTTCTCTTCCTTACGGGTGGGGGAGCCCGTGGTCTTCGACGAGGGCCGAATCCGGGCGGTCATCGAGCATGTGGCTCCGGAGCAAGTGGTGCTGTTGATCACCCATGCCCCAGCTCGCGGAGCACGTCTCCGGTCCGACAAAGGCATCAATCTGCCCGGGAGCGCTGTGTCGCTACCTGCGCTGACGCCAAAAGATCTGCAGGATCTCGAGTTTGCGGCCCACCATGCCGACATCCTCAACTTTTCCTATGTGCATGAGGAGGCTGACATCGAGGCCTTGCATCACCTCCTTGCCACTCGGGGTCGACCTCAGATCGGCCTGGTGCTGAAGATTGAAACCCATCGTGCTTTTCTCAATCTTCCCCGGCTGCTGCTCACAGCCATGCGCCACACTTCTCCGCTTGGGGTAATGATTGCCCGTGGGGATTTGGCTGTTGAATGCGGCTGGGAGGCCCTGGCGCAGATCCAAGAAGAGATGCTGCACCTCTGTGCCTCAGCCCATGTGCCCTGCATCTGGGCCACCCAGGTTCTGGACTCCATGGTCCGCCATGGAACGCCGACCCGAGCTGAGATTACGGATGCCGCCATGGGGGCAAGGGCAGAAGCCTTGATGCTGAACAAGGGGCCCAACATCACGGCCACAGTTCAGACCTTACGCACCATCACCGCGTGCATGGAAACCCATCTTCCTGAGCATGGTCGCCATCAAGACCAATGGCTGAGTTGTCTGGCCTTCACCCCGATGTGATGGGGGTCACCCCTGGAGCTCGCCGCAATCGGTGATCAGCACCGCCTGTGTGGGTTTGCCGCTGTTGGTCCCGCAGGCTTCCATGGCCTCCAACACCTCAAGGCCCTCCCGCACCACTCCGAAGACCACATGTTTGCCATCCAGCCAGGGGGTGAGAGCTGTGGTGATGAAAAACTGTGAGCCATTGGTGTTGGGTCCCGCATTGGCCATGCTCAGTAGACCCGGCTGGTCATGCTTGAGCTTGAAGTTCTCATCCGCAAACTTCATGCCATAGATGGACTCTCCCCCTGTGCCGTTACCTGCGGTGAAATCCCCTCCCTGACACATGAAATCGGGAATGATGCGATGGAAGCCTGATCCTTTGTAGGTGAGCTGTTTGCCGCTGTGGCCAACCCCCTTTTCCCCTGTGCAGAGTGCACGGAAATTTTCAGCTGTTTTGGGCGCGGCATCTGCAAACAGTTCGAAGGTCAGCCTGCCTGCAGGCTTTCCGCCGATGCTGATGTCAAAGAAGACACGGGGATTGCTTGCGGTCATGGGCGAGGCTTGTCGCAATGCTCGATCATCGCGCACGGCCCTCTGAGGGGTCAGTTGCCCACAACGTCAGCGTGCAGCAGGTCCATCACGGAGAGCACCTGCGCGGTTTCCGTATCCGAAAGCCCGAGGGTGGTTGCCAGGTTGCCAAGGATATTGCGCTCGTCGTCCTGAAGTGGGCCATCCGATCGCATGATCTCGGCTGCCACGGCGTAGGCGGTGGAACGCTGGCGTGGGTTCAGCGCTTCTGCTGCTTCCACCATCAGATGCTGAGCCCCTTTGCTGCGCATCTCGCGCAGGAGCCGATCCATCAGCTTCACCATTCCCCCATCCCCGTAATCGCAATAGGGGTGGCGGTAATCCAGCGAGTGGCGCAGGGCACGGGATCCGGCCATGCTCAGCACTCCGTCCCAGGAAACGGCAGCGAGCGCAATGGCTGCAAAAGCTGCCGGTGCATCAAGGGCTTCACTCATGGTCCTGCTGTTGGGAACAGTTGCTGTCATGGCGTTCCAGAAACGCTTCGTCTTCGCTACGCAACTTCGTTGGCAGGAGAGTTGGTGGTAACAGCACTTACAGTTTAAGGGAATTGAGTAGAGATGCTCAGAAACATCCAGGAGCTGCGTCTGTATCACCTCAGCTGCGATCGCTGAAATGGTTGCAGGTGGCGCAGGGGCCCTCAGGCAGCACGGCGCAGCGCAGCAAAGGACTGCGGGCATTGAACGCACAGCGGGGATCCCCGATCACCCAGCGGCCATTCCACCATTGGGCATCCAGCGGTTGCACCTGCCGTTTCACCATTAGTGCAATGGTGGCGAGCTCGTAGCAGCCCTGCCGCAGCTGGTAGCGATGACGTCGTTGCAGGATCAGAAAGGACTCCCTTTGCCAGTCCATCCACATCCCGGGTTGGGGAATGGCCTGCAGCTCGGCCATGTCAATCGTTGCAATCAGACGGTTTGACTCCCCCAGCCGCAGCTCCACTTGCATCAAATAGCCCCCTACGGATTCACTTCTGCTTCAGGCGGCAGGGACTGGCGGGTGGAAAAGCCCCAGCCCAGCAGGGCCACCACGGAGAGCAGCAGCAGCCATTCAGGAGGGGTGAGCTGAGGGGCAAGGAGACGCAGCAGCAACCGTGCTCCCACCAATCCCACAGCCACATATCCAGCGGTTTCCAGCTTTGGGAAGATCTCGAGCCAACGGGTGAACAGCCCTGCCGTCAGCCTCAGGGAGAGCACCCCGATCACCCCGCCTGTCATCACGATGAGCAGCCGGTCCGTCACAGCCACGGCAGCCGCAATGCTGTCCAGAGAGAAGGCAAGGTCAGTGAGGGCCAGGGTGAGCACCACCCTCCCGATCGGCAGTGATTCTGCCGCTGGAGTGTGATCATTAGATTGGTTTTCGGTCGCGCTTTCGCCCTCAGGAGAGCTGGACAGATCAGTTGGACCCGCACCTCCGTCAGGCTGGCCGGGCCACCATGCGGGTAGAAGCTGCTTGCCGCTCAGCCAGAGCAGATAACCAGCTGCGGCAAGCTGAAGTGGCCAGAATTCCAACACCCACTTGGCTGTGGCAATCAGACAGAGGCGCAGGATCAACGCCAACATCAACCCGATATTCAGCGCACGTCGTTGCAACTGCTGGTTTTGAAGTCGTCGTGAAATTGCTGCCAATGCGATGGCGTTATCTGCAGAGAGAATGCACTCCAGGGCGATCAGCAGTGGCAGGAGCAAGAGGAATTCATGCCACTGGTCTGCCCCGCTGATCAGTGGGGTGAGGGAAGGAACACGTTCTGCTTCCATGAAGTGATCTGCCTCTCATCAGGCTGCGCGGACGCTCGCCGATCGAGCAGAGCACCACCATCCTAGAAAAACAGGCTCCTCCGACGGGTGGTGCGATGGAAATCCGGGTTCGTCTGGTGCACGCCGATGGCCAGCAGCGTGTTGTCCTTGTGGAGGCCTATGCAGGAGAGCGTTTTCTGGGAGCGGCTCTGGGTGAGGCCATGTCTGCTGAGGAGGCGGAGGATCGGGGACTCCAGCGGCTGCGCCAGAGGCTGCAGAGCCCAGCTCCCAATCCCACCCCCACCCCCAGCCCCAGCCCCAGCCCCAGGGCCAGCCAACCTCCATCGCCCTCCGACAGTTCTGGCCCCTTTCCCACCCCTACATCCCTTCCCACTCCCGGATCCCTTCCGGCAGAGGAGCCGCCCCAGGCTCTTGTCCCATCCTCCACAGCGCCAAGCGCTGGAGCCGAGCCCGACCTCAGTGATCCGGAGGATTGGAGTGCGGATCTCTCGGACATCGACCGCATCCTGAAACGTCTGGGCTGGGGGAGGGAGGAGGAGCGGACTTACATGCAGCGGTTGTTTGGGCATCCCAGTCGCACTAGGCTTACCCGCTACGCCGATCTGATGCTGCTGCGTCGAGCACTGGAAGGGATTTCCTCTGGCACTAAGGCCGAGGGAGCGCCGTTGCCTCTGCGCCGATCCGAACTCCTGGAACAGTGTGATGGGCTTCTGTCACAGCTGGGCTGGACAACACTGCAAGCCCGCCAATCGCTGGAACAACACTTTGCTGTGGTCAGTCGGCAACATCTCAGTGATGAGCAGTTGCTGGCATTCAATCTGCTGCTTGAGAGTGAAGTTCTTGCACCCAGCCAGCAGGCCTGAGCGCGCACCCTTTGCTTAAACTAAGCCGAACACGCCCAGTTGCAGGTCTCATGGCCATCCCCATTGGTATCAACGGCTTTGGCCGCATCGGCAGGCTGGTCTTTCGTCGTGCCTGTGAGACTTCAGATATTGAAGTGGTGGCCATCAATGATCTTATTGATGTTGACTATATCGCCTATATGCTTCGCTATGATTCAACCCATGGAAGGTTTAAAGGAGAGGTGGATGTGCACGATGGTTCTCTTGTGGTGAATGACCGAAAAATCCGGATCTCAGCAGAGCGTGACCCGGAGCAGCTGCGCTGGGGGGAGGCAGGGGTCCATACGGTTCTGGAATCCACGGGTTTTTTCCTCACCGATGAGTTGGCCAGAAAGCATCTCCGTGCCGGAGCAGTGAAAGTGGTTCTTTCCGCACCCTCAAAGGATGAAACTCCGATGTTTGTGATGGGGGTGAATCACAACACTTATGCGGGTCAGGATATTGTTTCCAATGCCTCCTGCACCACCAATTGCCTGGCGCCAATGGCAAAAGTGGTTCATGAAAATTTCGGCATTGTCAGTGGTCTGATGACCACTGTGCATGCCACCACAGCAACGCAGAAAACTGTCGACGGCCCGTCCGTCAAAGACTGGCGGGGTGGTAGGGGCGCTTCTCAGAACATCATCCCCTCTTCTACTGGCGCGGCCAAGGCGGTTGGCAGAGTGATCCCTGCCTTGAACGGCAAACTCACCGGCATGGCCTTCAGAGTGCCCACACCGAATGTGTCTGTGGTCGATCTCACCGTGAATCTGGAGCGCCCCACCTCCTATACGGACATGAAGAAGGCCATGAAGTCTGCCGCCGAGGGGGAGCTTGAAGGGATCCTTGCCTACACCGAAGATGATGTGGTTTCCACTGACTTCCTCGGGGATTCATGCACATCCATCTTTGATGCCGGCGCAGGAATTGCTTTGGGTGATACCTTTATGAAACTTGTGGCCTGGTATGACAATGAGTGGGGATATTCCTGTAAATGTGTGGATTTAATTCGCCACATCCATGGCTAATTTGCACTTATTAACAACCAGTTGTCTGATTCTGCTGCTGTCGTCCTGAGTGGCATAGGCCTCGAGTTCCAGGGCTTGCTCCCAACGGCTTGCATCTGAATACACTGGATCCGAAAGCTTTTGTTTCAGCTGTTCTGGGTTTGCAATGGCCAGGCCAAGAGATTTTGGTCTGGCCTTCAGATCCCCAGCCATGCAGCTCTGGGCGACATGGACAGCTTCGTGACCAAGAACTCTCAGAAAATCTACTGAGCCTTTCTCAGTCATTTTCGGTTGGATCCTCAACGTGCCAATTCTGTGATCCCACTCAGCCGCGGCTCCCTTCTTACGGGGTTCCGTCAGGAGAACGAGAACACCAGCACGTCTGAGAGTTTGCAGGAGCTTTAAGATGTCTTGCTGTTCACGATCAAATGAAGGAGGAGATTCAATCAGCTTGCGGAGGTCTTTGATGCTGAGATCAGCCTCATCTGCCCTTCGTTTATAGAGATAACGCTTGCTGCCATCCCCAAGGATCTCTTCCTGGGGGGTCCATTGCTGATCCGCAAGAGCAAGTTGGCTCAGCAGATCATCGGTGTTGACCACATCAGACTGCCTGGTTCTACTTTCCACAGGCAGCAGGCTTTCCTGAAGATTCCCGATCATGACCCCGGAACGACCCTCCGCAAGATGCTCGAGGAGGTCTGGGAGGGTCAGCAAGGCCATCCCTGAAGCGGCCAAGCCGAGGGCCCAAATGTATCCTTTCTTCAGGTTTGAAACTCGCTGGAGCGTTCGGCTACAACGGAGACAAGTAGGAGAAGTTCTGGGCTTACGTTTGTAGCGAACGGGTAAACAATCGCAGGCGGGACATTTGTAGAAATACACCGAGCGATTGAATCGGTGTAGAAAATACCACAGTTTCCCTCTCGCGTCAGCCCCCTCACCAGGGGCTGACTTGCGAGGATCACCATGTCGCTCCCCCTTACTCCATGCCCCTCACTGCCCTGGTGCGTCAGTTGAAGGAGGCGCCGCTCACGGCTGAGGTTCTAGAGCGTGCCCGACGCAGAGATCGCCTTCTCCTGCGCGGGGGAAGCCGGGTGGCCCGCTCCCTGATCACGAGCGCACTCAGCAGGCTTGCTGATGCTCCTCTGCTTGTGATCGTGCCCACCTTGGAGGAGGCAGGTCGCTGGGCAGCTCTGTTGGACACCATGGGGTGGAACGGTTTGCTTTACCCCACCAGCGAGGGATCCCCCTACGAACCCTTTGATCCCACCAGTGAGATCACCTGGGGGCAGATGCAGGTGCTCAGTGAACTGTTGCAAGGTTCCAAGGTTGCCATCGTTGCCACTGAGAGAGCTCTGCAGCCCCATCTCCCTCCCCGGCAGGTTCTTGCCGGCCATGTCCTCACCTTGAAACGGGGAGATACCCACTCTCTGGGTGGGTTGGCAGAAACCCTTGCCCGCCTGGGCTATGAGCGCGTCTCTGCCATTGAGCAGGAGGGGTCCTGGAGTCGCCGCGGCGATATTCTCGATGTTTATCCAGTGAGCGCCGAACTCCCCGTGCGGCTTGAGTTCTTTGGCGATGAGCTGGAGAAGCTGCGCGAATTTGACCCGGCCACCCAGCGCTCCCTGGACTCCATTGAGCAGGTGGTGCTCACCCCCACGAGCTTCAGCACCCTTGTGGCCGAGGCTCTGCGTGACACACCCCTCCCCGGGTTGCCCGCCCTGCTGGGTTCAGAGGGGTTCACAAAACTGGAAGCGGGTGGAACCCCAGAGGGACTCCGCCGTCTGATGGGACTGGTGTGGACTCAACCGGCGTCCCTGCTGGACTATCTCGCTGCCGATACGGTCGTGGCGGTGGACGAACGCAGGCAGTGCCTGGCCCATGGCCAGCAGTGGTTTGACCATGCCAAAGAGCATCAGCGGGAGGTCTGGAGCGACCTTGATGCGCGCATGTCTGATGAGCTCCATGCTCTGCGCCCAGACGGACTGCACCGTCCCCCAGAGGTTGCGCTGGCAGATCTGGAGGCCTTTCTCGGATTCGATCTGGCGGAATTGCTGCAGAGGGATGCCACTCCGAACAGTTTCGATCTGGCCGCCCGGCCTGTTCCAGCCCATCCCAATGCCTTTGGCCGCCTTGCTGAACAACTTCGCGTTTACCTCCGGGAGCAGCAGCAGGTGTGGTTGCTCTCCGCCCAGCCCACCCGCGCGGTGGCCCTGCTGGAGGAGCACGACTGTGTCGCCCGCTTTGTGCCTAATCCAGGGGATGCCCCTGCGATTGAGCGACTGCTCAGTCAGAACACTCCGGTGGCTCTCAAGAGCCGCGGCAGCGCCGAGCTGGAAGGTCTCCAGCTGCCAGCCTGGAAACTGGTGTTGGTCACTGATCGGGAGTTCTTCGGCCAGCACAGCCTTGCCGCCAACGGTTTCGTTCGTCGTCGTCGTCGCGCCGCCAGTCGCACCGTGGATCCGAATCGGATGGTGCCTGGCGACTTTGTCGTTCACCGCAACCATGGCATCGGCCGGTTTCTGAAGATCGAGAAGCTGGTGTTGGCGGGCGAGGCCCGGGATTACCTCGTGGTTCAGTACGCCGACGGCCTGCTCCGTGTGGCGGCAGATCAGCTGGGCAGTCTTGGGCGCTTCCGGGCGACCGGGGAAGGGAGTCCGGAGCTGAACCGGATGGGTGGCACCGCCTGGCAGCGCACCAAGGAGCGGGCTGCCAAGGCCATCCGCAAGGTGGCGATGGATCTGGTGAAGCTGTATGCCGAGCGTCATCAGATCCAGGGGTTTGCCTTCCCCTCCGATGGCCCCTGGCAGGGGGAGCTGGAGGAGTCCTTCCCCTATGACCCCACCCCCGATCAGCTTCGTGCGATTGCTGAAGTGAAGCGCGATATGGAACAGCCGCAGCCCATGGATCGGCTGGTTTGCGGAGATGTGGGTTTCGGTAAGACAGAGGTCGCCATCCGGGCGATCTTCAAGGCAGTCACCGCCGGTAAACAGGTGGCCATGCTGGCTCCCACAACCGTTCTGGCCCAGCAGCACTGGCGCACCCTAAGTGAGCGGTATGCCCCTTATCCCTTGAAAGTGGCCTTGCTGAATCGCTTTCGTACGGCCAGTGAGCGGCGATCGATTCTGGATGGTCTCGGTACCGGCCAGGTGGATGTGGTCGTCGGCACCCACCAGCTCCTCGGGAAAGGCACAACCTTCAAGGATCTCGGTCTCCTTGTGGTGGATGAGGAACAGCGGTTCGGGGTGCAGCAGAAGGAGAGGATCAAGTCGCTCCGGAAGGACGTGGATGTACTCACCCTGAGTGCCACTCCCATCCCCCGGACCCTTTACATGAGTCTTTCAGGGGTTCGGGAGA
Organism: Aphanothece sp.; assembly: GCA_040375715.1. Lineage (GTDB taxonomy): Bacteria > Cyanobacteriota > Cyanobacteriia > PCC-6307 > Cyanobiaceae > Cyanobium. The sequence continues at coordinate 48,070 of JBEIRX010000001.1, forward strand.
TGAGCCTGATCACCACTCCCCCTCCCCTGCGTCGTCCCATTCGTACCCATTTGGCCGCGTTTGATGAAGAGGCCGTGCGCAGCGCGGTGCGCCAGGAGCTGGATCGGGGCGGCCAGGTGTTTTATGTGGTGCCAAGGGTTGAGGGGATCGATGAAGGGGCCGAGCGCCTGCAGGCCATGCTGCCCGGCATGCGGTTGATCGTGGCCCACGGCCAGATGCCTGAGGGAGAGCTGGAGAGTGCCATGGTGGCCTTCAACAGCGGTGAAGCGGATCTGATGCTCTGCACCACCATCATCGAGAGTGGTCTGGATATCCCCCGGGTGAACACCATCCTGATTGAGGATGCGCAGAAATTCGGGTTGGCCCAGCTCTATCAACTCCGTGGTCGGGTTGGTCGCAGTGGCATTCAGGCCCATGCCTGGCTGTTCTATCCAGGGGAGGCTTCCCTGAGTGATGGGGCCCGTCAGCGACTGCGGGCCATCCAGGAGTTTGCCCAGCTCGGTTCCGGCTATCAACTGGCCATGCGCGATATGGAAATCCGTGGCGTCGGCAATCTGCTGGGGGTGGAGCAGAGCGGTCAGATGGAAACCATTGGTTTTGACCTCTACATGGAAATGCTGCAGGAGTGCCTGGCTGAACTTCAAGGGCAGGAGATCCCGAGTGTCGATGACACTCAGGTGGATCTGCAGGTCACGGCATTCATCCCAGCGGAATGGATCAGCGACAACGACGAAAAGGTGGCCGCTTATCGCGCTGCTTCCCAGTGCGGCAGCAAGGGCGCCCTGCTGGAACTCGCTGCGGGCTGGATCGATCGCTACGGTCCGATTCCAGGGCCGGTCCAGAGTCTGCTCAGGCTCCTGGAGCTTAAGCTGGTCGCAAGAACATGCGGGGTCTCACGCATCAGGGCGGAAAAACCCAATCTTGTTCTTGAAACACCCATGGAAGAACCTGCCTTTCGACGGCTTCGTCAGGGACTTCCCACCCATCTCCATGGGCGGCTGGTGTACCAGGCTGGAACCGGCAGTTCCGCCAAAATGGTTGCCCGAGGGCTGGGAGCCCTTCCGATTGATCGTCAGGTGGAGGAGCTGATGGACTGGCTGCAGAAGATGGCGGCTCAGATCCCTTCCGCCCTCCCCCCTTTGGAGACCCAACCCCAGGGCCAGGTTCTTGTGGTCTGAAGCGCCTCAGCGGGCCAGGCCCACCAGCTGCGCACCCAGTGTCTCAGCGCTGCGCATCGCCCCTTCCACCCGGCCAAAACCAGGGCCAGCGATGAAGTCTCCGCAGAAGCCAAGGTTCAGATCAGCGTTCCACTGCAGCTCTGGAGGGAGGCCAGGAGCGAGGGGAAAGGCTGCCCCCCATCGCATCAGTTGGCGATCCACAGCGGACGAAGCCCCTCGGGGCAACCAGGGGGTCATGACATCAGAGAGAGAAGCCCCCAGATCGGCGATCACCTGCTGTTCCTGCTCGGGAGAAGGGGTCAGGCCAAGCTGCCGAGCCATGGCGGAGCGGGATCCGTAGATCCCGATGTGCTCTTCAGCAAAGGTGGCACTGGAGTGGGCGACAACGGCGCAGGAACCATCCAGCAAGGGTTGGATGGAGACCCGCCAGAGCCCCCACCGCAGCTGGGCGGAGGGGGTGAAGGTCAGCAGTCGGAATGGCAGAGCCAGCCAGGCCTCGCTCTCCCCAGGCGGGATCCTGAGCAGCAGGGAGCTTCGGGCTGCAAAGCGCAGGGAAGCGATGGCTGCCATGGCGTGGTTGAGCAGAGGATCCTGCAGTTGTTCAGCGAGCAACTGCAGGGGAGGGTTGGGCCATCCAAAGGTGAGGCGGCTGCGGGGGTGAGCCAGCAGCGTGCCTGTGAGCACGAGGGATTCGGCTTCAGCGATGGGGGCGCCCTCCGAGTCCTTGAGCACCCACTGATCCCGATCACGGGCCACGTCGCGTACAAGAGTCTCGAAGCCGGTATGCATCCCTCTGGCCTGGTGCAACAGACCCTCACAGAGCTGCTCCATTCCTGGACGTCCCTGGAAATAGCGTCCCTGGAACAGAGGGTCCGCCCCATCATGCGGAAGCAGCTCAGCCGCTTCATTGATCAGGGCGATGGCTCCCTTCCATGGCTCCACCCAGCCGCCTTCCTGAAGAGCTTGCAGGGCCCTTGGTGCTGGCGTGCTGCTGATGTTGAAGAGGGAGGCACCATGATCCACCCTCAGGGTTGGATCCTTTCGTGAGCGTCGGGTCGCCGTGCGACCCCCCGGTCCCCTCCCGGCCTCCCAGAGGCTGATGGTGTCTGGGTTCCATCCCCCCTGACAGAGCTCTGCTGACAGCGTGCACCCAGCGACTCCGGCTCCGATGATCGCAATCCTGAAGCGGGAACCTTCCGAGGAAGATGGTGGGACGGTCTGCTCGATGGCTGGGATACGCGTGATTTCCCCTCAGGCTGACGGCAGCAGAAGGCAAGTTGATTGCATTTAAAGACTAGCCTCAAGAAAAGACTGCAGCACAGCGATCGGAATTTCAATATCATTGGCCTCGTTATAGCTTTGTGCATAATTGAAGCTGTAGAGCCCTCTGCCTAGCGCGGCCAACTGAAAGAAGTCGGGTCTCAGCCCATGCCCTGTCTGGAAAATCTCCAGCACTTGGCAGCCCGCTGGGATGTACAGCAGATTTGTCAGTGCACCACCATGGGCTGAAATGATGTGCGTAGCTTTGCGAAAGATTTGAATCTGGTGCTGCAGTGGCATGCCATCCAGACTCACAAGCTCAAATCCATATCTTGAAAGAACAGTCATCACAGCCTCTTCGTTGCTGACACGACGCTTTTGAACATTGCCTCGAGCAATGTAGAGACGCTGGCTCACCTCAAGCGGTATTTCGCTCTTGGCGGCTCCGTCAAGAAGTCGCTTGGAGAGTGCCTTGATCGCTTCTGGACCCATAGCGTCAAAGTGCCCTGTGCTGCTGCGGCGGATGTGCCTGTGCGAATAGGTCGTGATCAAACGTTCGAAGCACATATCTCGATGGGAAGAGTCCTGTCCCACGAAGAGGAGTTGCTCGGGCTGGATTCCGAGAAAATGCAGGGAGGCACTCTGCCAAGGCTGCACCTTCTGGGGCACGATCAGACTGAAGGGATGACCCGTTAGCTGCCTGTAGGCTTCCGCGGCAAGGATTCGCGGCAGGGCATCCAGGAACCAATGAAAGTAATTCGACTTGATATTGAGATAATCGATTAAGACACAGGCGTGGTGCTCGAGATCGATTGCTGTCGACTTAAAGTGCCGAGCCAGGAGTGATGTCTTCTCTTTCAGGCTGAGGATCTTATAGGGAATTGTTTCCTCAATGATTGCAAGGTAGCGTTCCATGCCGATCCACTCTTGCCCGTGACAAGTGGCCTGGGATGAAACCTTGAAATATCCACCTGGATGTTCAAAGGGGTGGCAATAAATGGAGAGCCTGTCAAGTGGTAAATCCCAGAGATTGCGCATGTTGCCCGAATAATCACACTGCCTGGCGGGATTCAGGGCATAGGTTCTCCCCACCGGTGCCTCCTATGACGCAGTCGGCCCATCCTCCTGCACCCAGAGAGCCAGGCCACCACCGCGACCTCTGGCAGCAAGCCAGGCCGATCCAGACTCCATGGATCCTCGGCCTATCAGCGCGAAGAACGGTTCTCGTTGTCTGGAGGGCTCTGCCAGAGCCCGGGTAAAGAGCACCGTCTCCGCCAGTGAGATCTGCAAACGCAGAAAGTGAAACATCAGGAGGGGTCTCTTCTGGCACAACCTGCCTGGACCTGTGAAGGCGAGTCGGAATCCAGCGATGGAGATGGAGTTGCAGAGCGAGAGGTCGGGGCCATCTTCCGCGTCAGCGATGTGAAGATGGGCTCTGAGGCTCCGCAAGAGGATTCCACTGGCTCTGGAGGGTTGCTCGCTGGTCCTGGGCCAGATCTGCCTCAATTGCCAGTTGCCCAGCACATCGGTTCTCTGCACACCGCTTCCTTGAGTCCGGCTGATTCGCTCAAGTGTCCGCAATTTTTCGCCGTCCGGGAGCACCACACTTCAACCACCAAGCTCTGCTTGTCTAGGGCAAGTTCAGGTGTACCGAGCTTCCATTTGAGCGAATATTTACTTTCCGGATGCTTCGCAGTGGTAGCCAGTCCTGCTCGGACATCCCTCCCTTCTCACCAGCCACCAGCTCCTCTGCAGACACCCATTCGCTTTCCTCGAGTCCGGCGGGTGTCCGTGTGATCACTTCCACTTCGCAACCCTTGGGGCAGTGAAAGGTCATCAGTTCAAAGGGGAAGACAACCCGTTCAAGAAAGTAGTGCTCTGCACCTCTTGCCCGTACGATCGCCATCCGATCCGTGGAGTTCCGATAGCTGCAGAGGAGGGGGCCATCGGTTGGGCCGTTGGAAGATTCACTGGTCACTGCCCCGCTCCGGACGTCCAAAGAGCACACTGATGGTTGATCAGACACGGCCATAGGTCTGCTGAGCCCATCCAGGCAGATCTTGAAAGGGGATGTGGTCTCGTCTGCGACGCTTTCAGACTTCTAAGTTGATGTACCCATCAGCTTCGTCGCAGCCAGGTAGGGGCTCCTGAGAACCACTCACCTAGATCATCATTCCGCGGGTCGAAGGCCCCTCTGGGCCCAACTTCTCCAATGTTCATGTCGGCCAGGAAGCGATCAAGACCTGGTTTGGGTAAACCTTCCTGTTGTTGTCTCTGGGCCTGCTTGAGCCATCCCCAGACGGAGGGATCACGATCCGCAAACTTCTGCACAGTAATGCGATCTTTCAGTGAAACAGGTTCAGAGTTGGCAATGCGTTGGATGATCTCCTGAAGCTTGAGGCGCGTACTTGGCGTCAGCATCTGGGCGTAAACCTGGATGATTCAGCACGTCCTAGCGAAATGGCCCAGTCTAAACGTGGCGAACCACACCAAAATCCTGGGTTTGTCAGCACATCCCCTTGCTCTGTGTCGCAGGTGCCAGAGCATTCATCGCCTTGCTGGCCCAGGCCAGAGAATCAAAAAAAGTCTGGGGTGATCGTTCGAGCATCTGGATCCAGTCAGCCTCTGCTAACAAAAAACCTCCGCACTCCCTTCTCACATTCATCTGATCTGCCAGCAATGTCCAGGTCAGCTCCCAGAGAAACTCTGCTAGAGGCTTGTCCGTAGCTGTTGCCCAAGGATCCTCAAAGGCTGCCAGCCTTGATGCACCCTCAGTTGGCAGGATCAGGCTGCGGGCGCGATCGGCAAGAGAAGCTTCACAACCTTGCCATGTTCGGGCCAGCTCCCTGCTGTTTCGCTGTCTCCTGGCCAGAAGTTTCTGCAGTGGTGCACCCACCAGATCGATGACGTTGAACACCACGATCTGGTTTTGCCTGCAGGAGGCCTTGCATGGATCTGCCCAGCCCAGATGGACCCCCTGGGATCCTCTGCGTGGGGCGAGTCCCACGTGTTTGGCTTCCATGTAAGTGCACCAGAAGGGCAATGGCGCATCCCGAGCCACCCTGGCCACTTCCAGCAGAATCACGTCGGTGCCTCCATAGCGTTGGCCGCTGATTAAATTCAAATGCTGCTTGCCGAAGTCCCCATCTCTCCATGGGACGCGCCAGGGGATGCCTCCCTTCTCCAGGAGGCCAATTAGCTTGTCGCAAAAGGGCTTTCCCTGATCTGACGCTGCGCCCATTGCCTTGCCTCATGCTTCCCCTTCTGTTGTTCCACCTGCCGTAACGGCCTCTGCAGCCCTCTCACTTCCGATCATTGGGATTTTGGATGCATCAATGGCCGTCGCCATCGCCAGGCGAAAAGCGATGGCGGGAGAGAGACATGACTTCACCAAGCGGAGCGCCCGCACTCCCAGGAGCCCGTAGAAGAGACCCCACTCGTCGGGGTCAGCACAGAACGCTCTGCACAACGGATCCACCAGTTGCCAGGCACTGAACCATGGTCCTGTATCCAGCCCCCCTGAGGCCTCATGCCCAGGAAGGCGGGGGTCAGCAAGAGAGGTTGATCCCAGGCGCTGAATCCCCTCCAGCAGCAGAATCTCCGGGGCGGGGAGATCCTCCCAGCCTTCCTGCCGGCTCGCCTCGCTGAGCAACTCCCAGGGAGAATCAAGACCTTCTGTGAGCCTTTGGTTGAGGGGATCTCCGAAGAGATAGTTCAGACCATTGCGGCAGCTCACCAGATGCAGCCCACGCAGGTCGTGGAGCGAGGCCTGGACACCTTGACCGATGAGGAAGCCGATGACGCCCATCAGCGTTTCGGCCTGGATTCCCTGCTCTCCCTTCAACAGGTTCAGAAGATGGTCAAGGGCCACGCCTGAGCCCATCCGTGGGCCGATCCAGGGGTCTTCTCCCTTTCCTCTGGCGATGGCCTCCTGGAGCTGCTGGAGGGAGGTGAATCGGGTGTCCAGATCGGAGGGCTCTGTCATGGCGATGGGTCCTTTGCTGCTGTTGGGACTGGAAGTGTTCCCTGCAACTGCTGCCCGCTCCCCGTTTGGCTGTCAGCATGGGTTTTGGAGTGGTGGGTAGCGAAGAGTGATGGGCCAACTGCTCCTTGAGCTTCTTCCCTCACTCCTGGTGGGTCTGCTGCTGGGTTGGAGGTGGCCCGCACTGCCTGCCTTCATGGCCCCTTGGCTGGTGCGTTGGGGTGTACCGCTCAGTCTTGCCGCCCTGTTGTTGCGCTCTCGCTGGTCCCTCACCCTCCTGAAGGTGGGGCTTGTGGGCCTGTTGGTTCCCTTGCTGAGTCTGCTTGTTCTGCTGGCCATCCCCAGCCTCCGCCAGCTGTTGGCAAGCCGTGAGCTGACCCTAGGTGCGGCCGTTGGAAACACTGGGTACTGGGGATTGCCCGTTGTCCTCGCATTGCTTTCGCCGGAAGCAATGGCAACCGCCGCGGCCTATGACGTGGCCGGAACCCTGATCACCTGGACTGTGGGGCCGATGGTGCTCCTGGGTCTCCATCGGGACCCTTCGAAGCACCTTTCAGCTCTCTTCTCCAGCCCTGCCCTGCAGGGCTTTCTGCTGGCGTCGCTGGCCAGCCTCTCCCCCTGGCGAAGCCAACTGGCTGACGTGTTCTGGTGGCCAGCCCGCGCGGTGTTGCTCCTTGCTCTTTTGCTCCTGGGCATGCGGCTTGGGGTGACCATCCAGAGGGGGCATCTGGCTCTGAGCCCTGGACTCCCCTGGGCCCTGGCCTTCAAGCTCTGTGTTGTTCCCCTTCTGGTGTGGACAGCCGGCACGGTTTTGCACCTGCCCGTGACCGATCTGCAGGCTCTTGTGCTCCAGGGCGCTGCCCCCACGGCCCTTTCGGTGTATCTGCTAGTCGAGGGGGAGGGCTGGGATGGAGCACTGGCATCCAGCCTCATCCTCTGCAGCACCCTTCTGGCCATGGTCACCGTTCCTCTCTGGTGGGCTCTCCTCCGATGAGAGTTCTCATGGCTGGGTTTCCGCTCGCGTTCATCCTCTGGATCGGCATGCCAGAGGCGCTTTTGGGTGCTCCTGTCGCCCACCAGGCTGCATTGATTCAGGAGCGGGGCACCCCCCTGAGCGGTGGGGAGATCCAGGGTGAGGGCCAGCTCCCCCTGGAGCGTGCTGCCGGAGGAGATACGCCCATCCTCAGCTTCCGTTCTGCTCGTGGTCCTGTGCGGTTGCTGCTCGACACCGGAGCCGCCTCGGCCATGGTGACGCCTGCCCTGGCGGAACGGCTGGGACTGGAGATCACCTCTCTAGCTCCCGATGCCTTCTCCATGGCAGGCGGTGGAGAGCGTTGTGACACGCTAAGGCCTGCAAAAGTCCAGCTTCCGGATCTCCACCTTCCCGCCTCCTCCCGGCAACCCCTGCACCTGAGGGGTCTGGAGGCCCTTGTGATTCCTGTTGCCGCCCTGCCAGAGGGGGTGGATGGCGTGATCGGTGCCCCATCCCTCAGGCAGCTCCCCTTCCTGATCGATCCACAGGGCGGAAGCGTGCGCTTCGGCAGGCCTGCCCTTCAATGGCGTCAGGCCATGCCATCTCCCCTGGACAGCCTGCCCATGATCTGGCGGCGTGGGGTGCCCCTCCTTCCGATTCGTTTGCGCCCACCCTCAGGGGAGCCCATCCGCACCCATGCCGCTCTGGCGGATACGGGCGCTGAAGGATTGTTCCTCACCCCTGCCCTGGCGTCGAACCTCCTCCCCCTGGGGCAACGGCAGCCTGCCCGCCTTGTTGGGGTTTGCGGCCAGCAGATGGTGCAGCGCCAACGCCTCATGGGGATCGGTCTTGGGTTTCAGGCCCCTCCAATCCAGAGCGTGGAGGCGATTCTCCCCAGCAATCCGGTGTTTTCCCTTCTTGGCGTGGAGGCGATCGTCGGGCAGGAACTCCTGCGGGAGCGACAGCAGCTCTGGAGACTCGATCAGACACCCCCGAGGCTGGAGCTCTGGTGAGCTGTCCTCACAGAAAAGCCCTCACATGGGCGTGCGAGGGCTTTTCCGGAGCAGCCAGGCAGGTGGCGCTCAGATCCGACGGGGGGTCTACGTCGTCGGTGACCATGTTCTAAATCGCAGCTGAAAGCAACGGGCCATCCAGGGAACAATCGGTCACATTTGACCTGTTCTCAGGATTGCGGACGCCAGAAGGGGGCCCACTGGGCCAGGAGTTGTTCCTGCCGCACCAGGGCATAGCGGTTCATCTCACTCGGTTGGGCCTGATATTGATCGCTAAGGGATTTGAGCTGAACCTCCAGGGAGTGAAGGACAGGGTGGTTCTCGTACACCGCTCTTTGGCAACCATCGGAATCTTAACAGAATCGGAAGAATGCTCGGACCTCCTACGGATGGGAGCCATCCGGTTTTTCGCATTCGGAAACCCAGTGTTTTCTCAGCCATCACTGGAAATACGATCAGCCCACCGTTTCCGCCCGTCATGAACCTGGGAGAGGTTTATCTGGAATCCCTGTCAACGGGGATCATCACCCAGCAAGAAATCGACTGGATCACCGTCCATCAGTCCATGTTCAGTCGGGAGGAGGAGGCGATGGCCCTTCGGATTGGTCGTCTCTTGGACGAGGGGACCCTGCAGATCGGTTGCAGGCTTTTTGCGAATGCCACCGCGGCACGACCCCTGCCGGTTCATCTGGATTAGGGGGCCGCTCCCTCCGGCTGGAGCGCTCCCCCACAGCTGGAACCACTTCCTGCCGTGCAGCCAAAACAGTGCTCTCCCACCTGAATCGGAGCGCCAGGCTCGATCGGCTCCAACAGATCCCGCAGGTGGCTGCCCAGGGCTGACTTCAGGCCAAGCATCTGGTTGAAATCGCAGTCATAGAGCCTTCCCTGCCAGTCCACGCTGATCAAGGTCCGACACATCACCCTTGGCAGGTTCGCCAACGCATGGTTCTGGCGCAAGAGGTCCTGGTAGTCCTGCAGGGCTCCCTCCCGCTCCAGCTGCTCAGCAAACCGTTGGATCGGCATGTTGCTCATCACTTTCAGATGGTTGAACCTCAGCCCATACTCCCGGCCCAGCACCTCCCTGTAGGACTCCTCCAGGGCCCTCTGGGCAGGGGGAAGGGTTGCTCCTGAGGGGTTGTACACCAGATGGAGGTGAAGGTTGGAATCCTCCACTCCATACCCGTACCCATTGAGCTGCTTCAGGGCCTCAATGCTTGCTGCGAAGACTCCTCGCCCCCGCTGGCGATCCACGTTCTCCTGGCTGTAACAGGGAAGGGAGGCCACGATCGTGACGCCCTCTCCTGCCAGGAAACCGGCTAGATCCTCCTGGCCAGGCTCAAGCAGAACGGTCAGGTTGCAGCGGTCAATCACCTCCACGCCCAGGCTCCTTGCCTCTCGCACCAGGGACCTGAACTGAGGATGAAGTTCCGGAGCCCCCCCCGTGAGATCCAAGGTTTTCAGGTGTTGCGCTCGCAGCACCTCCGGGATCAAGCCAATGGTCTCAGGATCCATGCATTCCTGCCTCCATGGCCCCGCCGCCACATGGCAATGGCTGCAGGCCTGGTTGCAGCGATAGCCCAGATTCACCTGCAAAGTGTGAAGGGCTCCACGCCGCAGAGCAGGGAATGGTGTGCGCAGCTTCCGTCATCCACCCTCGACGCAGCAGGATAGGTGCCGATTCACGCCGATGTGGGATGCCGGTGCAGCTGGAGAGCGCGACCTCTATGCCAGACGCGCTCAGTCTTCGTCCACCGCGGGGCTACAGGCCCATGGCCTGGATGGGGCTCCTCGGGAATCTGCTCATCATTCCGCTCACGCTTCAGTTGATCCTGTCTGATCCGGTCTGGCGTACCGCCAACATCTCCGTGGGGGCCGGGGGTGTGCTGCCAACCGCCGTGCTGGGCATCATTGCCTCCATCGCCTTGTTGCGCTGGCAGCACTGGGGTCAGATCCTGGCCATCGTGGCCCTTTCGATGGGCCTGGCCGTCGCCCTCCCCTACGCCATCGTCCGCTTGGTGATGGTGGACCAGGGTCGAGCCGTGCTGGCCTTTGCGGCACCCCTCGCATGGGCACTCAATGTGGCGGCGCTGGTGTTCTGGTGTCGGCCGAGCATCCGGTCCTACCTGCGCTGAGTGTTGCAGTTGTGACGGTTTCGCCCCTGGCCTTGCCGCCATTGTGTCGGGATGGCTAGCTGTTTGTTCATGACCATTTCCGCTCGCCCATCCGCTCCCTCCAGCGCGTCTTTCCTGACGCCCCGTTCCTATCGGCTGGTGAATCTCGCAGGGGATCCCCATCCAGTGCTCGATGACCTCTACGACTCCCAAGAGGCAGCCTGGACTGAGGCCCTTCGCTGGTGGGAGTTGCAATCGGAATCGAGCCAGCAGCCCATCGGGATCGGCGTGGAGGTGAGCACGTTGAACGGAGAATGGCGGACGATTCGCCATCCCTGTACCTGATTTCCTCCTTACGGCAACTTTCGCCAGATATTGTTCCGCTTGTTACAGAGAAGGTGCCCCTCGGGCTTGTGAGATGTAAGGGTCGAACTTTTACGGTCTCTCCTCTTCATGACACGAAGCTCTTCGTCCATGGGCGAGCCCTCCGCCATGGACACCTTCGATCGGTGGCGCCGGCACTTTGCTGATGGCCTCCGTGAGCCCCAGCTCCGCCGACTGGCCTTTGCCCTGCTGGCAACCGGTGCGGGACTGCTTCCTTTGCTGGCCGGCTCGGCGCAGGCGGCTCTTCCGAAGGTGCCCACTGATGGCGCGGATACGCTCCTGATGCTCATTGGCTCAGCCCTGGTGCTGCTGATGACCCCGGGCTTGGCATTCTTCTACGGAGGGTTCACCCGCTCCAAGAACGTTCTGAACTGCATGATGATGAGCTTTTTCCTGATGGGGCTCATCGGGGTGCTCTGGGTGGTGATCGGCTACAGCCTTGCCTTTGGCCTGGGTTTCAACAGCCCCTTCATTGGTGGTCTGGAACATTTCATGCTCAAGGGCCTTGGCGGTGATTTGGGTGATGCGCCCCTGGCTGATGGCTTCGCCATTTCTTCCACCTCTTTTGCCCTCTTCCAGGGCATGTTCGCCATCATCACTCCCGCCCTGATCTCCGGGGCACTGGTGGAGCGGATCAGTTTCAAGGCCTGGTTCTGGTTCTGTCTCCTCTGGAGCCTGTTTGTCTACAGCCCCATGGCCAAAATGGTCTGGGGTGGCGGGTTTCTCGGCCCCTTCGGCTCCATCGGAGCCTTGGATTTTGCCGGCGGCACGGTGGTGCACATCGCTTCGGGCGTGGCGGCTTTGGTTGCCGCCGGCATCATCGGTTCGCGCACTACCTGGCCGGACAACAAGCGTCCACCTCACAACGTCCCCTTCATCCTGCTCGGGGCCGGTCTGCTTTGGTTTGGCTGGTTCGGTTTCAACGGAGCCAGCATGTTCGCTTCCAAAACAGCGGGTTACCCCTTCCTCACCACCAGCACCTCGGCCTCCGCTGGCCTGCTCGCCTGGTGCCTGCTGGAGTGGTTCAAAGATGGAAAGCCGACGGCAGTAGGTGCGGCCACTGGAGCCGTCGCTGGTCTGGTGGGGATCACTCCGGCAGCCGGCTTCGTTTACATTCCCGCCTCCCTGATCATCGGTGCGCTCGCCGCTCTGGCATGTTTTATCGCGGTACGCGTGAAATCAGCCATCCAGTTTGATGACTCCCTGGACACCTTCATGGTGCATGGAGTGGGCGGAACACTGGGGGCTTTGCTCACTGGTCTATTTGCTGAAAAAGCATTGGTGCCCGCGGATTATTTCCCCCTTTCCGCCAAGATCCTCGAGGAAAGTGGCAATTTTGGGATGTTCATCGCCCAGCTGAAGGCCGTGATCTTCAGCTACGGCTTTGTGGCTCTGGCAACCGCCATTATCCTCTATATCCTCAAGGCATTCATGCCATTGCGTGTGTCTGCTGAGGAGGAAGATCGCGGTCTCGACTTCGTCGCCCATGGCGAAGAAGCCTACGACCCGATGACAAACTGATCCCTTCTTCTTGAACCCATGAAAATGATTACGGCCATGATCCGACCTGGTAAGTTGGATGCAGTTAAAGATGCCCTTGTTGCCATTGATATTGTCGGCATGACCGTCACCGACGCCCGAGGTTTTGGACGTCAGAAAGGTCAGGTGGAACGGTATCGGGGGACAGAGTTCAAGGTCGATTTTCTGCCCAAGCTCAAGCTGATGATCATCATTCCCGATGAAAAGCTTGAGGCGGCTCTCAGCGCCATCAGCACAGCTGCTCACACTGGTGAGATCGGTGATGGGAAGATCTTCGTGAGTCCTGTGGAGGATGCCATCCGCATCCGCACAGGTGATCGAGGGCCTGAAGCGCTGTGAGACGGCAAAGGCTTAGCTAAAGTCCCAATTGCCTGGGTATAGCACCTTTGGGTTGGGGATTCGATTGATCGATTCCTCAATCCAATTGCCATTCTTTGCGGATCGATTCCAGGCTCAACTCCCAGGCATGCTCGCCAGCTTCAACAGGACGAGAGTAATTTTTGGGGTGCAGCATCCTTTTTTTGAACTCCTCGTCCAGCACGATGGCCAATTGCCTGCTTTCCTCAAGCAGGGCTTCGCCACACAAGCGCCCTCCAATCTCATCGCACATCGAGGAGTTGCTGACAGAGAACTTCAAGGACTCTATGTGTTGCCTGAGCCAAGCCCACTCGTATTGCAACATTGCCGGGGTGCATCCCTCTAACTTCTGCTGATACGCATCAACTTTGTATTTGATTTGTTCGGCAAGATTCCCATGATCTTTCCTTGAATGACCAGTGGAGTCTATCCCAGATCTCTCCCGGGATAATTGCTCCATGATGTCCCTGAGTGTGCTCATCTTGCGATTGCCAATCCACTCTCGCTGAACAACCCCTCAAACAGAATGGAGCTCAGATAGCGTTCGCCCGTATCCGGAAGCACAACCACAATCGTTTTGCCTGCAAACTCAGCTTGAGATCCCAGTCGCAAGGCCACTGTGGTAGCAGCCCCACAGGAAATCCCAGCCAGAATTCCTTCCTCTCGGATCAGCCTTCGGGCCATGCTGATCGCTTCCTCATCGCTCACCTGTTCCACTCGATCTACGAGGGAAAGATCCAGATTCTTTGGAACAAAACCTGCCCCAATCCCTTGAATCTTGTGGGGGCCAGGCTGCAGAGGGATGCCTGCCAGGGTCTGCCGGATCACAGGGCTAGATGCTGGTTCAACAGCAACGGAAATGAGGGGTTTACCAAGGGTTTGCTTGATATAGCGGCTCACTCCACTGATGGTGCCGCCCGTGCCAACACCGGCGATAAAGACATCGATGGATCCATCTGTATCCGACCAGATCTCAGGACCTGTCGTGTCGTGATGGATTTGTGGATTGGCAGGGTTCACGAATTGCTGCAGCATCACATAGCGATCCGGTTCTGCCTCGGCTAGCTCCCGCGCCGCGTGAATAGCTCCGCCCATGCCAAGCCGCCCCTCCGTGAGCACCAGATTGGCCCCATAGGCGGTCAGCAGTTTGCGGCGCTCCAGGCTCATGGTTTCCGGCATCGTCAGCGTCAGAGGAATCCCCCGAGATGCTGCGACGAAGGCCAGGGCTATCCCTGTGTTGCCGCTGGTGGGCTCAATCAATTCCTTGCCCGGCCCCAGCAAGCCATCTTTTTCGGCTTGCCAGATCATCGCCGCACCGATGCGGCATTTCACCGAATAGGCAGGATTCCTTCCCTCGATCTTCGCCAGGATCTTGGCTCCACAACCCTCCGTCACCCGATGGAGCTCCACCATGGGGGTGTGACCAATGGTCAGGCTGTTGTCGCTGAAGATCCCAGCCATTGGGGCCTGCGGAAGTCACTCCACCCTAATGAGCACCACCTCCGCACAGATTGTCAAGCACCCTGCTCACAGGTCGTTCCCGGCATCGCTGCATAAAATCTTCAGCAATCTCGATGAGCAGAGTGAGCACCGCCTACGGAGGACCTGTCGGCTGGTTGCTGATCCTTCTTTCCATTTCGGTCCTGACCGTGACCTTTGAACGCCTCCGCTTCTGGTGGACCTGGTGGAAGCGAAGGAGCATTCACCAGCAGCAATGGAAGGAGACCCTTCGTCTTGGCGGTGATCACCCCTTGGTCTGGCTTGAGGACCGAGATCTAGAGATGTGCTTCGCCGAGCCTTTCCTGGAAGCCGCCATCGTCATCGCCCCCCTGCTGGGACTCATCGGAACGGTTCTTGGTCTCAGCCGTCTCCTTGCTGCCATGGGCCCCCAGCTGATCCTTCCGTCCGGCTCCAACCTTTCAGGCTTCTCGGAGGTGCTGATGAGCACGGCCATGGGATTGCTGATCAGCCTGCTGGCCACGGTCACCCTGCATGTCAACAATGGCCTGCGCCACTGGAGGCTCTCCGTCTGGCGGCGTGATCTGCGGCGCCAGTCCCTCGCCCCCGTCAGCGAATGACCCTGGCCTATCTATCCCTGGTGATGCTTGTCCTGCTGGTGTCTGGTTCTGTGGCCATGGTCCCAGCTCTGCTCTCCGGATCAACGCCCCGACCCTCCCCCCCCCTCCGCCAAGGGCTCCGGAACCAAGGGCTATGGATCGTGCAGAACCCCAAAGGGGAGTGGTTCATCCAGGGGAAGGTGCGTTCTTCAACCGAATTGGCCAAGGATCTTCAGACCCGCGGCCGACAGCAGAGCATTCACTATCTCCCTTCAGACGCCCTCCCATTTGAGAAGGTCGCCACCTCTTTGCGTTGGCTTCGTTCCCTTGCTCCTGGTTCCGTCGTGCTTGAGCTTCCTCCGGTGAACAGATCGCTTCAATGAACCAGCGCCGCTCCTCCCTTTCCCGCTCTCCCTCGTTGGATGGCCTGGCCCTTGCCCTGATCAGTTCAGCGCTCAGTGTCTTCTCCCTCTGGTTGGTGGTCTTCCCTCAAGGGATTGCCCGCAAACCAGCTGCAGAGGGAGTGTTGTCCCTTCATCTCAGTCAAAGGGGCGAGCTTCGTCTCTGGAATCAGCCGATTCGCCCCCAGGATCTTCCTTCCCTTCTGGAGAAGGCCAAGGCAAAACACTCCTCAGACCTCACCATCCGTCTCATCCCTGAGCACCAGGTGCCATGGGGTGTGGTCAACGTCATGCTCACCCGGCTCCAGCCAGACACTCCCCAGAGCTGGACTCTTCAGCTCCAGATGCCATGAAGGGGAGCCTCTCTCTGCCTGCTGGGATGGTGCCCCTGCTGGTGGCTTGTCTAACTGCCACTGCCCTTCACGGCCTTCTCCTCTCCTTTCATCAGCTCAAACGGGCCCGCTCTTCCCCCCCCGCACCGATCCTGCAAAGTCGCGACAACACCCCGGAACTTCTGCAATTCGCCAGCCAGCCAGCTCCTCTCACGTCTCTGGAGAGCATCCCGTTGCCAAAGGCCAGCGTCCTTCCCCCTCCCCCACCTGCTGATCTGCTGCAGCCATTGGCTGCCCAGAGAGGTCCTGCATCCCCCGCGAAGAAAGCCTCCACGCCGACTGGAAAGAACCCCAGAGTACGGATCATCAGCAGAGCGTCGGTCCCTGCCCAAGGGAGAACCTCATCACCAGGTGTGTCTTCACCCGTAACGGGTGAGCCTCTGGCTAATGCGCTGCAGCAGTTGCGGGTTCTCCAGGAACGGGAGGCCTCTCTTCCTTCCAAAGGGCTTCAGGAGGCCACAGCCCAACAGGAGGGTGAGGGCGATGCAGGGCTGCCAGCTGCGGTGTCGGCAGAGCAACAGGAGGCTTTTCAGGAGCTCTGGAAGACTGCTCGACCGCCTCAAGGAACGTCGTTGAAAGGGTTGCCTGAAGCCGAGATCGCTGGGGTTGAGATCCGTCAGCTGCCCCTGCGTCAGGACAAGAAAAGCATCTTCGAGTTCCGTCACCAACAGGTCCTGAGGCTCAAGGAGACTCTTGTGCTCCTTTGGATCGATGGAGAAACTCTTTGGCTCCTGCAGACCAACCGAAGGCAGCCTTCCTCCTAATGGCTCAGCTTGAAGCTGTTTTTGTGAGCGGCAATCTGAGTTCAAAGCGTGCGCCACCAGCATCATCATTTTCTCCTGAGACCCAACCGCCGTGGGCAAGAATAATCTGCTGAACAATGGCTAGTCCTAGTCCACTGCCCCCCCGTTGTTGGCGAAAGCGTGAGGCATCTCCGCGGTAGAAACGTTCAAACATATGCTCCAGGTCCTGTTCAGAAAGTCCCGGTCCCTGATCACGGATACCGATCCGGATCCAATCATTGCTGCAACGAAGATCAAGCGTAATCAGACCACCAACTGGGCTATGACGTAATGCATTGTCAAACAGATTCAGCAGGGCGCGATGCATGCGGGTTCGATCAGCATTGATGAAAATTGGTGGTGAATCGGGATCACCCCTGCCCATTTCCACCCGCACCGATTTGTGATCTGCCATGGGTTTGATCCCTTGCCAGGCCTCCTGGATGAGGCTTGCCAGATGGATCCTCTCCAGCTTGATTCCCTGCCCAGGCAAAACATTTTCCAGGCGGGAGAGTTCCAGAAGGTCACCCACCAGATCCTGCATTCGCTTCAGTTCTTTCAATAATCGCTGGACCAGAACCTCGTTTTGATCGTTCACTGTTGCTGCGAGGCTGTCGCCCACGAGCAGCAGGGCCGTGAGCGGTGTTTTGAGTTCGTGAGCCACATCACTGACCCAGCGTTCCTGCTGCTTGAGCTGAGCTTCCAAGGATCGCCGGCTTTGCAGCATCAGAGCCACGGATCTCTGCTGACCTGAGAGGGCAAAGATCTCCAGTTCCTGGTTGGCAACATCCCATTCAAACCGTTGGGGTTGCTGATGGTCACGCACATCCCCGATCAGGTCGAGGAGGCTCTGGATGGTGCTCAGTTCGCCCAGATGCAAGGCTGTTCTTTCCGAGGGTGACAGTGCCAACAAACGCTCGGCCCGTCCATTGATGAACCGGACTCGGTTTTGCCCATCGAGGAAAATCCAGCCAGCGGGGACCTGCTCCAACCAGCTCAACAGCTGCTCGCGACTGGGTTCCAGACGGACCGCTGAGCGCTGGCACCTGATGAAGGCACTGCGCCGTCCGAGCAGAACACCGGCAATGCAGGCCATGCCCGCAAGACCAAGGGCCGGGAGACTAACAATCACTCAGGGGAGGCTCAACCAAAGCGGTAGCCAAAGCCTCGCACGGTCTGGAGAAAGGCGGGTTCGGATGGATTCTCCTCAAGTTTCTCCCGCAACCAGCGGATGTGCACATCCACTGTTTTGCTGTCTCCAAAGTAATCGTGTCCCCAGATCTGTTCCAGCAGTTTGTCGCGGCTCCAGACCCGTCTTGGGTGCTGCATGAAGAGCTCCAGCAGCCGGTATTCCTTGGGTGAAAGGTTCACCTCCTGCCCATCACGGGTGACCCGGCATTCCTCTGGATAGAGGCGGAGGGTGCCATGACTGAGCACCTGACCTCGGGATGCCTGGGTGGTGCTTCGGCGCATCAAGGCTCGGGCGCGGGCCACCAGTTCCCGCATGCCAAATGGTTTCACAAGGTAGTCATCGGCTCCCACTTCCAGCCCGAGCACCCGGTCCATTTCATGGTCGCGGGCACTCACCACAAGGATCGGTGTCTGATCTCCCGTGGCCCGCATCCGCCGGCAGAGGTCAAGGCCACTCAAGCCTGGGAGCATCAGGTCCAGCACAATCAGTGCGTAGGGATCCTGTTTTCTTTGCAGGATCAGATCCATGGCTTCCTGCCCATCGGCGCAGGCCGCTACTTCAAATCCCTCAATAAACAGGGCTTCTCGGATAGTGTCCCGGATGGTGTCGTCGTCCTCGACGATCAGGAGGGATGGGGGCATGGCTTCATTCTGCCCCAATCCATCACCGCCCATGGATCCGCTCCAGAACACCTAGCGTCTCGGAAGGGGAGAAAGGGTGATGGATCGCTGGGAATCGATCGTGAGCCATCCCATTTCTCTGAGCTGACCGATGATGCGCGTCACGGTGACCCTTGTAGTGCCAAGGGCGCTGGCAATTTCCTGGTGCGTGAGCTTGGGGGTGAGTCGCAATCCCTCCTGCGTGGTCACGCCATACTCGATGGCCAGGAGTTCCAGAAAACTCCGGACCCGATCCTCAATCCGCTTGAGGCCGAGAAGAGCGAGCATGGCCTGGCTTTGCCGCTGACGCTGACAGACGGCCTCGAGGAACACGGGGACGAGTCCGGGATGCTTCTCTAGCTCTGCCTGGGACAGACAGAGAAGGTCGCACTCCGTGAGAGTCGTCGCTTCGTAAGCATCAGGCCCAGCGAGGGATTCTCCGAAAAGTTCATTGGGAGCTGCCAGGCCCAGGAGGACTTCGTCTCCGTGGATGGTCACGCATCCAAGTTTCACCATGCCGCGCACTACGAGCCAAAGATGATGGCGAAGAAGGGGAATCGAACTGCCTGGGCTCATCTGCACAAGTGACGTCCGCTGATAGTTGAGCTCCAGCAATTCCCTGAATCGATCGCTGTTGCTGGACTCACGAATCGGAGTGAAACCCATTCATTCGATCGATGGCTGAAGGAACATTACGAGCCTGCGCCTGATGAAATGCCAAGGATTGATGAGCCTGTGGTTAAGAAGTAGGTAAGAGAGCCGAAGGTAAACCTGCCGACTCTCTTTCATCGTCAGCGCCTATTTACCAATTTGCAGGACAGCTCGTTTTGCCTTATTCAGAATGGCTCCCTGAAGAGGGACATATCCCAGATCGTCGGCCTTCGCTTGAGCAGGACCCAACAGATGGTTGAGGGCTTTGCGAAGTTCATCGACTTTGTCACCATTCCCGTTCTTATACGCCAGGATCCAGGTCAACGTGGAGATCGGGTAACTGTCAGGTCCAAGGGGGTTTGGACTTTCCCCTGCCAAATTGCTGTCCAACTTGATGGCGTTGAGGGCGGCTGATCCACCTTTCAGATTCGGCTTAACGAACTTCCCTGCACGGTTCTGTATGGCTGCAGCCTTCAGTGGGCCTTTCACGAAGGCTTGATTGACATAACCTATGGAGCCTGGAGTGTTGGTCAACACGCCTGCAACTCCCTCATTCCCCTTCCCTCCTACGCCGACAGGCCAATTCACACTTTTACCCTCACCTACCTTAGATTTCCATTCTGATGAGAAGGCGGAGAGAGAATTGGTGAAGGCAAAGGTGGTGCCGGAGCCATCAGAGCGATGGGCCACCTTGATGGGCCCCTTGCCGCATTTAAGGGCATCCCATGTCTTGATGTCTCCCAGGAAAATATCAGCAACTTGCTGCTGGGTGAGCTTGAGCGCTGGGCAATCAGATTTGTTGTAAGCCACGGCGATGGTGCCTCCCACGATCGGAATCTGCACCACACCCCGCGACACCTTCGCCGCCTCAGATGCCTTGATCGGTTCGTCGGACGCCCCGAAGTCAACGGTGCCAGCAACGAACTGACGGACCCCAGCTCCAGATCCCACCGATTGATAGTTCACCTTCACACCCTGACGGGCCAAATCGGCAAAGGCGGCTTGATAGAAGGGGGCAGGGAAGGTGGCACCAGCGCCACTGATGGTTTGCTGGGCCTGTGCCGCAGCCACAGCAAGAAAACTGGAGCTGAAGAGGATGCAGAGAACCTTCGATCGGAAGGCCATTGAATGGACACCATGAGGAAGCCCTATCTAGTTACGCCAAGGTGGTACCCCTGGTCGTTATGGGTTGATTAAGGAATCAACAAGCCGAGGTTGTCTTGGCTCAGCGTTGAGCAGTCCAATCCTGAAACCACCCCCTTTTCCACAGCCAGTAGCCCTGGAGGATGGCTATGAGTCCCATCACCATTAATGCCAAGAAATACCCATTTTGCCATTTGAGTTCAGGCATATTCTCAAAGTTCATCCCGTAGATCCCAGCGATAAAAGTCAAGGGGGCGAAGATGCTTGTAAGGATTGTAAGTGTTTTCATCACCTGATTCATCCGATTGCCCACTCCCACGCTGTAGGCCTGTGTAATGGCATCACACTGGTTGCGCAACATCTCACAGTTCTCATAAAGAAGCTGCACGAGCTCTCCCATTTCCTGGAAGCCACTCAGAGCTTCTTTGCCAATGATGCTTTGGTGTTCACGAAGCAAGATCTGGATCTGATGGCGGAGCGGCCAGATCTGACTCCTGATGGTTCGCAGATTCGCCCGATAACGGAATGTACGGGTGAGGTGCTTGGGCTTGGGCCTTCTGAGCACATCTTCTTCCAACGCATCAAGTTGATGTGAGATGGTCTCTAAGATTGGAAAGATATCGTCCAGGATGTCATCAATCAGAAAATGGAGGATATCGTCCAGATCACTTTCCTCCACGACGGCTTCTCCTTGGAGAAGCCACTGGCTCAAGTCAGTAAAAGCGGCCCCTTTGTCTGTCTCTTCCACGGTGATCAACAAACCTGGCAACAGCAGAACCCCGACCTGGTCACTGATGAGTTTCCCGGGGGTTGCCGAATAGCTGAGTCGATGAACTACCACCAGCACGGCGGAATTCAGGCAATCCACCTGGGGGCGTTGGGGTACCTCCAGCAGCGGCTTCCTGAGGATCTCTGGCACCCCCAGGACATCCAGCAGCGCGTGAATCGCCTGCTGATCCTGAAGCCCCCTGATTCTCAGCCAAAGGTTGGCCCCCCGAGTTCTGAGCTGCTGCAGTTGCAGTCCATTGACTTTGCAGTGGAGTTGGGCTTGAGCATCCCCAAACTCAATGGCATCGCTTCGGGTTGGTGCCAGTCCACCATGGACGAACAATTCACTTGGGTAGCCCCCCGGTCGGTGTTCAAGCAGCTGGGAGTTCAAGGCACCGGGAGTCAGTCGCAGCACGGATCAGATGCTCGGCATGCACTGAGGGCTTGCGTTAGCGTACGCCAGAGCTTCCTCCTTCAGCCAGGGCATGTCGATAACAAGCTCCCGAGGAGGCCCCGCTCCTGATGGCGAAGCAGATGGTGTCAGGTCCCCGATGGAATCCCATGCCAGCTACCGCGGGGTTGACTGGTCACCTGAGCGACTCGTTTTTCATCAGAACCTGGAGTCCTTTGCTGAGCGTGTGGGTTTGATCGTCGGCCTGCAAGGGAACGGGAAAATCACCCAGGAGGAGGCCTACGCTCAGATCAAGAGAATCTGGAAAACCCTCAAACAGAGCAAGGATCACCTGATTGATCGTGCTTGAGTGCCGCTACGTTCAGCAGGCATACGCACCCCCTGCTTCAGGCCAGAATCAGACTGATCAGTCTGCTCACACTAATGTTCTTAAAAATCAAGCACGATGATGATTCAAGCCTGATAGAGGTCCTGGATCTCAAACAGCTCTTTGATCCATTCACTCCGAGCGTGGAGGCCCGACTGCATGGTGGTGAAGAACTGCAGGAACCGCAGTTATATATCAAGACAGAACTTTTATTCCCTTCGGGTGAGTCGTTACCGGAATGCTGGATCAATCCCCACTACCCACGCTAGTCAGTGCGTGATGAGTATTTTTTTCTCCTCTTTAGTCTCCGTAATCTGACAGGTTGCCGAATCGGTAGTTTCTTGAGCTGCTTGGCGCTGTTGGCCACTCCTCACTGCCGATGAGTGCAGCATGGACTCTGCCTCTTCATTTGATCTCACAGCACTGTTGATCGGGGAGTAGCTCGAAGGTGCAAGTGCTTGGCCTCTCAAAACTGATGCCACAGTTCTCACTGTCAATTTGATCTGTTGCCATGGGTTCATGGCTACAACTCGTTTGTAGAGATAACTATCGAAGGTCAGTCGCTGCACATCTTTGTCATCACACATTTCTACAAAGGCTTCACGAGCCGGGTCGTTACTATAAAAGATATTTTGTAATATCTCTAGAACCTTATAAGTGGGTCCATAGAGTTTATCCCATTTCTTCAAATAAACCTTCAGGTCTGACTCTGTTGGTATGCATTCGCCTTTCCGGCTGGCTG
The DNA here is from genome assembly GCA_040375715.1 of Aphanothece sp. Lineage (GTDB taxonomy): Bacteria > Cyanobacteriota > Cyanobacteriia > PCC-6307 > Cyanobiaceae > Cyanobium. The sequence goes on from JBEIRX010000001.1 coordinate 70,433, forward strand.
AAACAATCTGCTCTGCACACATCCTGCCACTCTTGGCTGCAAAGTAGATCCCTTCTCCTGAACTTTTGGTGACATAGCCGGCTGCATCACCAACAAGCGCCATCCGTCCGACAACCCGGCGGGGTCGCGGATGTTCAGGAATTGGGTGTGCTTCAACCTTGATCACTTCGCCCATCAGCAGTCGCTTGCTGGCTCTTTCTCTGATTCCCCTCTGCAATCCTTTAATCATCGATTGATTTTTTTGCATGGTTCCTGTCCCCACAGCCACATGATCGTATTTTGGAAAAACCCAGGCATAAAAATCAGGAGATACATCACTGCCAACGTACATTTCAGCCAGATCCTCGTAGTAGGACATTTCCTCCTTCGGTAGCCGGATTCGCTCCTGGAATGCGATGGCCATGTTGTAATCGCCAGCATCCATGGCTTTTGCCACCCTGCTGTTGGCTCCATCTGCTCCGATGATCAGATCCACCTCCAGAGTCCTGGCATCACCAGTCAGACTTCCATTGCTGTAATCGGAATAATGCAACACATATGGTCCCTGCCGATTTGTACCCGTATCAATGGACTGAACCAACCCATTAATAAGCTTGGCTCCAAGTGACGCGGCACGATCTCTTAGAAATCCATCAAGGACCTCTCTCCTGCACATCCCAATATATTCCTCCTGACGATCCAGATGAATATCCACTTCACGATTGGAAGGAGATATCATCTTCATATTTCTAACTTTACGGTCAATGATGTCTGATGGAATTTCAAATTCACTCACCATACATAGAGGGATGGCGCCTCCACATGGCTTTGCATTGTCAAGCTTCCTTTCAAAGAGCCAGGTGGCGATCCCTGCTTTTGCGAGTACCTCAGCAGCACATGAGCCGCTTGGTCCGCCACCCACAACAGCAACTCGCAACATTTTGAAACCAACCCGTTAAAGGATTCTTCTTCAAGCTACCACCGCCCTGCTCTCACTGCCGTGACGAGGGAATCAGTGTTTTATGATGTTGCAAAGGCCTTCCACTGCCATCCATCTGTGTCGCAAGCCCGGCTTTGCCAGACGTAGCCCTTGGTGAGGAAAACAAATTCTGACTCATCAAGACGAAGCCTCAGTTCCACTGAGGACATCCCTCTTGCTGTACGCAGTTACTCCACAAAACCACAAGCGGTCGACAAACCGCTGTTGGCTCTGCGCCGGGTCCTCTTTTTTGTCCTCACAGCGTCAACCGCGGCATTCTTTTTGGTCTTAGGCCCCCTTCGCGGTGTCCTCCAACCTCCGCCAGTTCCTGGACTTCAGGCTCGGTTGACTGCCGACGGCCGCCTGCTGGGACATTTCCCCTATCCGGAAGCAAAAGCCAGCCAGCTGGTCGAGGTGTCCCCGGGTCATCTTCTCAGGCCAGATGCCGCAAAGAGTTTTCTCGCAATGACCCGTGCAGCCGCAGCAGATGGTGTGGAACTGGCCTTACTCAGCGCTTACAGGCCAATCGACATGCAGCGGCAGCTGTTCTTTGATGTCAAGGCTGACCGTAATCAGACTGCCATGGACCGTGCCAAGGTCAGTGCGCCCCCAGGTTTTTCTGAACACAGCACTGGCTACGCCTTTGATATAGGCGACCGGAGAAGTCCCCAATTCAATCTATCGGTTTCATTTACCCAAACGAATGCTTACCAATGGCTTCGACAGAATGCTGCTCGCTATCAGTTCATCCTCTCCTTTCCCAAGGACAATCCCCAAGGTGTGAGCTTTGAGCCGTGGCACTGGAGGTTCGAGGGATCCACAGAAGCGCTTCAACTCTTTGAGCCTGCTCAGAGGCTAGCCAGGCAACAGCTCAGCCCCGCTCAGGAGCCAGCGGGAAGGTAGACTTCCCACATAATGGTTCGGCTCTAGCCTCCCTTATTGTCAATCTCTTAAATCTTCTGTCAACTGTATACATGAAAGGTCTTCAGATTCGGAACCTTGCAATTATCGCTCACGTTGATCATGGGAAAACAACACTTGTGGATGCGTTACTGACCCAGTCAGGTGTTTTTCGGGATGGCGAAGCCGTTCCCACTTGTATCTTGGACTCCAATGACCTGGAGCGGGAGCGCGGCATAACCATCCTTTCTAAAAATACCGCGGTTGATTACAAGGGTGTCCGAATCAACATTGTAGATACTCCTGGGCACGCTGATTTTGGAGGTGAGGTTGAGCGGGTTTTGGGAATGGTTGATGGATGTCTTTTGATCGTTGATGCGAATGAGGGCCCAATGCCTCAGACACGTTTTGTATTAAAAAAGGCATTGGAGAAGGGGCTCAGGCCTATTGTTTTCGTTAATAAGATCGACCGAGCACGTGTGGAGCCTGAGCAGGCATTAGATAAGGTCCTTGATCTTTTCCTTGAGCTTGGTGCCGATGATGATAAGTGTGATTTCCCCTATCTCTTTGGAAGTGGAATGGGAGGCTATGCAAAATCTGAAATGGCCGAAACTAGCAATACTATGGAGCCTCTTTTTGAGGCGATTTTGAGGCATGTCCCATCTCCAGTTGGTGACCCAGAAAGACCATTGCAAATGCAGGTCACCACTCTTGATTATAATGACTTTTTAGGCAGAATCATCATTGGGCGTGTTCACAATGGCACGATAAAAAATGGCCAACCTGTTGCCCTGGTCAGGGATGATGGAACGATTAAACGTGGCAGGGTCACCAAGCTGCTGGGATTTCAGGGGCTCAGTCGGGTTGAAATCGAACAAGCTCAGGCTGGAGACTTGGCTGCCGTTGCAGGCTTCGACGAAGTCAATATCGGTGAGACCATTGCCTGCCCAGATCATCCAGAAGCACTTCCATTGATCAAGGTCGATGAACCGACCCTCCAGATGACGTTCATGGTGAATGATTCACCATTCGCCGGAAAAGAAGGAAAGTACGTCACCAGCCGTCAGGTGAGGGATCGTCTGCAGCGAGAGCTGCTGACGAATGTTGCTCTTAGATTCGAAGATACAGATTCACCTGATCGTTGGCTTGTCAGTGGTCGTGGAGAACTTCATCTGGGCATCTTGATTGAAACAATGCGCCGTGAAGGATACGAGTTTCAAGTCAGCCAGCCCCAGGTGATTTTCCGTGAGATAGATGGCGTCCCGCATGAACCTTATGAGATGCTCGTCATTGATGTGCCCGAGCCCAGTGTTGGCGCCTGTATTGAGAAACTTGGGTCACGACGAGCAGAAATGAAGAATATGGAGACAGGATCAGACTCCAGAGTGCAGTTGGAGTTTCTTGTCCCTTCCCGTGGTTTGATTGGTTTTCGAGGTGACTTTGTTCGCTCCACCCGAGGTGAAGGCATCATGAGTCACTCTTTCTTCGACTACCGTCCACTCCAAGGTGATTTTGAATTGCGCAGGAATGGTGTTCTTATCGCTTTTGAAGAGGGAACTTCTACATTCTACGCTCTAAAAGGCGCTGAAGACAGAGGTCAGTTCTTTATTACTCCTGGCACGAAAGTCTATAGAGGTATGATTGTCGGTGAGCATAATCGGCCTCAGGATCTCGAGATTAATGTCTGCAAGACCAAGCAGCTCACGAACATGCGTTCCGCCGGCGCTGAAGAGCTTGATACCTTGCAGTCACCTGTTCAGATGACCCTTGAGCGTGCCTTGGAATACATCGGCTCCGATGAGATGCTTGAGGTGACGCCTGCCAATATTCGCTTGCGTAAGCTACCAGCCAAGAAACCACTCCGCCGCTGATCAACATCAACAAGAGATGAATCCGTTGCTTGATCGCGATGAATTAAGCCTAGCCTACGATCAAGCCATAGAAGCATTCAACCAAAATGAATGGTACTCTGCCCATGATCAATTTGAGGCTCTTTGGTATGAAACTGACGGACCCATTCGTTCATTGCTTCAGGGGGTGATTCAAATCTCTGTTGCCGAGTATCACCTGGAAAACTCTAATCTGAAAGGTGCCATCCTGCTGATGGCTGAAGGTCTTAATCACTTGCAATCAGGATTGACCATTGATCCTGGATTCAATCTTCCTCTTCTAAGTGAAGTCGTGCGGCTCCGGTTGACATCCCTCCAGAGCGGGACCAGCATGGAGGGCCTGCCATCCCCCTATCTGCAGCGAACTGGGCTTTCTGAACGGCCTAAACTCGATCAGGGCAATCTCTAAACATGACGCCGCTACCAAGTTTGAAGCCACCGCTCTCTGCGGCGTTCCTTGCGTTGATCACAGCTGCCATCTCCTGTGGCGTTGTTTCAAGCATCGCCGCTGAACCAGCACAAAAGCCTACCCAGGCTGCATCCGATCCCGCAGGTCTGGTCACGATTGAATCCGATGTTCAGCAAGCTGATAATCAGACTGGTATCGTCACAGCAACTGGAAATGTCCGCATCACTTACCCTGACAGAGGTATGGTTGCGACTTCACGGCAGGCGCAATATTTTTCCAGAGAAGGGCGTCTCGTTTTAACTGGTGATGTTGATGTGATCGATTCGGATGGCCAGAGAATCCGTGCGGAACGCCTCACCTACAACCTTGACCAGGAACGTCTTTTGGCCCAACCATCCGACGGCAAACAGGTCACAAGCAAACTCAGAATGAAATCGGCAACTTCTCCTCGAGTTGGACCGCCGATGCCATGACGCTGTCTCTTGACCGTGTGGCGATTACGATCGCTGGCCGGCCCCTTGTCCACGACGTCAGCCTACAGCTCACAGCAGGTGAGGTCGTCGGGCTTCTCGGACCCAACGGTGCAGGCAAGACGACAACGTTCAACCTCGTGACAGGGCTCCTTAAACCAGATAGAGGTGATGTGAGACTGGATGGATCATCTGTTTCAGGGCTATCCATGCCCGAACGTGCCCGACTCGGCATCGGCTACCTCCCACAAGAAGCCAGTATTTTTCGCAACCTCTCTGTCCGAGAGAACCTTCGCCTGGCCCTTGAGGTTTCTTCCACACCTGCCGATCACTTTCGTGATCGGTTGGAGGGCCTGATCAGTGAATTTCACCTTGGTGGTTTCCAGCAGCGTAGGGGTTTTCAATTGTCCGGTGGTGAACGGCGACGCACTGAAGTTGCCAGAGCACTAGCCGTTGGTGATCATGGACCACGTTATCTTTTGCTGGATGAACCCTTTGCTGGGGTTGACCCATTGGCGGTGGCCGATCTTCAGCAGTTGATCCATGGCCTGCGTTCACGTGGGATGGGCATTCTCATCACTGATCATAACGTTCGTGAGACTCTTGCTATCACAGATCGCTCATTTATTCTTACGGACGGTCGTATTCTTGCTTCCGGGACCTCCGACGAACTCGCGACTGATCCTCTAGTTCGTCGCCACTATCTCGGTGAGGGTTTCAAGCTCTGATGTCATCGATAAAGTTCAGACAGCGCTTCAACTGGCTTTCATCTTTCCTGGAACAGTTTCCACAGCTTAAAGATCGCTCCAGTCTCAGACGGATTCCACTGATTGATCGCTGGCTTTTGCAGGAGCTCATCGGTCCACTCCTCTTTGGCATCGCAGCCTTCACTGCCGTTTCACTTTCGGTTGGTGTGGTGTTCGAACTCGTGCGTCGAATCGCTGAGTCTGGCCTTCCAATCATTGCTGCGATTCAGGTCTTGATTCTCAGACTCCCTGGATTTCTTGTTCTGGCGTTTCCGATGGCCACTCTGATGGCCACCCTTCTCGCCTATAGCCGTCTTTCAGGGAGTTCGGAACTCACGGCACTGAGGAGTCTGGGGGTGAGCACCTGGCGGATCGTCGTCCCGGCACTCGTGCTGGCGTTATTCATGAGTCTGTTGACATTCTGCTTCAATGATCTGATTGTTCCACGAAGCAATCTTATTGCTACCAATACACTTGAGCGTGCACTTGGTAAAGCACTGACCAATGAGCGTGGTGACAACATTCTTTACTCACGATTTGGACGGATTGAGATGGATGAAGGCGATACTAAGCGCGCTTTGACTCATCTTTTTTATTCCAGACAATTTCGTCGCGGCGAAATGAAGGATATCACCCTCTTAGACTTTTCCCGATCAGGACAACGTCAGATGTTGACAGCAAAACGCGGGAAGTGGAATGAGAAGGAATCGATGTGGGAATTCCAGGATGGCAGAATTGTCAGCTTGGATGAAAAGACTGGCAGTACAACTTCTGCAGAGTTTTCTAGTTATCTCTATCCCCTGACCCGCGACGTTCTAGAAGTGGCGAAATTACCAACTGACGCCAGCACAATGACAGTTGGTCAAGCATTAAGGGCCGAAAGATTACTCCTTGAAGCCGGTAACCAAAAGGAGGCCAGACGAATTCGGGTACGTATCCAAGAGAAATTTGCTTTCCCTGCCATTTGTTTTGTCTTTGGTTTGATTGGCAGTAGTCTTGGAGTGAGACCCCATGCCCGCACAAGCAAAAGTCAAGGTTTTGGAATCAGCGTTCTTTTGATCTTCGGTTACTACCTGATGTCATTCATTTTCAGTTCCCTTGGGCTGACAGGCGCTTTGACCCCATTCCTCTCAGCCTGGTTACCTGTGCTGATCGGCCTCCTCGCTGGGGGTTATCTGCTTCGCCGGGCCAGCTGCTGATCCTGAGCCCCCACATCTACACACCTTCAAGCGGCAGACTGGTGATGTTCTCTTTGTTGCCCCATCCGTGCCTCCACTGACTGCGGATCCGGTTCTGGGTCTTGGTCTGATTGCCTTTTTCCTTCTGCTCACCGCCCTTCCCGTTTCGTTCTGGTCGGTGAGTGAAGCCAGAGGTAACAGACTCACGCGTCTGCTGATCGCGGCGGCGAACCTCTGTCTGACGGCCCAGCTCGTGCTTCGTTGGTGGGATTCCGGCCACTTTCCCATCAGCAATCTTTACGAATCTTTGTGCTTCCTCGCCTGGGCCTGCACTCTCACCCAGCTACTGGTGGAAAGGGCCTGGCCAAATCCCATGGTGCCTGCAGCCTCCACGCCCATCGCTCTGGGCTGCATCGCTTTTGCCAGTTTTGCCTTGCCCGACAAATTGCAGGAAGCCTCCCCACTGGTCCCTGCTCTGCGATCCAGTTGGTTGGTGATGCATGTCAGTGTGATCATGCTCAGCTACGCCGCCCTTTTGGTGGGCTCGCTGCTGAGTGTTGCCGTGTTGCTCACGGATCGAAGCCACAGACTTGAACTGCGCAGCAGTTCTATCGGTTCAGGCGGCTACAAACAAGCGCAGCTTGTGACGGATGGTCCGGACGAGACCCTCCTGTCCAGCACCTTCTTTCGTTCCAGCGAGGAGCTTGACAGCCTCAGCTACCGGACAATAACTGTTGGCTTCCTTTTGCTCTCCGTTGGACTCGTCAGTGGGGCGGTTTGGGCGAATGAGGCCTGGGGGTCTTGGTGGAGCTGGGATCCAAAAGAGACTTGGGCCTTTATCACCTGGCTTGTCTATGCCGCCTACCTTCACACCAGACTGGTGCGGGGTTGGCAGGGAAGGAAACCAGCGCTTCTGGCGACGGCAGGACTGTTTGTGATCGCCATTTGTTATATTGGCGTCAACCTGCTTGGTGTTGGCCTGCACAGCTACGGCTGGTTCTTTGGGTCTTCCGCCTAAGCCCATCTATTATGAGTGTGAGTTGTCATCCGCTGTGGTCTGACATGCGTCAGACCAATGCCGGTTCCGGCCGTCGACTTGTGCGGATCCCTCGGATAGCTTCAGCATAATCTGTCGCCCCAAAGACTCCTGATCCCGAAACGATCGCGTTGGCACCAGCCTCAATCACCTGCCAGGCGTTTGCTGGTTTGATCCCTCCATCGACCTCAATCCAGGGATCCACCCCCTTCTCTTCACAAAGTCTGCGGAGATCTCTGATCTTCTTCACCTGATTTTCGATGAAACTCTGGCCACCAAACCCGGGATTCACGCTCATGATCAGGACTAGATCGCAAAGCTCGAGGCAGTATTCGAGCGTATCAATTGGTGTTCCTGGGTTCAGAACAGCACCTGCCTGCTTGCCAAGTTCCTTGATCTGACCAAGATTTCTGTGCAGATGGGTGCACGCTTCAACCTGCACACTGATGATGTCGGCCCCTGCCTTTGCAAAATCAGGCACATATTTTTCGGGTTCAACAATCATCAAGTGCACATCTAAGGGCTTTGCCGTTACAGGCCTTAGGGCTTCCACAATCAACGGGCCGATGGTGATGTTTGGGACAAAGCGGCCGTCCATCACGTCAACATGAATCCAATCGGCTCCGGCCAGATCAACGGCACGGACATCGTCTCCAAGCCTGGAGAAATCGGCAGAGAGGATCGATGGCGAGACCACGAGAGGTTTGGTGCTCATTGGACCCATAGGACAACAGTTGCAGGATTTTAGGCACAGGTCAGCCTTGTCTCCTCCTCATCCGTCGCTTTTGATGGGCCCGGGCGGGGGACAGCAGCGCTGATACGATGGCGCCGCTTCAAGGTTGGAGATCAGTACAGCCTCTGACCAACCCTCCTGAGGCATTCCCCTTGCCCGCCGCCCGTGGACCGCACCATCATCCAGGAACTGCTCGAGGTCGTTGAGCAGGCTGCCATCGCTTCTGCCCGACTCACGGGCCATGGCAAGAAAAATGAAGCTGACCAAGCCGCTGTGGAAGCCATGCGCGAACGCATGGGCAAGATCGCCATGCAAGGTCGCATCGTGATTGGTGAGGGAGAGAGGGATGAAGCTCCCATGCTCTATATCGGTGAGGAGGTTGGCAGTGGCACAGGCCCCGGCGTTGACTTCGCGGTGGACCCCTGCGAGGGGACGAATCTCTGCGCCAATGCCCAGGACGGATCCATGGCTGTGCTTGCCGCCAGCGAAAGGGGTGGCTTGTTCAATGCACCAGATTTCTACATGAACAAGCTGGCGGCTCCGCCGTCAGCCAAAGGCAAAGTGGACATCCGCAAGTCGGCCACAGAGAACCTGAGGATTCTCTCTGAATGTCTGGGGCTCGGCATTGATGAACTGGTGATTGTCTGCATGGATCGTGCAAGACACAAGGGGCTGATCGAGGAGATACGCTCTGCTGGAGCCCGGGTCAAACCCATCAGTGATGGTGATGTGAGTGCAGCCATCGCTTGTGGCTTTGATGGCACTGGCACCCACGCCCTCATGGGGATCGGTGCAGCTCCTGAAGGGGTGATTTCTGCCGCTGCCATGCGCTGTCTTGGTGGCCATTTCCAGGGGCAGCTCGTCTACGACCCGGCGGTTGCCCAGACCAAGGAATGGGAGGGGCTCACCCGCGAGGGAAATTTGGCCCGTCTGGCTGAGATGGGCATCACAGAACCCGATCGGGTTTATGAAGCCCATGAGTTGGCTGGTGGACAGCATGTGGTTTTTGCTGCTTCAGGCATCACCGATGGCCTGCTGTTCAAAGGGGTGAAATTCGAACCCGATTGCACCCGCACGAGCAGCTTGATCATTTCCTCGCTTGACAGCAGCGCCCGCTTTATCGATACGGTGCATATCAAGCCTGGCGCCAAGCGGGTGGCCCTCTCCTAGCTCCATGCACATTGCCGTTATCGGCCTCAGTCACCGAACGGCTCCCGTTGAGATCCGGGAGAAGCTGAGCATCCCAGAGCAAAGCATGGAGGCTTCCCTCCAGCAGCTCAGGTCCAACGAGCAGGTGCTTGAGGCTTCCATCCTCAGCACCTGCAATCGTCTTGAGATCTATGCCCTGCTCCGTCACCCCGAGCAGGGCATAGAGGCAGTGGGATCTTTCCTCTCCTCCATGTCCGGCTTGGAACTAGAGGATCTCACCCCCCATCTCTTCATTTATCACCATGCTGAGGCGGTAGCCCACCTGCTCAGGGTGGCTGCGGGCCTTGACAGCCTCGTGCTTGGAGAGGGCCAGATTCTCTCCCAGGTGAAGAAGATGGTCCGTCTTGGCCAGGACTATCGCTCCATCGGTCCAATCCTCAACCGGCTACTCAACCAGGCGGTGAGCACGGGCAAGCGGGTGCGTTCGGAAACCAATCTGGGCACCGGCGCGGTTTCGATCAGCTCAGCAGCCGTGGAGCTCGCCCAACTGAAGGTTGGACAGGCCCGGGGTTGTGAGGATCTGGTCCCCTTGGATCAGGAACAGGTGGCTGTGATCGGAGCCGGAAGGATGGCGCGCCTCCTTCTGCAGCACCTCCGCTCCAAGGGATGTCCGGGAGCGGTGCTGCTGAATCGCACACTCGCCAGGGCAGAGAGCCTGGCGGCTGATTTCCCAGACCTTCCGGTTCAGTGCCGCCCCCTGGATGATCTGGACCACTGCCTGAGCACCTGTTCCCTGGTGTTCACCAGCACAGCTGCGGAGGAGCCCATGATCACCCGCGAGCGCCTTCAGGGGCTCAATCGACGCTCCAGCCTGATGCTTGTCGATATTGGTGTTCCCCGCAACATCAGTGCGGATGTCACAGATCTACCCGGTGTGCTGCGTTTCGATGTGGATGACCTGCAGGAGGTGGTGGTTCGCAACCAGGAAGCCCGCAGGGAAATCGCGGCGGAAGCCGAGGCCCTTCTTCAGGATGAATCTCGTTTGTTCCTTGAGTGGTGGGATGGACTGGAGGCTGTGCCTCTGGTGAATCGGTTGCGTGTGCAGCTGGAGGAGATCCGGGAGCAGGAACTGCAGAAGGCACTCTCTCGGATGGGACCGGATCTCTCATCCCGGGAGCGCAAGGTTGTGGAGGCGCTCACAAAAGGGATCATCAACAAGATTCTTCATGGTCCTGTCACCCATCTCCGTTCGCCTCAACCCCGGAGCCAAAGGCTTGCAGCCATGAGAGTGCTGGAGGAGTTATTTGCACTCAGGCAAGACCTTGATGAGCAATGAATGAAGCCCTATTTCTAGGGTTCTTCAAAGTGCATCGAAGTGTCGCCGTCTCACCCATTGGAGCAGGGTGCTCAGTTACGGTCAGCAGGTCATGAAAGACCGTTGGCGACATGAAACGCGTTCTGGCCATCATCCTTGGAGGAGGTGCTGGTACGCGCCTCTATCCGTTGACAAAAATGCGCGCCAAGCCAGCCGTCCCCCTTGCAGGTAAATATCGTCTGATTGATATACCCGTATCCAATTGTATCAACTCAGAGATTAATAAAATCTATGTCTTGACGCAGTTCAATAGCGCATCCCTCAATAGGCATCTAACGATGACCTACAACCTTTCCGCAGGATTTGGTCAAGGGTTCGTTGAGGTTCTGGCTGCACAGCAAACACCTGAGAGTCCGAGCTGGTTTGAGGGAACTGCTGATGCGGTGCGCAAATATCAATGGTTGTTTCAGGAATGGGATGTTGATTATTATCTGATCCTTTCTGGAGACCAGCTTTACCGGATGGATTATGGAATGTTTGTGCAACATCATATCGATACTGGTGCCCAGCTCACCGTCGGGGCCCTCCCGGTGGATGCGGCACAAGCTGAAGAGTTCGGTCTGATGCGTACCAATGAAGACGGCAAGATTTTAGAGTTCAAGGAGAAGCCAAAGGGCGCCGAGCTTGAATCGATGCAGGTTGATACGGCCGGGCTTGGCCTTTCGAAAGAAGAGGCGCTTGAGCGTCCTTATCTTGCCTCGATGGGCATCTATGTATTCAGTCGAGAGACCCTGTTTGACCTTCTCAACACCCATCCACAGTCCACAGACTTTGGTAAAGAGATCATTCCTTCTTCCCTGTCCAGAGGGGATCATCTGCAAAGTTTCCTTTTTAATGATTATTGGGAGGATATTGGGACAATTGGTGCATTCTACGAAGCCAACCTGGCCTTGACTGAGCAGCCAAATCCCGCCTTCTCATTTTACGATGAAAAATTTCCCATCTATACGCGGCCGCGCTATCTGCCACCAAGTAAGTTGCAGGACGCCCAGGTCACTGAGTCGATTATTGGCGAGGGCTCATTGTTGAAAGCCTGCAGTATTCACCATTGTGTGCTCGGTGTTCGCACAAGAGTTGAAGACGATGTGGTTCTTCAGGATACGCTTGTGATGGGCGCTGATTATTTTGAATCTTCCGATGAGCGTCAGGTGCTCAGGGACCGTGGTGGCACACCCATCGGAGTGGGACAGGGCACGACTGTTCGTCGAGCCATTTTGGATAAGAACGTTCGCATCGGCCGCAATGTGACCATCGTGAACAAGGATCACTTGGAGGAAGCAGACAGGCCAGAGCTAAATTTTTATATCCGCAATGGAATTGTTGTGATTGTTAAGAACGGCACAATTGCTGACGGCACAACGATCTAGCTAGCGCTCTCCAGCCAGCACCCAGGAGCGTTCACACAGCGGCTGGGCAGGTTCCACCGTGGCACCTCTTCTACAGCTCTGCTGCGCAAGCAGTTCCTGACATGCCAGAGGAAAGAGCTGACCTGCTCAGGGTTGTCTCGCCACACTGGTGCTCTATCCCAATCCTGATCGTTCCATGAGCAAGGCCCATTTCGGTCTGGTAGGTCTCGGTGTGATGGGGGAAAACCTCGTGCTCAATGCTGAGCGCAATGGTTTTTCCAGCGCTGTTTTCAATCGGACCTTCGCCAAGACCCAGGAATTTCTCTCCGGACGGGGTGCGGGCAAGGACATCGTGGGGGCGGAAACCCTTGAGGACTTCGTGGCCAAGCTTGAGAGGCCGAGGCGGATCCTGCTGATGGTGAAGGCTGGCCAGCCCGTGGATGACATGATCCAGACCCTGTCTCCGCTCCTGGAGGAGGGGGATCTGCTGATCGATGGCGGCAATTCCCTCTACACCGATACTGAACGCCGAGTGAAGGAGCTCGAGAGCAAAAGCTTCGGTTTCATCGGAATGGGTGTATCCGGTGGGGCGAAGGGGGCCCTCGAGGGACCAAGCATGATGCCCGGCGGCACGCTGAGTGCTTACCAGGCCATCGAAAGCCTGGTCAGGAAGATGGCTGCCCAGGTGGATGACGGGCCCTGCGTCACCTACATCGGTCCTGGTGGTGCAGGCCATTTCGTCAAAACCGTGCACAACGGCATCGAATACGGAATTGAACAGGTGTTGGCTGAGGCCTATGACCTGATGAAGCGGGTGGCTGGGATGGATGGTGATGCCATGGCGGGTGTGCTCGCTGGCTGGAACCAGACAGAGGAGCTGGCGTCGTTCCTTGTAGAGATCACGGAAATCTGTCTGCGCACGAAGGACCCGGAGACGGGTGCGGACCTTGTGGAGTTCATCGTTGATGCCGCTGGTCAGAAAGGCACCGGTCTCTGGACGGTTGTAAGCGCCCTGGAGATGGGAGTGCCCGTCCCGACGATTTATGCCGCGCTGAATGCCAGGGTCCTGAGCTCCCTGAGGAAGGAGAGGCTCGCAGCTGAATCCGTGCTGCATGCACCTCCTCCTGCTCCTTTCCCGCTGGGGGATCCGGCTGAGGGGATGCCCGCTTTGAGGGATGCCTGCATCCTGGCCTGCATCGCCAGCTATGCCCAGGGCATGGCCCTGTTGCAGGAGGCTTCCAAACTGCACGATTACCACCTGGATCTCAGTGCGATCGGCCAGATCTGGAAAGGGGGCTGCATCATCCGTGCTCGCCTCCTGCAACGCATCCAGAACGCCTATGCTTCCAATCCGGAGCTACCCAATCTGATGGTGGATCCCTGGTTTGCTGAACAGGTCAACCGGCGCTTGCCGGGGTTACGCCAGGTGGCAGCTGGTGCTGCCCTCGCCGGGATCCCTCTTCCCTGCCTGAGCAGCACCCTCGACTACATCGACAGCTACAGAACAGGACGTCTCCCTCAGAACCTCGTGCAGGCCATGCGTGACTGCTTTGGTTCCCACACCTATGAGCGGACGGACCGCCCTGGCTCCTTCCACACAGAGTGGTTGCCGTGACCAGCTACCACTTGGTCCTTGCCACAGACGCCGAAGATCTGGCGCGGCAAACCGCCGAACAGCTTGCTTCCAGCATCGATCTTGCCCTTGCCGAGCGTGATCGTGCCCAGATCGCCCTGGCGGGGGGGGGAACCCCAAGGGCGGCCTATGGTCGTCTTGGAGAGGAACATCTCCCGTGGGAGAGGGTGGATGTGTTCCTTGGTGACGAACGCTGGGTCAGTCCGGATGACCCTTCGAGCAATGCCCGGCTCCTCCGGGAATCCTTGTTGGCTGGTGGACCCGGCCACCGGGCCCGCTTCCACCCTGTGCCCACCCATCTGTCCACTCCGCAGGACGGTGCCCGGGCCTACGAATCCCTTCTCCTGCAGCTCTGCGGTGGCCCCCCCCCTGCCCTGGACCTGGTGTTGCTCGGTCTGGGGGAAGACGGGCACACCGCTTCGCTGTTTCCCGGCACATCAGCGCCTCTTGTGCAGGATGGCTGGGTCACCACGGGGGAGGGCAAGGGTCTTCCGCGGATCACGCTCACGGCTCCGGCGCTGTCGGCGGCCCGCACAGTGATCTTTCTGGTGAGTGGGGCGGGAAAGCGTCAGGCTCTGAAACGGCTTCTGGACCCCGCCGAACCAGTGGAGCGCACTCCAGCCCGGCTGGTGCAACCCCACAGGGAAGTGCTGATCCTGGCGGATGTCGCCGCCGGCGCCGGATTCCCCAAGCGTGTCAGCGCCTGATCGCTTCCCCCCTTCCCGGGCAGCAGACTGGCAGTCTTCCGGTTCATCAGAAGCGCGCCATGGTGTCCCCCAGCGAATCCATCAACCAGCCCATGAGGTCCGCACCGTCCATCGTGGTGAGCGGCGAGGGTTTCACCGGATGGCATGCCCTTAACGACACCGTGATGGGCGGCCGCAGCAGCGGAAACTGCTCCGTTGGTCTGCAGGGGCTTCGCTTTGATGGGGAGGTGGTGGAGGAAGGCGGTGGCTTTGTTTCGGTGCGTTCGCCGCTTTTTTCCCCACCACTGGACCTCTCCTTCGCCCATGGACTGGAGATCCAGCTGCTGGGCGAGGGTCGTCGCTTCAAGCTGGCTGTGGCCTGTGCTGACGGGGTGGCGGGGCTGACGGAACTGATTCCTGGGGGACTCCGCTGGGTTCAGGAGTTCGGCACGGAGCCGGAAGGGCTGACGCGGGTGAGCATCCGCTTTGCAGATCTGATTCCATCCGTGCGGGCCCGTCCAGTGGAGGGGCTGCCTCTGGGCCTTCCTCTTCGCTTTGACCCTTCCCGCATCACCCGCCTCCAGCTCCTCCACTCCCGCTTCAGCGATGATGGCGGGGTGAACCCAGGCTTCCGCCCGGGCCCGATCCACCTGGAAATCCAGGCGATTCATGCTCTGGCCTGATGCCGCCAACACCGATTTGTGTCGGCTCGTGGCCGCTGCAGCGGATCTCTGCCGCAAACCTCTGCGCCATGGGGTCGTGCTGACCTCCACCCCTGGGGATGAGGATTGCAGCCTGCGGCTTGAGGCCCGCTCGCCCCAGGGGGAACGACTGGAGGAGGAAGATCTCGACCTGGAGATCTACCGCAGTGGTGATGAGCTGAACCTCACGCTCTCCTGGCGTCAAGACGATGGTCGGCCCATGCTCTGGCATGGGAGCCACCCCGTCTGGATGGGTGCACAGGGAGAACGCTGCGGGCGTCCAGTGGAGGGGCTCCCCCTTGAAGCCCTGGCGCGTCGACTGCGAGCGCTCCTGGCGCCAGGCTGAATCCAGATGAGTTGAATCCAGATGAATGGATCCTCCCATCACATCAGCCAGGAGGCTGATCCGTCACGGCCCCCTGGCTGCTGGAGCTCACCTGACGGGCATATTTGCCGAGGACACCGGTGGTGTAAGGAGAGGGCAGAGGCTGCCAAGCCCTGCGTCTTCTGGACAGCTCGGCATCATCCACATTGAGCTGGATGAGAAGGCGATGGGCGTCCACCGTGATGCTGTCGCCATCCTCCACAAGGGCCATGGTGCCTCCCACTGCGGCCTCAGGCGCCACATGGCCCACCACCAACCCATAGGTGCCGCCGGAAAAACGACCATCGGTGATGAGGGCCACCTTGTCACCAAGGCCCTGACCAACGATCGCGGCAGTGGGTGCCAGCATCTCCCGCATGCCTGGTCCCCCCACCGGCCCTTCGTTCCGGATTACCACCACATCTCCGGCCTGGATCCGGCCAGCCAGAATCGCCTCCAGGCAAGTCTCCTCGCTCTCGAAAACCCGCGCCGGTCCTGTAAGCACAGGCGTCTTGACCCCGCTGATCTTTGCCACGCTGCCTTCTTCAGCCAGATTGCCCTTCAAGATGGCCAGATGCCCTTTTGTATAGAGGGGGTTGTTGATGGGCCGGATGACCTCCTGATCCTCAGGGGGTGCGCTTGGTACCGCTTCCAGCACCTCCAGCAAGGATCGATCTTCGATGGTGCGGCAGTCGCCATGCAACAGGCCGGCATCCAGTAGCAGCTTCATCACCTGAGGGATGCCCCCTGCCCTGTGCAGATCCACAGTCACGAAGCGACCGCTGGGCTTCAGATCGCAGATCACAGGAACCCGCTGGCGGATCGTCTCAAAGTCATCGATGCTGAGGGGAACGCCTGCGGTGCGGGCCACCGCAAGCAGATGGAGCACGGAGTTTGTGGAGCCACCCACCGCCATGATCACGCTGATCGCATTCTCGAAGGCCTTGCGGCTGAGAAGATCTCGGGGACAGATGTTTTTCGCCACCGCCTCCACCAGCACCTCCGCGCTGCGGGCGGCACTATCCGCTTTTTCCGGATCCTCAGCCGCCATTGTGGAGCTGTAAGGGAGGCTCAGACCCATGGCCTCAAAAGCCGCACTCATGGTGTTTGCCGTGAACATCCCCCCGCAGCTCCCAGCTCCAGGACAGGCGTTCTTCTCGATGGCGGTGAGTTCCTGCTCATCAATCCTGCCGCCGCTGTACTGGCCCACAGCCTCAAACGCACTGACCACGGTGAGGTCACAGGCCCCGAGCCTGCCTGGTTTGATCGTGCCCCCGTAGACAAAGACCGATGGGATGTTCATGCGCGCCATGGCGAGCATGGCTCCCGGCATGTTCTTGTCGCAGCCGCCGATCGCCAGCAGACCATCCATGCTCTGGGCGTTGCAGGCCGTCTCAATGGAGTCGGCGATCACTTCCCTGGACACCAGGGAATAGCGCATCCCTTCGGTTCCCATGGAGATTCCATCACTGACGGTGATCGTTCCAAACATTTGGGGCATCGCCCCGGACTCCCTGGCGGCCTCTTCCGCTCGACGGGCCAAGTCATTCAGCCCAATGTTGCAGGGGGTGATGGTGCTGTAGCCATTGGCGATGCCGATGATCGGTTTGCCGAAGTCTTCATCGGTGAACCCGACGGCCCGCAGCATGGCCCGATTGGGTGAACGCTGGATCCCTTTGGTGATGGCATCGGATCGCAACATGGTCTTGGTCTCTCAAGCCACAGATCCTGACCCTACTGTCCTGTTTTGCTTACTTTGGCTGCCCTGGAAAGCCTTTTCAGGATTGGGCTTCTAGCGCCTCCAGCTGCCTGCGCACCTCTTCTATGGCCTGGTTGAGCTGTTGCACCCGTTCGGGCAGGGCTTCCGACCTGACGTTCTCTTCGCTCGGGGTCCTGGCATCGGTGGTTACCCCACCCTGGAAGCGCGACAGACGCAGGAGACGCCTTTCCCGCTCAGCCATCTGCCGCTTCTGGCTCTGTCGCCACAACCACCAGGCCAGCCCTCCGGCACCGGCCAGGGCTCCAAGGAGTGTGCTTGTGAGGATCGGGGCACCAGCTGGAGCAGCCATCTGGCGCTGGGGCTCAGACATGAGGGGCAGCCAGCTCGGAATTGACTGCAGCCTAGGTGCCCCAGCCGTTCTCTGCCTCCACCGGATGGCTGCCATAGAGGCGACGTTCTGGATCGCCGAATCCTGGCAGGATCTGACCCTGCTCATTGAGATCAGGATCGATGCAGGCGCAATAGACCGTGAGATCGTTGCTGCTCTCGCCGATGGCCTTCAGACCTGGCGAGGCCGCCAACGCGGTGATCACCCGGAGCCTCTGCCCTTCGACACCAGCCGCCCGAAGCCTGCCTAGAAGAGCCTGGAGGGTGCGTCCGGACGCTAGTTGAGGAAGCCAGATCAAGACCCCCACCCGCGGCTCGATCGAGATTGGTAGGTCATCGAGATACCAGTGCACGGCTTCTCCGGGAGGTGCATCGATGCCCACGTGAGCCACCCGAGCAGCAGGAACAACACCCTGCGCCCCTTGCCACAGGCCCAGGCCACCACGAAGAACAGGAACCGCCAGCAGGGGAATGGCGGGATCGATGATCTCGCCAGTGCAGGGTGCTAGGGGGGTCTGAACGGTGATCGGGCGGTGGGGCACCCAGTCACGAAGAGCTTCGTAGGTGAGCCATCGACCCAGCTCTCCCATGGCCGTGGCGAAGAGCGGGGTGGGAGTGGCGCTGTCGCGCAGAATCGTGAGCCAATGGGCGATCAGGGGGTGTGGGGGGACCACTACCCGCAGCGACAGGGCCATGGCTGCCATAACTTGAGCCAGAAGCGTAGGCCTGAAGTCATGCCGGATCACATCATCCATCGGGACCCCTGTCTCCGGGGATCCTTTCTGATGATGCCCGCCCAGGCCGGGGGGGGCTTCTCTTTCCCTGGGTGGCTCATGGGGGGGATGCTGCTCCTGCTTCTTTGCCTGTCTCTGGTCGTTCCCCAGCCCGCCCTGGCCATCACAGCCCCAGAACTGAGGGGGCAAAGGGCTCTGCAACAGATCGAGCCGGATATGCATGGCCGGAATCTCCAGCAGCAGGAGTTTCTGAAAAGTGATCTGGCCGGTGTGGATCTCCATGGTGCTGACCTGCGCGGGGCTGTCTTCAACGGAAGCAACCTGCAGGGAGCTGATCTGCGGGATGTGGATCTCCAGGATGCGGTGGTGTACGCGAGCCGTCTGGACAAAGCGGATCTTTCAGGAGCCCTGCTTCGCAACGCGATGCTGATGCAGAGCCGCTTCACAGAGGCCCGGATTGCCAATGCCGACTTCAGTGGTGCGGTGTTGGATCGGGCCCAGCGTCGAGCCCTCTGTGTCAGGGCGGAGGGCCATCACCCCCAGACCGGTGTGAGCACCCGGGACAGCCTGGAGTGCGAAGAATAGGGAGGTGGCCTGGCAGCCGTCGGTAGATTGATGGGGTCGGTTCTGTGGGGGATCAGCCCACAGAGGCAACGGGGAAAGACCGGTGCACAGAGTTCTCTGGAGTCCGGCACTGTCCCGCAGCTGTGAAGATCGCCCAGCGATCCAGTCAGAACGCCCGCCGATGCCCACCTCAAGACCGGCGAGGACCGGCATTTGCTATGACCCATCCCCTGCCCACGGCTTCTGCAGCCCAGCCGATTCCCATTGCTTTGCGCATGCCCGTTGCATGCGGCTTGGTGATGATCACCCTTGGGCTCTTTGCCATGCCAGCCGAGGCCCATCACCTGATGGATCTCAGCGGCTTGAAACCCTCCCCCCTCAGCGGCTTTTTGAGTGGTCTGGCCCATCCGGTGCTGGGGCTCGACCACCTGCTCTTTCTCTGCTCCCTGTCTCTCGTTGGCCTTCATCAGCGGGCCCGCTGGATGCTGGCTCTGCTGGCGACGGGTCTGCTGGGCAGCCTGGTTGGCTTGTGGCTCCCAGGGTTTCCGTTGGCTGAGCCGGCAGTGGCTTTCAGCCTCGTGGTGGTGTCCCTCGTTTGTCTTCGGGGTTGGCCCCGGGCCCTTCTCCTCCCGGCGATAGCGGTCCACGGGTATGTGCTGAGTCACACCGTGCTGGGTTGGAGCCAGGCCCCCCTTGCCGCCTACGGGCTGGGCTTGCTTCTGAGCCAGGGTGCGCTCCTCCTGTTGGCCCTCACCCTTCTAAAATCCCTTGCCGATGGCCTCAGCCCCCAGCGCAGAGCCCTGCTCTGCGCTGGGCTGATCGGCTGCGGGGCCGCATGGACCTTCTCCGCCCTGGTGGCCTGACGTGACTGCCGCCACCATCTCTCGTTTACCGGTCACGGTGGTGACCGGGTTCCTCGGTGCGGGCAAAACCACCCTCCTGCGTCACCTGTTGCTGACGAGCGGACTGCGCCTTGCGGTCATCGTCAACGAGTTCGGCGATGTGGGGATCGATGGGGATCTTCTTGCCCACTGTGGGTTCTGTCCAGAAGAGGAGTTGGAAGGGCGTCTGGTGGAGCTCACCAACGGCTGTCTCTGCTGCACCGTTCAGGATGAGTTTCTGCCCACGATGGAACGCCTTCTGGAGAGGGCCGACCAACTGGATGCCCTCGTGGTGGAAACCAGTGGCCTCGCTCTTCCTGAGCCCCTAGTCGCGGCCTTCCATTGGCCTGAGGTCCGCACCCGAACGAGGGTGCACGCCGTGGTCACCGTGGTGGATGGTGAGGCCCTGGCCGCTGGGCACGTGGTAGGAGATGTCTCCTCTGTGGAAACGCAACGGCTGGCTGACCCCAGCCTTGGCCATCTCTCCGCTCTAGAGGAGCTCTTTGAGGAGCAGCTGGAAGTGGCAGATCTGGTGGCCGTGAGCAGAGCCGATACCGTCCCAGCGCAGGCGCTTGAAGCGGTGATGGCTGACCTGGTATCCAAGGTGCGACCAGGGACCCCGGTGCTGCCGATGAGCCGCGGGGCTCTGGCCCCTGAACTCCTGCTGGGTCAGGCCTTTGGACAGACTGGCCATCCCAGAACTGTCCCGGAGGTTGAGGGGGGGGGAGACGATCACCACCACCACGACCATGCCCATGTGGCGATGGATTCCGTTGTGATCCGGCGTTGGGGAAGGATGGCTCGTCAGGATGTGGAGTCCACCTTGAGGGATTTCCTGCATCAACAGCCGGTGCTTCGCCTGAAGGGGCGCCTGCAGGAACCAGACAAGAGGCTCTCTCTTCAGATCCAAGGGGTGGGGCCACGCCTTGAGGCCTGGTATGAGGGAGTCTCCAGTGCGGCTCCAGAGGTTCCTTCCTTGGAGTTGGTGGCCTTGGTTCCAGCGGCCCAGCGCGCAACGGTGGAAGCTGCCGCAGATCGCCTCTGGGCTGCTCTGGGCTGACTCGACCCATCGACCTAATCCAGCGGAATCTCCCCTCTGGCACACACGGAGTTCCAGCAAAGGCTCTGATCCATGTCCCAGCGTGGAGTCACCACAAGCCACCGCCCGTCGCTGTTCCGCATCCGCACTGTCCCCCAGCCGTCATGGGTGAATTCAAGGCGGCGGTCCCCGACGATGAGCCACCAGTGCTTCCCCACCTCCTGCACCTGCATCTGGCAGGGTTTCCAAGGTCCCTTGTGGATCCTGCACTCCAGGGAGATCTGACCCCGGTCCTGGGGGGGAGCTGGCAGAGCATCAGCAGCCTGCAGGCCGCCCTGCCAGAGGGTATGCAGTGCCCCCAGGGTGGCGAGTCCGGTGAGCTGCCAGGATTGAGGGGTTGCCTTGCGGCTGGTGCCCCTTTTTCGAGCCCGTGTCCAGGTGTCCCTTCGGCCATCTGTGCTTGATCCTGCTGGTGAAGCCACCAGAGCCGCCGCCTCCCGGCTGGGTGTTTCCGGCATCCAGCGCTTACGCATCGGAAAGGCCATTGATGTGGAGCTTGAAGCCCCGGATCGCGCCAGGGCCAAGGAACAGCTGGAGTTGCTGAGCGATCGCCTCCTGGCCAACCCTGTGATCGAGGACTGGACCCTTGAACGTCTGGAGGACGGCTGAGCCCCCATGACCATTGGCATCGTGGTGTTTCCTGGCTCCAACTGTGATCGGGATGTGCGCTGGGCGCTTGAAGGCTGCCTGGGAGAACCCACGCGCTTCCTCTGGCATGGAGAGCGGGATCTGGCTGGGGTGGATGCGGTGGTGCTGCCTGGAGGATTCAGTTATGGCGACTATCTTCGCTGTGGAGCCCTGGCCCGTTTCGCCCCGATCCTTGAGGAGGTGCACCGTTTTGCCACTGCAGGCGGACCGGTGCTGGGGATCTGCAATGGGTTTCAGGTGCTCACGGAGATGGGCTTGCTGCCGGGGGCGCTCACCAGGAACCGGGATCTGCACTTCCGTTGTGAATCCACCACCCTGGAGGTGCAACCAGGACGTTGCACCTGGTTGCAGGGCTATGCCTCCGGTGAATCCATCAAGCTTCCCATCGCCCATGGAGAGGGCCGTTACCAGGCTGACCCTCCAACCCTCCAGCGGCTTGAGGACTTGGGGCAGATCGTGGTGCGGTATCGCAACAATCCGAACGGGTCCGTTGCTGATGTGGCTGGTCTTTGCAATGAGCAGGGAAATGTGCTCGGCCTGATGCCCCATCCTGAGAGAGCCTGTGATCCGGCCCTTGGCCCCCAGGATGGCAGGAGGCTTCTCTCCTCCTGCGGCAGGGATAGGAGGAGCCAATAAAAAAGGGGCCTGAGGCCCCCAATGAAGCGAGGAAAGCGGCAGATCAGCCGATGGCGGCAAAAAAATCCTTGCTTTTGACAGGATCAGGATTCATCGTTTTCTCTCCTGGCGTCCAGTTGGCGGGGCAGACTTCATCTGGATGGGACTGGACATATTGGAAGGCCTGCAGGACGCGCAGTGTTTCATCCACGCTGCGGCCGACAGGCAGGTTGTTGATCGTGCTGTGCATGATCACACCTTCAGGATCAATGATGAACAATCCCCTCAGGGCAATCCCCGCATCCTCATCCAGTACGCCATAGGCACGGGCGATCTCCTTCTTCAGATCCGCCACCAGGGGATAGGCAATGTCTCCGAGACCACCAGCCTTACGGTCAGTCTGAATCCAGGCCAGATGGCTGAACTGGCTGTCCACCGACACACCGATCACCTCGGTGTTGCGACTGGAGAAATCCCCGTGGCGGTCACTGAAGGCCGTGATTTCCGTCGGGCAGACAAAGGTGAAATCCAGTGGGTAGAAGAAGAGGACCACATACTTGCCGCGGTAGTGCGACAGAGTGATCTCCTTGAACTCCTGGTCCACCACGGCGGTGGCGGTGAAGTCTGGTGCTGGCAGACCGACAAGCCTGGACATGGTTAGCGGCAAAGGATGGAGAGGGAAGGACGCCGACGCGCAGAAACCAATGCGAAGTCGGAACGAGTCCCGATTGGACACCACGAACCTATCACGGATCCTTTCGTCTTCTTGTCACCCGTGGCCATAGGCTGTAGTGACTATCCACTCTCTTGAATGGCCTGGGATCCCTCCGTGCTGAGGAAATATGGCACCACCAGTCACTTCCGTCTGCTCAACCAGGTGCGCACTGAGCTCAGAAGCAACCCGCTCTCTCGCAACAAGGATGGGGAACTGAATCTGGGGATGGGACGCCGGGGATACCGCGTTCCGGTGGAGGTGCGCAGCTCCGGCTCCACCGGTTCCTCCTCCAGAACTGACCGGTCTCTTCCCGTTTTCAGCGGGGCCAGCTCCACCGAGGATGGCTCTGACAACAACAGCTTTCGGGACCGGCTGCGATCCATCCAGATGCGCTGACCGATGCGGTTGCGCTGATTCAGTCAGTAGACCTTCAACGTGATGGCTCGGGGGAGACTTGAACTCCCGACCTTGGGGTTATGAATCCCACGCTCTAACCAGCTGAGCTACCGAGCCCGGTGGCAGAACTTTAAGCGATCGCCCTTTGTTAAGCGCTTGCCGGTTAAGGAGAGACGGCGAAATCAACCTGTCAGGCTGACGGCTGAAGCCGTTCCATGGGATTAATGGCACCGTATCCAGGGGAGTGGATCTCAAAATGAAGATGGGGACCGGTGCTTCTGCCGGTGCTGCCCATCAAACCGATCTGTTGTCCTTGGCGGACCTCTTCCCCCTCCTGCACCAAGATGCGGCTCTGATGGGCATACAGACTGCGGGACCCATCCTCATGGCTGATCTCGACGAGGTAGCCATAACCGCCGTCACTCCAGCCGGCGAATGTGACCCTCCCATGCTGGGCAGCGATGATCGGCGTGCCCGTGCTGTTGGCGATGTCGATGCCCTTATGCATCCGCCCCCAACGCCATCCGTAACCTGAAGTGAAGACCCCCCGTGCCGGCCACAGCCAGCGTTTGTCAGCCGAAGACCCTGGGCTGGTGGGAGCGTAATCAGGGGTATCAGGCCAGCTGACACCACCACTGGTTGCCGGCTTGAGGCTGATCAGTTGGTGAACCCGCGGAGAGATGGTTTGAACCCTCAACTGACGGCCCACAACCAGAGGAAGCCGCTCCAGCTCAGGATTGAGGCGCATGAGTTGGTCAACCGAGAGCCCATGGCGCTGAGCAATGGAATCAATGGTGTCACCGAAACGAACCACGGCCTGCTTCGGGAGAGGATGTCCATCTGAGGGGAGATCAACTCCTCGCAAGGCAGAAAACAGATCATCGTTCCACGATGTCGATCGAAGGTCTGTGGCGAGAGCCCCGGTGAGAGGCACCACCACCGACGTACAGAGGAGGGCGGTGAAAATACGACGGTAGAAAAACATGCCCTGAATCCCGGTGAAATTGTTGTGAGTCGAAAGGGTTTCAAAAATGTCTAATCAGCCAAAGCCACAAGAAAGTAGCTTGCTCATAACAAATCAAATCCGGCGCACTATAGCGTTTGTGGCCCCATGAGGCAAGGGGTGCTGAGCCCCTCCGCACATTGGTTCTGCTCTCAGGCTCGCTGCTCCTGCTGCCTCAGGGCCTCGAACACGGCGACTCCCACCGCCACCGAAAGGTTGAGGCTCCTCACACCGCCTGGAACGGCATCCCTGGATCGGGGCATGGGGATGGTGAGCCTGAGGTCTGCTACCGCCAGCAGTTCAGGACTCAGCCCATCGCTCTCGCGACCGAACAAAAGCCAGTCATCGCTCTGATACTCGATCCCCGTGTAGGGGACGTCGGCCTGGCTGCTGAAGGCCAGGAGACGCCCACCCCTGGCTCTGCGGATCTCCAGGAAGGAAGAGGCATCCTCATGGCGGACAAGCTCCACTAAGGGCCAGTAATCCAGGCCCGCGCGCCTTAGATGGCGATCCTCCAGGGAAAACCCCAGGGGTTCGATGAGGTGGAGCTCCGAGCCCGTGGCCGCACAGGTGCGCGCCACATTGCCTGTATTGGGGGGGATCAGGGGCTGGAACAGAACAACCCTGGGCATCAGGGTTACGGCAGTCCAGGCACGGGGTCCGAAAGCCTGGCCAGGTCAATGGCCCTCCCCTGCAGCACGAGCCAGGCCGCATCGCAGCAGGGCGTGAGGAGTTGTTGGAGTTCCCCCAGTCGATCCCGGAAGCGCCCTCCCGCTGACGTCATGGGCACCACCCCCCAGCCTGTCTCCTCACTAACCAGCACAACCCGAGAGCGGGTTTGCTGGAGAGCTTCGAGCAGGCTGGTGAGGTAGTCCTGCCATTGAGGCCGGGTGCACTCCAGGTGGGCGGCGACCCAGGTTCCAAGGGAATCCACCAGGGCCAGTTCTCTCTCCTCCATGGCCTGCAGAGCATTGCTGAGATCACCTCCCACCTCAAGGGTGCGCCAGGATGGCGGGCGCCTCTGGCGATGGCGCATCAACCGTTCCTGCCAGGAGGGATCGTCCGGGAGATCCGGACCTGTAGCCAGAACCACGACAGGACCACCGCTCTGATGGGCCAGGTGTTCGGCCCAGCGGCTTTTGCCGCTTGCGGCCGGGCCGCTCACCAGGGTGATGCGAGGGATGGGGAGGGGCTGCAAGCCGTCAGCCTCCCCCTTGCATGTTGCGCAATGTCGCCACAGAGGAGGGCGAGACCCGGTTGAGGTAGCGGAAGATCCAATATTTGAAGATGGTTGCTAGTACCACAGGGAATGTGGCGATGAATAGGAGAATGAAGTTCTCCCTCGCTGGTAGCCCCAGATGATGGGCAACTCCATCCAGGAGCACGGTCCAGCCTTCTGGGCTGTGAAAGCCAACAAAGATGTCGGTGAAAAGAATGATGGCAAAGGCCTTGGCACTGTCTGAGAGGCCATAGACCACCTCATCGATGAAGCCCCTCAGAACCTGAATGTCCCGCTGGCCAAACAGACAGACAGCTACGAAGCCAAGGAGTCCGAAGACATCAGCAAAGACGTTCTTGACAGCTTCAGTGCTTTCCCTGTCTGCCTCATCCTTCAGTTCCTGTGCACGGGTTTGCAGTTGTTTCTGAAGTTCTTCGCGTGAAGGAAGGGGTTCGTTATGCAGAAGGTGATCAAATTCGATTTCCGCTTGAAACACCCTCAGTTTTTCGACGGCCTGTTCTTCAAGTTTGGGTTTTGGGTAGCTGAGAAAAGGGCTGTCGGGAGAGAAGCGATCCACCAGTGGTGAAACGATGTAGGTGCGGCTGATCTGTTGCACAAGGACCGGCACCAGAATCATCAGGAGCAGGATTCTCAGGGAAACCAGTGTGGAATCCCTTCGTCTTCTGAACCCTGCGATCACGCTGGCCTCCGCTTCCGGATCCAGCCGTTGGCGCACCTGATCGACCACCCCGAGCAGACTGCGAGGCAGGATCTCAGGACTCCGACTCAGGCTGGGCAACTGATCACGGGTGCCGGCATATCGGGCGGTGACGGACTCCAGCAGTTGCAGCTGCCTCAGTTCCTGACCACTCAGTTCCTGTCTGTAGGGTTTGATCGTCTCTACCGATTGCTGGCACACCTGCAGGGCGGCTCGAAACCTCCGCAGCACCTGGGCCTGCATCGCCTTTGGGATGCGCAGCTCCAGCTCAGGCCTCACAGGGCGATCCTGGTAGTACTCCAGTTCGATGCTCTGGATCAGGAGGGCTGCTTCGTAGCCCCGCTCCAGATCACTGCTGAGATCAAGTGATTGGGCATTGCCGAGGCGGCCCATCCAGTTTCGAAGTCCCATGGTGGTTCAGCGAGAAAAGACCCACCAGGTGGCCATGGGGACCACCGTTCCCACGATCAGCAAGACCACCACCCAGGTGAAGGCATTGCTCTTTTCCGTTTCTTCCTTGCTGGGGATGTTGCTCACCACAGCAGGAGCTTCCTGCATCACGGGTTCACCTGGATCTTCCCCTCCGTTGAGCACAACAGCAAGGCGGTTCAGGGCATCCAGGGTGGCCTGGCGGTAACGGTCGGCGGAGCGCAAGGGGACGGCCATGGTGGTTTCTGCCGTGCTTTCCAACAACTCCGAAGGAAGCCGGCCATTCAACCGTGCAGAGGCCACAACAGCAGTGGAACGGGTCTGGGCATCAATGAGGAGGAGCAGCAGGGACTCCCCTTCCGCGCCGGACGTGTTTGGGGAGGCTCCCCAGCGGCTCAGTAGATCCTCACCCAGCTGTTCAAGGGTGAGGCCATAGTCGAGCTTGGCCACGGTGATCACCTTGGCATCCACCTTTTCATCACTGAAGGCCTGAAGGGTGCGTTCGATCTCCTGGGAACTGGCCCGCGAGAGCACATGGCCTTCATCCAGCACATGGGAAGGAGGAGCCTGGGGCGGGAAATCGGCCGAAGAGAGGGCCTGGGCTGGGCCCACGGCTGCGAACATGATCCCGAAAGTGAGGAAGGCGGCAAGCAGCGAACTCCATCGGCCCAGGGGGCCATGGCATCGAACCGGTTGACCGTTGCTGGAGAGGGGGGTCACGGCAAGCACATCAAAAAAGCCTCCATGCTCCAGTCTGCCGCGCAAGTGACGATCATGCTCTCCTGATCAGGCTTTGAATTTTTCTCGGGATCATCCGCCAGCCCATGTCGCTTCCTCTGCCCGCTCGGATCGTGCTGGCCCTGGGCCTGCTCGGCCTCGGCCTCACGGTGGTGAATCAGCTCACCGCCAGCCAGCTGGATCCTTCGTTGGAGCGGGCTTCCGTGCTGGCCAGCTTCCTCGCCGTCGGGCTCATGGTTGTGGCGGCTCTGTGGCAACGGGTGATGCCCCCGGCGGCTGAACGGGCTGACCTGCCAGGAGAGGAGGGCAGTGAGCTCCAGGATGGTTTGCCTGACGACCTGGTATCGGAACTCGGGTGGGGCAGCTCCATGATGCTGACGGCTACGCCAGCGGCCATCCTCCTGCTGCACGATGGCCACCGCACGCTTTTGCGCCGTGGTCTGCTGGTGCCGGGAGGCTTCACTCCAGGGCCGATCTGCCGCCAGGCCCTGGATCGTCAGCGTCCCATCTCTCTAGTGGATCTGAGGCACTATCCAGGGCGTGGCGAATTCGACGCCCTTCTTCCTGATCTGCCGGCGGTTGTGGTGCAACCAGTGGGTTCCCAGGGGCTCTTGCTTGTAGGAGGTTGGACAGCCCGCTGTTTCAGCCAATCCGATCTGCGCTGGATCGAGGGCTGGGCCAGAAAGCTCAGAACACAATGGGCTCCGGTTTGGGACGGGCCTCTGCAGGCTTCTTCGCCGGACCGGCTCGACGGGGCACCTGCAGCTGGCTGAACACCTTCCCATCGGGAGCCGTGGCTTTTAGGCTCCCCTTCGGACCCAGGGATCCTTCGATGCGTTGGGCCCGGGTGAGCTGGCGGGACGCTGCTCTCTGGTACAGCACATCTCCTCCCGCTTCCACGGCTTGGGTTGTCCAGTTCCACTGGCATTGCTGGGCCTGGAGTGCATCTCCTCCCTGGCGCAGTCTGCAGTTGTTGCCAATGGTGGCCAGGGTTCGCTTGGCATCGAGACGTAACTGCTCCCCTTCCAACTGCAACTCGCCCTTCTGGGCCTGGAAGGGAGCCTTGCTCTTCAGCCACTGGTCCTTGGTATCGATCGTGAACTCCCCGCCCCTGAACCAGCTGTTCTCACTCGGATCCTCCAGCTGCACAGGGGGGAAGAGGGTGTACTCCTGCTTCAGGGTGTTGGCTTCCAGTCGAGAGGCCCTCAGGACCTGCGGGCGCCGGGCAACGGTCCGATCCGGGGGGCGGCGGGTGATCGTCACGGGGCCCTCACCCTTGAGATCACCTTTTCCTGGATTCCATTGGATCTCCTTGACGATCCCCAGGATTTCCGGCGCCTGTTCTGATCGCTTGACATTCAGCGGAACGGGCCTGCTCCAGCGCTCCACTTTCGGCTCGCCCTGAAGTTTGAGCAGATCACGATCCAGATGCAGGGTGGCAGTGCGGGCTGAGATCCGGGTCTGAAGGTTGCGAACCTGGGGGGAAAGGTCAAAGCGCATGAGCGCCTCCCGAGGAATCCAGAGAGCCCGATCTGCACGGATGAGCAGGGGATCCTTGCCCAGGCGCTGGAGCCGGATGTCTCCTTCCAGGAGAATCACCGCTCCGTCATTGATCACCGTTCCGGTGCTGGCGACAAGTTTGTAGAGGGGCTGACCCTTGTCGAAGATCACACCCTCTGGTCGAAGCGCCCTGGCCACGCTGCTGCGGAGGTCGTAGCGGGCTTCCGGGCTCGTGAGAGACCAGGCCTTCTTCCCGTCGCTGCTGCGTTGCTGCAGATCGAGTGCCCGGAAGGAGAAGGGCGGAGTGGTGTCCTCCACGTCCACGGTCGTCGGCCGTCCGCAGCCGTGACACACCATCAACAGTCCTGCTGTGAGGGCAAGACCTGCTCTCCTGAATCTCCCTGGGAGGAACCAATGCCGCATGGAGGGGGGACTGATTTGGTTCAAAGGGGCTCGAGCAGTTCCAGTCTCTGCATCACGGGAGAAGCCTCAGGAAGCGGAGCGCTGGAGGGCAGAACACCCCAGCAGCGGGCCTGCCGCCAACGACCCTGGGCCTCCGCCGCAGCCGCTGCGGCGGAGGGAAGATCTCGGGCGGCGGGCCAGAAGCTGTCGCAGGCGATGGACTCGCACGCCAGTTGTTGCAACATGCGGCCGGAAAGATCCGGAAGGAGGGGGATCAGAAGGACGGCGATCCAGCGGCAGCTCTCGAGCACGGCATAGAGATCTGCCGCAACCGCGCTGCGCTGCGCAGGATCTTTCATCCGCACCCATGGCGCCCGGTCATTGAGATAGCCATTGGCGGTATCTGCAAGACTCAGAACAGCCTCGGCGGCGCGCCGGAAATCCAGTGCCTCCATGGCCCCATCGAATGCGCTGGAGGCTGCGGTGCTCGCGATGGCCAACGGGTGCTCGCTGGTGTTGGCCTCCCCGCAGGGGGGAACGGCGCCGTCAAACCACTTCCTGGCCATGGACACGCTTCTATTGAGCAAATTGCCCATAGTGTTCGCCAGATCGTTGTTGACGAGGTCGGCAAACCGTTTCTGCTGAAAGTCGCCGTCATCGCCAAAGGGGATGTCACGCAGCAGATACCAGCGCACGGCATCCCGCCCGCAGCGTTCAAGCAGCACCTCCGGGTCGAGCACATTGCCAAGGGATTTCCCCATCTTCTGACCCTCCCGGGTGAGAAAGCCATGGCCAAACACCCGCTCCGGCAGGGGCAGACCTGCGGACATCAGCATGGCTGGCCAGAACACAGCATGGAAGCGGAGGATGTCCTTTCCGATCACATGCAGCTGGGCCGGCCAACCCCTTGCATTCAACTGCTCGAGAGTGACGGGAGCCTGGGGATCCAACAGGGCGGAAAGGTACCCCAGCAGGGCATCAAACCAGACGTAGAAGGTGTGTCCTGGATGGCCCGGCACCGGTATGCCCCAGGGGAGATCAATCCGGGAGATGGAAAAATCCCTCAACCCCTGGGCAACAAAGTTCTCCACTTCCCGTCGTCGCGAGGCTGGAGCGATGAACCCATCGCGCCGCACCAGATCCTCGATCTCCTCCTGATATCGGGACAGGCGGAAGAAGAGGTTCGGCTCATCCCGCCATTCCAGAGGCCGCTGATGGATGGGGCAGAAGGCATCGGCGGTGTTCGCCGGATCGTCCTTGAATTCCTCACAGGCGACGCAGTACCACCCCTGCTGCCGGCCCTCGCGCACATCCCCGTTCGCTTCCACCCGGGCGAAGAAGTGCTCCACCAGCTGCCGATGGGGAGCGTCGGTGGTGCGGATGAAGCGGTCATGGCTGATGCCCCAGGCGTTCCAGAGGTGGGAGAAGCTGGCGCTGTTGCGGTCGCAGAGAGCCTGGGGGGCCAGGCCTGCTGATTCAGCGGTGCGCTGGATCTTCAATCCATGCTCATCGGTGCCCGTCACGAAGGTGACGACCTCCCCCTGCAGACGCCTGTAGCGAGCGATGGCATCGCAGGCCAGGGTGGTGTAAGCACTCCCGAGGTGGGGTTTGTCGTTGACGTAGTAGAGGGGGGTGGTGAGCGTGAATGGCATCGCTGGCGGCTGGCTTCGTTGGCTCGGCTGGTGACGCCAGATCGGCTCGCCATTGCGGCCCTGCTGGTGGGATCTTACCGATGGCCGCTCAAGGCCCCTTCAGCGATCGGTTCCCGGTCGTGACAGGGGCCTGATCCGCCATGCTGGTGGCACTGGGGTTGCAAGGCCCCCTGTGGGATCTGGCAGGTTGTGAAACGGCGCGATGTGGAGGTTGTGGTGTGGGGCGGTGGCACCGGTGGTGCGGCCGCTGCGCTCCAGGCGGCCCGCAGTGGAGCCCAAACCCTGCTGCTCACACCTGGGCCCTGGCTGGGCGGAATGGTGAGTGCGGCGGGGGTCTGTTGCCCAGATGGCAATGAACTCTCCCCCTGGCAGACAGGTCTCTGGGGGGCGCTCCTGCGGGCCCTCGGCGCCCGGACCCCAGGGGGACTCGACCACAACTGGGTGAGCTGCTTCGGCTATCTGCCGGCCACGGCTGAACGGATCCTGCGGGATTGGATGCAGGCCGAACCACTTCTGGAGTGGTGGCCCATGGCCCAGCTCGAGGGGATGGAACGCACCGGGGATCAGCTCACCGGCCTCGATATCTGCTGGCAGGGGAAATCCTGGCTCATCCACCCCTCCATCGTCATCGATGGGAGTGATCGTGGAGACCTCTATCCCCTTGCTGCTGTTGCTCACCGGTTGGGATGGGAGGCCAGGGAGACCTGGGGCGAACCGAGTGCTCCCCCGCAGGCGGATCTGGAGAGGGAGCCATTCTTTGCCCGTCAGCCGGTGCAATCCCCCACCTGGGTGGTGATGGCCCAGCTTCAGGAAGGGGATCCCCTCGCGCTCAGCGACAGCAGCGCTGGAGCGATCAGGCCCGCAGAACCCTTCGGGAGCGCCACCGCTCAATTCGGTTTGGAGAAAACCCTCACCTATGGGCGGCTGCCGGGAGGCGTGGTGATGCTGAACTGGCCCCTCTTCGGCAACGACTGGCATCACGGGCTGGAACGGGCCTTCACCGATGGGGGCACTCCAGGGGACGTGGCGGCCGATCTGGCCGCCGAGATGCAGGGACATAGCCTGGCCTTTGCCCAGGCCCTGAGGGACGTGAGCCAGGGACGCCTCGCGCAGGCATCCATCTTCCCGACGGCCTGCGAGGCGGCCCTGGGATCTCTGGAGGGTGCCCAGGAGCTGGCGCTGATGCCCTATTGGCGGGAAGGTCGACGGCTGGTGGCCCTGGAAACGGTGCGGGAGCAGGATCTGCTTCCCCTCAGCCCGGGGGCCGCCTCCCTCGCTCCCTTGCCGATGGCCGCCTCTGGAGGCACCACGGCCATTGCCGTGGGCAACTACGCCAATGATCACCACTATCCAGGCGAGGACTGGCACCTGGCTCCGAAGAGCTGCCGCTGGGGGGGGAGGTGGAGCGGAACCCCCTTCACCATTCCCTACGGAGCCCTGGTGAGTGAATCCGTGGTGAATCTGCTCGCGGCAGACAAGGGCATCGGGGTCAGTCACATGGCCAATGGAGCCACCCGGCTGCAACCCCTGGTGCTGAATCTCGGGCAGGCGGCGGGGCTGGCCGCCGCCCTCTGCGTGCGCAGCCACCGGCTGCCGGCGGACCTTCCCGTGCGTGAGTTGCAGGAGGCCTTGGTGAGCGATGTGAGAGCGCCAGCAGGTCCACTGCCGCTCTGGGATACGCCCTGGCATCACCCTGAGTGGCGTGAGCGCCAGTTCAGCGTTCTGGATTCCCCAGAACGCCTGCTGCCATCCGGCCGCTTCAGCTCCCACCCGGGTGATCCCCATCTGGCCCCTGCTGAACCGGGGGAGCGACTCTGGAAGGGGCTTCTCGTTGCCGATGGTCAAGGAGGATTCGCCCTCCATGGTCCGAGGGGACCGGGAGGGCAACCCTGGCCCCTGATCACCCTGGAGCCGGCACTGCACGACTGGCTTCTTGAGCAAGGAGCTCCATCGCCCGTCGCGTTGATGGGTTGTGCCAATCCATGGGGTCCCTGGTTGCGGGTGTCACGGCTCGCCTAGCGGGCCCTGGCCTCCAGCCGCAGCAGATCCCTGAGGGGATCCACCTCCCGCACCCTCAGGAGCACCCCATCGCCTGGTTTCGGTGTTCCCTGGCAATGGGCGGGCAGATCCATGGCAAGGCTCTCCACATGCACCAGCGCCAGCTGGTGGTCCTCACGCAACCAACGCAGGAAAAGCCCGCGCCATTGGTCCGAGCGATGCTCAGCAAACCAGACCTGCTGCCAGTGCCGTTGATCCTCCCTGGAGATCGCCATCCCTTCCCTCAGCCCCCCTTCGATCGCCGTCAACACCTCCAGCAGGGCGCCCTCATCCAGCGGTGTCCGGCCTTCCAGGTGTGCCGCGAGCTGACGCTGCACAAGGAGATCGCCGTAACGGCGGATCGGCGATGTGGCCTGGACATAGGCCTCCAGACCAAGACTGAAATGCGGCGCCGGCCTGCTGCCCACCTGCCCCCGGGTGAGGCCTTTCCTGATGGCGGCCAGGCGCACCGGTCCAACGGGTAAGGCCTCCAGATCCTGGAGAGTGGGCACGGGGGCCACCGGCTGACTCCGGTACGGCAGGGCCAGCTGGTGCTCACGGCCGTACTCAGCGATGGCGGCACCGGCGAGAATCATGGCCTCCGCCACCATCTGGCGCGAGGCGGTGGGCTCCGTGATCTCCAGCACGGCCCCATCCCCGCCAGGATTCAGGGGGTCATGGCGGATCCGCCCTTCGGGTTGGTCCAGGAAGAGCGCCCCCCTGCGCTCCCGCCAAGCTCGTCTGGATTGCATCAGGTCTTGCAGGGTCAGCAGATCCCTTTCCTGAGGGGGCGCCAGCTCCAGCAGCTCGTCGGCATCGTCATAGGACAGTCGGTAGGTGGGACGGACCCAGCTGCGATGAAGCTCCATCCCGGCGATGGCTCCTTCCTCGTCAAGGTCGATGCGCAGGCTCCAGGCTGCGCATCGTTGTCCCGCCCGCAGGCTGAGGGGTCCAGTGGCCAGAATCTCCGGAAACATCGGCAGGGTTCCCTGGGCAAGGTAGAGACTGGTGGCCCGGCGCCTGGCTTCCAGATCAAGAGGGCTGTCTTCGGCGATCAGACGGCCCGGATCAGCGATGTGAATCCAGACCTGAGGAGCGCCATCGGCCCTCCAATCCAGGGAGAGGGCATCGTCGATGTCAACGGTGTCGTCGTCATCAATGGTCACCGTGCGCAGCCCTGTGAGATCCAGCCGATCTCCATCCCCTGGCCATGGTTCCTCCACCAACTGGAGGAGCGCCTCCGCCTCCCCCAGCAACGGCACGGAAAATCCCTGCTGCCAGCTTGTGCCCTGCAGCGCGGGCAGGTGGTGACGGGGCCAGAGGCCCATATCAGCCAACAGGTGCCTCACCTCAGCAGGGGAGTCGGAACAGTGAACATCCAAGAGAAGCTGCCGGGTGGGCGCTGACAAGCTGAGCTCCCGCTGCCCCGACGCCCAGAGGCGCAGTTCTGCCAGGTCCTGGGCTGCCGCGGTGGAGAGCTCCTGAGGATCGATGGTCGCCCTCCGCCTGAGAGCCTCGCGCCATCGGCTCCGCTCGGCTTCAGCCCGCTGTTGGTGGTGGCGCTCCTGACGGAGTTTCCTGAGGTCCTGAAGGGGCCTCGGTTGGATCAGACCCTGCTTCAGCCGAAACAGGGTCTGGGGGCCCTGTAGCCAGAGCCAGCACGCACAGCGATGGAGGGGATCGGAGCGACCACACACCAGCTCGGTGAAGGCAGCGAGAGAGAGGCCCAGAGAGGGGGATTCCGCCAGGGCATCATTTAGCAGCAACACCCATGCCGTTCCGAGATCCCGCCGCCTGGGTGTGGCCCCCTGAAGCGTTTCAGTGGTGAGATGGCTGGGCGAATCGCCCGCCGCTGAGGGAGAGCTGAAGGCGAGATCCTGGCTGCTGACCAGCAGCTCCAATTGTCTCGTCGGAAGGACGAGGGCTTTCTCCTGCAGGAGCAGGTTTACGTTGGCGCGGCTGCCCTGCAGGGCCCTCACGATGGCGATCTGAGGCTCACCTCCGCCTGGCTTGGGAGGAATGCCCACCAGATCTCCGACCGCCACGGTGCGCAAGGAGGGGCTGGGACCTGGCCCGGGCAATCCCTCAGCCTTCGGGATTCACGAAGGGAAGCAGAGCCAGGATTCGGGCACGCTTGACCGCATTGGTGAGATCCCGTTGCTGCTGGGCCGTGAGACCAGTGAGGCGGCGGGGAAGGATCTTGCCGCGTTCGGTGATGAATTTCTTCAGCAGGTCGATGTCCTTGTAATCAAGCGGATCACC
>JBEIRX010000099.1:0-2648 GCA_040375715.1 Aphanothece sp.
CAAAGAAAGGCTCAGATTGAACAGTTGAGACGCTTTTGGGTGAACGAAGGCCTGTTGGCCAGAGCTTCCCTAGGTGCCGGCATAGGGCCGAAACGATCCACGTTCGGGTGAATAGTGGCGAGCGGCCTGCAGGATGCCGAGCATGGCGATCTGATGCAGATCCTCCCGTGGGTGTCCGGTGCGCCTGGCGATGTTGGCCGCCACCCGTTCGGCGATGTCTTGATGCTGCAGGGCGGGCACCTGACGCTTGAGCAGCTGGCAGACGGCCGGGCCGTTGGCGGCGTCCTCGATCAGCACCGCGTGGGGGCCGAGGCCCTCCAATGGCAGACGCTGCGCGATCCACAGCTGCGCCTCAGCGATCCGCCGTTCCACCTCACTTCGGCTGGGCCTGGGAGCGAAGGGCTTGTCCTTGGTGGATCGGGGAGGCTGGCTGCAACGGCGGCTTCGTCCGGTGGCTGGGGCAGTGGATTGACATCTGGCCCTGGAGCCTGAAGCTGCCTTCTGGCCTGGCCAGAGCGGCTGGCCGTCAGCGTCTTCCTCACCAGGTGCTCCGCGAAGATCCTCGATCGGATCAATTTGCAGTTCCGAAGAATGGATGTGTGGTCACTGTTCCCTCGCGTGCCGCCAGGAGTCATCAATGCCACAAGCCATGACCCAGGTGTCCGTGTCTCACCTGCGCCAGCACCTGCCCACCTACCTGAAGCGGGTGCCGCGGATTGAGCTGTTCAAGAACCTGGCGATCATGGGCGGCCTGCTGGTGGCCGACCAGGACAGCAGAGGTTGAAATCATGATGGGCCGGGCTGCAGCACGTCCCTGTCCGGGAAGATCCTGGTGGCATCGGTGGACTCCTGCCTGGGGATGGTGGGGAGGGGAATGGCTGTAAGGGGATGCCTCGGTTTGACATGGGCGTGAATCTGCTTGATGAACACCCCTGCTTCAGCTGGGCAGGTTTCCCACTTGCTGTAGAAGTATTCCTCATTTACTGAGGTGTATTTGCCCCAAACCCGTCCCGAATCGTCGTCGAAGGACGTGGTGCGGGGCTGGTGGTTCTGATGGGCGAGGTAGGAGCAGAGGGCATTGCCGATCGGGAGATCTGCCAGTCCAGCCCGGGCTGTGTAGTCCATGTCTTCAAAGCCGATCCCCTTGAAGCCAGGGTCGAAGGCTCCCAGGCGGTCGATCACCGGCTTGGAGATCACGAAATGGGACCAGGTGCTGTTGAGCAGGGTGAGCTGATCTGCCTTCCAATCAAAGGATTCCGCCCATCGCCGCATCCAGGGATAGATGCGAAGGTCGTCATTGAGGATCAGAACCGGCAACGGCAGGCTCAGATCGAGAATCTCATTCCACAGCGTGGTGAGTCCAGCCGGGTGATCATGCAGCACAAAACTGTGGTGTTTCGGGGCCGTGGAACAGAGCTCCTGCTGCAGACGTTTCAGGTAGTGCCGCTGCTCTTCACTGTTGCCATAACCATTCACAGTAACGGTGACCTTTACCTCTGGGAAACAGCGACTGATCGCCCGATAGAGGGGTTTGAAGTAGTGCTCGTAGCGCTCAATATAGGTGGTGATTCCGATGGTAAACTCCTGCTCTAGATTTCTGCTGGCTTGCACAAATGAAGCAGGCAACAGGCATCTCGATCGATGCAGAAGTGTTCTTGCTGATGTATAGAGATAATAATTAAGATTGCTGTCGGGCATGTTGGCTGTAGTTCGGTACTGGACCGCTCGGACTTCTGCTGCAGACCTATCCAAGCATGAGAGCTCTGATCTTTTCCGAGCAGCGAGTTTGGCCAATAAAAAAACCTCCTGGCAGATGCCAAGAGGCGGAGTTTTGATTGAGTGTTGAAGCTCTAGAAGCAGAAAGGGAGGAACTGGGTGCGGCAGGCGGCGTAACCATCCACCAAGGGCCCCAGGCCGATCTGGTGAGCGATGCCGAAGCCGGTGAGACCCTCGACAATCACGCCGATCACAAGACCGAGCATGGCGGCACGGCCATTGAAAAGTTCCACCCGCTTGAGTTGATCCAGATGGATCTGGCCTTCGCTCTGAGCTGATGTATCGGGAGTGGGGGTGCTCATGGATCAGCCCAGGCCGATCTGGGACAGGATGCCCTGGCCGGTGAGCAGTTCGGTGCCGAGACCGATCACGAAACCGAGCATGGCCAGCCGGCCATTCCAGGTTTCAGCGAAGGCAACGAAGCCGAAGCGGGGGGTGGGGTCAGCCATGGAGATGGTTGAGAAACATTGCAGCCAGTGTAACGGACTGTGAAGGCTCCAGGGTGGGGAAGGCCGTACCTCCAGGTGGAACCAGGCGGATCAGGAGCTGGAGCCTTTGGGATGGAAGGGGGCCAGGTGATGGAGCGGCCGGTTGGGGCTGCCAGGGCCAACTCTCCTGTTTAGACAAGAAGCATCGCCGAGGCAGGCAGCGCCCCCAGGGTCACCTGCTGTTTCATCCGGCGACGGGCGTCCTGATCGGACGCCCCCAACTTTTTAAGCCCCAATGGCTAGTCCTAGGGAGCTGCACCTGGTTCCACGGCATCTTCCATCCATGGGCCGAAAGATCGCCCCCCTGCCGCGGGGGCGAAGGTGGCCAAACGTTCGGGGATCGGGTTGAGCCAGGCGGTCACGGTGGTGCCCGGGCTGAGCGCC
>JBEIRX010000068.1:0-5217 GCA_040375715.1 Aphanothece sp.
AGCTCCCAGCTGATCAACGGGTACAACCCCTTCGGCACCAACAACCTCGCGGTTTGGGCCTGGATGTTCCTGTTCGGTCACCTGGTGTGGGCCACCGGCCTCATGTTCCTGATCTCCTGGCGGGGATACTGGCAAGAGCTGATCGAGACCATCGTCTGGGCGCATCAACGCACCCCGCTCGCCAACCTGGTGGGCTGGCGTGACAAGCCCGTGGCCCTCTCGATCGTTCAGGCCCGGGTGGTGGGTCTGGCTCACTTCACCGTGGGCTTCTTCCTCACCTACGCCGCCTTCCTGATCGCCTCCACGGCAGGCAAGTTCGGCTGACCTCGCCTCCGGACCGCCTCCACGAGGGACGATTTCTGCCCCCGGCTAAGCCCGGGGGCTTTTTCATGGCGGCCCAGGATTTGCAACCGATCTCAATATGTGTCCATAACGAACATCTGGAAAGCAAGAATTTCTGGCTGCTTGTGCTAAAAACTGGAAAACTTACGCTAGAATTAACGGGCTATGTTTGTTAAACGTGCACAAGATTAACAGAAAGATTGTAAGATTTGGCTTGCCTCTCATCGCTGCATCTTCTTTACTTATAATTGCAGAAGCGGTCTATTCACAAGTTTTGATTGAAATTAAACAAGTCGGTTCCGATGTCGTCATAACTGCTGCAGGCAGCTTGGAGCTGCCACCAAGCACGATCATAGGAGTCTGCGGCAATAATGAAGTTATCCCTGTCCCAGTGAATGGGGCCATCAAACCTGACACAGCTGCTATCTGCGTGGGCCCGTCCAATCAGCAAAGTTTTATCTACTCCATCACCGGTCCAAAAACGTTCTTGGGTGGTTCGGCCATCTTCACCGAAGCCGAAAGCTCCACCGGCCAATTCTTTGGTCTAGCAGGGAACATCGGGTTGATTGGCTATCAATACTCCCCCAACACTCCCTTCACCTCCACCTCAACCTACACCAACACAACCCTCACTGCTCTTGGCATCACCCAGCTCGGTGAGCTTGGCAAATGGGACCTTCTCGACATGCCCATGGGCAACCCAATCCAAGGCCAAACCATCACCGTGATTGCCACCCCTGCCCCACTGGCAGCCCTCGGCTTGCCCATCACTTATGGATGGACCCGCAGAATGCGCCGGCGCATCCGGGCCGCAGCAGGGCAGCAGGGAGCCTGAAGCCAGGGATCAAATCGTTCACCATCAAATCCTTTTCACCCAAAAAAAATCCGCCTTTCGGCGGGTTTTTTGTTGAGGGATTTTCGGATGGGGTCAGTTGACGCTCCACACCCCACCGGCGATCTTCACCAAAGGAGAAACGATCGCGGTGCTGCAGAGGAACCAGGCGAAGGCCGCGCCACCACAGCCACCCAGCCAGAAGCCGCTGGCAAATTCCGCCCAACCCGCCTTGGTGAAGAGATCCGCGGGGGGGTTATCGATGGTGGCATCTGGGGGCTGGACATTGGGCCCGCGGCCGGCTGTGCCATAGATCGACAGGCACACCGTGAGGATGGAGATCAGGCCGATGGTGGCCAGGAGCCCTGCGGTGTTGGCGTATTCGGTGAGGCGCAGGGGGCCGGTGAGGGCAAAGGGTCCGAAGAGGAAGAAGCCATGGGCCATGCCCACCTCCAACCCCCGCCGGTTGGGCGAGAGCGAGGGGCGATAGGCCGGCAGAGCATTCAGAAAGGCTTTGGTGAAGTAGCTGCTGTTGACGGGGGTCGCCAGGTTGCCGACACAGGGGTCGGCCACGGGGGTGACGGTCATGGCGAAGGATGCGTGATAAGGAGAAGGGGAGGGTCTGTGGAGGGCAACCGCGACGGATCAGTCGCGAGCTTCGATCACGTTGAACAGCAGAGCCATGGCCACGGCGGGGCCCAGGATTCCCACCAGGGGGATAAACACGGAGGGCATCCAGGCGGCAGCGAAACTTCCTGTCATGGCGAGGCCAGATACATACCGCCGGTACTGTAGGGAGAGCCCTCCGAACTCCCCCCAGGCCAAGGCGGGGGGTGACATAAAAGTTCAGCAGCACCGTCCAGCAGCAATGAACACCTCCCTGATCGGCGTTGTGGCCGTTGTTCTGGCTGCCGGGCTCTGGTTGGCAGGCCGTCGGCCGCGCCCCCTCCTCACAACCACGGACACCCAGGGGGTGGCCGCCCTGAACCGGGCCCAGAACACCCTGGTGTGGGAAGCCCGTCAAACGCTCCAGGACGCCCCTGCGAACCTGGAAGGTGGGGCCCGGCTCTGGACACCCCAGACCGCCCTTGGCACCAGGCCGGAGCCCCGCATGCCGGCCCACGAACGGCACACCTGGTTGCGGGAGCTGAAACGCCACTACCAGGCCGGAGGGGGCCAGCGGCTGGAGGCCATGCGGCTGGCCCGTGCTTGGGCCCACAGGGACGTGCTTCCCCTCCTCCGCCAAGGCCTGCGGGATCCAGACCCTCGGGTGATGCGGGAGGCGGCCCTGGCGATGGAGGCTTTCCGGGGCCGGCCCAACCCAAGGCCCGCCAGGAGTCAGGCGCCGGCAGCCGCTCCCCGCAAGGTGGCCCGCACCCGGTAAATCGGGCGGCCCTGACTTTCGTGATAAGTGCGCATCTGCAGTTCGGCGAGGAGGCCGAAGCTGAAGAGCTGCACCCCGCTGAGAATGGCCAGAACAGCCATCAGCAGCAGCGGGCGGTTGCCGATATCGGTGCCCAGCAGGAGTTTCTCCCCCACCAGCCAGAGGGCCACAACCAGCCCCAGGCCCAGGCTGGCAAGCCCCGCCAGACCGAACACATGCATCGGGCGGGTGAGGAAGCGTTTCATAAACCACACCGTGAGCAGATCCATCAGCACCCGGAAGGTGCGATCAATGCCGTATTTGCTCTTGCCGTAACGCCGCGGATGGTGCTGCACCCGCACCTCCCCGATCCGGGCCCCTTCGATGAAGGCCAGAGCCGGCAGGAAACGATGGAGCTCCCCATAGAGGTTCATGTCGGCCACCACCTCCCGGCGGTAGGCCTTGAGGGAGCAGCCGTAGTCGTGGAGGCGCACCCCGGTGACCCTGGCGATCAACCGGTTGGCGATCAGGGAGGGCAACAGCCTGTTGAGGGCGCCATCTTGCCGCTCGTGGCGCCAGCCGCTCACCAGGTCATAGCCCTCCTCCAGGGTGTCAAGCAGGAGGGGGATGTCGGCCGGGTCGTTCTGCAGATCCCCATCCAGGGTCACGATGATCGGCGCCCGGCTGCTGTCAAAGCCCGCGGCCATGGCCGCGGTCTGGCCGTAGTTGCGGCGCAGGAGCACGGCCACCAGTTCCGGCACCTCAGCCGCCAGCCGGCTCAGGAGCTGGGGGGTGGCATCCCTGGAGCCGTCATCCACCAGCACCAGTTCAAAGGCGATGCCCAAGGGGCGGAGTGCCGCCAGGAGTTTCTCCACCAGCTGCTGGAGGCTCCCTTCCTCGTTGTAGAGGGGCACCACCACGGATAGCTCCGGAGCCGCATCGCAGAGGGCAGGACTGAAACCGACAGGATCCGCCATTGCCGGCAAGGAGCAAAAGGGCTGCCCTAGGGGGGGAGGGCAGAGCCATCATGGCTGTGCATCACCCGTCCAGCCCCCCGCAGGGTCAGCCGGTAATGGGTGGCCACCGGATCGGGGTTGGCCGGGTGGAGATCATCCACCCCCAGCCCATTGCGGCCATGCTCCTGGCCTGAACTGTGCAGATACCGCCCCCCGCCGAGGTGAAGCCCCACATGGGTGCAGCGCTGCGCCGTGCCGAAGAAGATCAGGTCGCCGGGCAGCAGAAGGCTGGTCTGCCCGGGCTGCACGGCCACAGGGCGGCAGAACCGTTCCTGCAGATAGGCATCCCGGGGGAGCCAGATGCCTCTTGTGGCAAAGGCGGCCTGCACCAGTCCGGAGCAATCGAAATCAGGGCCCAGGGTGCCGCCCCAGAGGTACCGGTTGGGCACCTCCATGGCCTGATGGGCAAAGGCGAGAACAGCAGGCAGGCAGGCCTCAATCCCAAGGCGATCCCAGCTGCGGGGGGCCGGAGCAACAGCCACGGGTTCAGCCTGGCTGGCGAGTTCACTGCGGTTGAGCCAGCAGGGGTAGCCATCCTCCAGAAGCCTGACCCGCAGGCGGGTCGAGACCCCCTCCGCAGAGGCATCCAGCACCCGCAGATGACGCCCGGCGGCCACCTGGGTGGCCAGGCCCTGGCCCTGGGGCCGGCTGTAGGCGTCCAGGGGCAGAAGGAGGCGCCAGAGGCTGCCCTCCAAGGATTCAGGGGCTCCGGGCGACCCGGCCGTTCCTAATGTCGCCATCGCCAGGGGCGTGAGGTGATGGCGTTCTACCGCGCCGATGGGGCGATGCAGCAACAGCTCGAGGGTCTGGTGGCCGACCTGGAGGCCCAAGGGCGGACTGGGCTGGGGGAGCGGCTGTCGCTCACCTGGGTGCGCTATCCGGCCTCCCTGCGCAGCTGGAGTGAGGAGAGCTGGGGCTGCCCCCTGGAGCAAGCTGGGGCTGGGGCCCATTGGCGTGGGAGCCAGCAGCGGTATCCGGCCAGCGTGGTGAAACTGGTGTATCTGGTGGCGGTAGAGGCCTGGATCCAGCGGCAATGGCTCGCTTCTGGCGACGAACTGCAGCGAGCCCTAGCGGACATGGTGCGGGATTCCAGCAACGATGCCACGAGCTATCTGGTGGACCTGCTGAGCGGCACGACCAGTGGCGTGGAACTGCCCCCGGAACCGTTTGCGCGGTGGAGTGAGCAGCGCCAGGCGGTGAACCGCTGGTTGGCGGGGCTGGGGTGGCCGGAGCTGGAGGGGTGCAATGCCTGCCAGAAAACCTGGGGGGATGGTCCCTATGGCCGGGAGCGGCAGAGCTATGGGGAGGCCAATGCCAACCGCAACCGGCTGAGCACGGAGGGCATGGCGCGGATGCTCCAGGCCGTGATGGCAGGGGCGCTGGTCTCACCCATCGCCTGTGGACGCATGCAGAAGCTGCTTGCCCGCACCCTGGATGGGGCGGAGCGGGCGGCGGACCCCGAAAACCAGGTGGATGGCTTTCTCGGAGGCGGGCTACCGGAGGGCGCCCAGCTCTGGAGCAAGGCCGGCTGGATGAGCCAGGCCCGCCACGATGCGGCCTATGTGGAAGCCGAAGGGTTGGCGCCGATGCTGCTGGTGGTCTTCAGCGAGGGGGAGGCCAGTGCCAGGGATGAAAACCTGCTGCCGGAGATCTGTCGCCGGTTG
>JBEIRX010000052.1:0-7509 GCA_040375715.1 Aphanothece sp.
CCAAGCAGGTGTTCACTCCCGGGCGGATGCGCAGCGCCAGGATCGTGGGGGCAATGGCGCTGTTCAGCTGAACGCACCAGTTCCGTTCCAACTCCGTGGCTGTGAACATTTGCCCTAGATGGCTCTCCAGCTCTGGGCCGCTCAATGGTTCGATCCCGGCGGGCCAGGACAGTTCCGCCCTCCTGTTCCAGTCCTCCAGCGAGACGCGCCAGCTGCCCTCAGCCGGGGCAGGCAGACCAGGGGGAGGCTGTGAGCGATCGAGGGGCAGGGGCGTGATCTGGCAGAGAAGGCTGACATCGGTGAACCGCCAGGCTTCCTCCCGTTTCCCGGGCAGGCCGGTGGTCTCCATCGAGAGCCTGGAGGCCTGGCGGCTGCTGTGCAGCCCCGCTGCCGAACCTGCCCCATCCACTGGAAAGGCCTGGAGCAGGGTCTGCAACCAGGCCAGGCCCGCATGGGCCGGGGAACGACTGGGGAGCGGTGAGAGGGTGGGCATCAGCCGATCTCCACCGCATGGGGGGTCTGCCGCTGGGCCAGTTCCTCATCCACCCAGTCGTAGCCGCGCTGCTCGAGCTCCAGAGCCAAATCCTTGCCCCCGGTGCGGAGGATCCGCCCTGCGGCCATCACATGCACGAAGTCCGGGGTGATCGCCTCCAGAAGGCGCTGGTAATGGGTGATCAGCAGGGTGGCGTTGTTGGGCCCGGCCAGCTGGGACACCCCACCAGCGACGATCCGCAGCGCATCGATGTCCAGGCCGGAATCGGTTTCGTCGAGGATGGCCACCGTGGGGATGAGCAGAGCCATCTGCAGAATCTCGTTGCGCTTCTTTTCCCCACCGGAGAAGCCCTCATTCACGCTGCGATCCAGAAACGCCGGATCCATCTGCACCACCTGCAGCCGTTCCCGCACCAGATCCTCAAAGCTGAAGGTGTCGAGTTCCTCCTGCCCCAGCTGGCCGCGGCGGGCGTTGGTGGCCACCCGCAGGAATTCCAGATT
This sequence comes from Aphanothece sp., assembly GCA_040375715.1. Classification (GTDB taxonomy): domain Bacteria; phylum Cyanobacteriota; class Cyanobacteriia; order PCC-6307; family Cyanobiaceae; genus Cyanobium. The sequence continues at coordinate 994 of JBEIRX010000052.1, forward strand.
GCTCACCCCGGGAATCTCCACCGGGTATTGAAAGCCGAGAAAGAGCCCCTTGCGGGCCCGATCCTCCGGGGAGAGACCGAGCAGATCCTCCCCTTCGAACCGAACGGAGCCTGCCGTCACTGTGTAGGCCGGATGGCCGGCCAGCACCTTGGAGAGGGTGCTCTTGCCGCTGCCGTTGCGGCCCATCAGGGCGTGAATTTCGCCGGCGCGGATGGTGAGGTTCACCCCATGGAGAATGGGCTGATCATCGATCCGCGCATGGAGATCGCTGATCTCGAGGAGGATGGGGGCATCGGGTCGGATCACGGCAGTCTCAGTGGGCTGGGGGTAAGGGGGACGTGGAGGAGCGAGCCAGGGTCAACCGACGGACCCTTCCAGCTTGAGAGCGAGGAGCTTGTCGGCTTCAGCGGCAAACTCCATCGGCAGCTGGTTGAACACATCCCGGCAGAAACCGCTCACCATCATGTAAACGGCTTCTTCCATGGCGATGCCGCGGCTTTGCAGGTAGAAGAGTTGTTCCTCGGAAATCCTGCAGGTGCTGGCCTCATGCTCCACATCCGCCTCGGGTTGTTGAGAACGGATGTAAGGGTGGGTGTTGGCTGCGGCCTGATCCCCGATGAGCATGGAATCGCACTGGCTGAAGTTCCGGGCTCCTTTGGCCTTCGGCCCAATCTGCACCAGTCCTCGGTAGGTGTTGGAGGAGGAGCCGGCACTGATCCCCTTGCTCACGATGGTGGAGCGGGTTCGGGGACCCACGTGGATCATCTTGGTGCCCGTATCGGCCTGCTGCCGGTGGTTGGTGAGGGCCACGGAGTAGAACTCGCCGACGGAATCCGGGCCCTGCAACACGCAGCTCGGATATTTCCAGGTGATGGCCGATCCGGTTTCCACCTGGGTCCAGCTGATGCGGCTCCGCCGGCCGCGACAATGGCCACGCTTGGTAACGAAGTTGTAGATTCCGCCCACCCCATTGGCATCACCCGCATACCAGTTCTGGACGGTGGAGTATTTGATTGAGGCCTCGTCCAAGGCCACCAGTTCCACCACGGCTGCATGGAGTTGATTGGTGTCAAACATGGGGGCTGTGCAGCCCTCGAGATAACTGACTGAAGAACGTTCTTCGGCAATAATCAGGGTGCGCTCGAACTGGCCGGTGTCGCCTGAGTTGATACGGAAATACGTGGACAATTCCATCGGGCATTCCACACCCTTGGGGATAAGCACAAAAGAGCCATCACTAAAGACAGCTGAATTGAGGGTGGCAAAAAAATTGTCATTGAAGGGGACAACAGAGCCAAGATATTGTTCAACAAGATCTGGATGCTCCCGCACGGCCTCACTGATCGAGCAGAAGATCACACCATGCTCAGAGAGTTTTTCCTTAAAGGTGGTGGCAATGGAAACACTGTCGAAAACGGCATCTACGGCCACATTCGAGAGGCGCTTTTGTTCGTTTAGAGGGATGCCAAGCTTTTCAAAGGTTTCAAGGAGTTTGGGATCTACCTCTTCGAGGCTGTCTTTCTTGTTGCTCTGTTTGGGCGCGGCGTAATAAATGATGTCCTGATAATTGATGCCCGGATAACCAAGGGCAGCCCAGTTTGGCTCTTCCATCGTGAGCCAGTGTTGATAGGCGCGCAGGCGAAATCGCAGAAGGAAATCAGGCTCTTCCTTGAGGGCCGAGATCTTGCGGATCACATCCTCGTTCAGGCCCTTGTTGAACTTTTCGGTTTCAATATCCGTTACAAAGCCATACTTGTAAGGCGTTGCAACCAGGCTCTCGAGGCTTGTGCTTGTCATGGATGGCTGCGTGGCTTAGCCGCTTGCGTTGGCTTTGATTTCGTCAAGGCTGATGGTCTGGCGCTCTCCCTTGAAGGGATTGTCTTCCGTCAGAAAGAGCATGCAGTGGCATTCCTTTCTCTCCCGCATGGGAACGCAGGGACAGTTCCAGAAGGCCTGGGCCACCTCCGCTTCCTTGTCCTCGTAGTGGCGGCAGGGACAGAGAGCGGCCCCGAGGTCGTCCTTGTGACGGGCGAGGCCCTCTAGCACGACGGCAGTCACCCCGAGGTCACTACAAAAGTAGGTGGCCGTCCGCTGGGCATAGGTTTCGGCGAACTTACGGATCACTTCTAGGCTCCCGCTTTCCGGTGGTGCCATCGCTGCTGAGGCGGTCTCACCGGCGGAGGGGGCGGCCGCATCGGCAGAGGGGGACGACAGGGATTCTGAAGGGGTCACGGCTGTCCTGGGAGGCTGAAGGAAGGGGGAAACGTCGGAAGAGTCGTCAGGTTCCCCGATAGGGGTGGGTAGTGCCCGGGTAGGGAGCGAAGTTACGAAAAGAAAGCGTTTCGTATTTCGCAGAGCCTAGGGCATCCGGACAGGCCATAGGCGTGGCCCATTGTGTCTGGTCCTGGGCACGAGTGCTTCTGGTCCCCCAATCTCCCTGTGCCCGTGGCATCGTGTGGGAGCGGTTGCGTGCGATTGACCGCAATCCTTCTCATGAGCGTCCACCGCCCTCCCCAATCCCCTCCCAGCCCTCCCAAGGCAGGATCCAAGGCGGGGCATGGACTTTCAGCCTCCCCTGAGCTGGCTCCCATGGCCACCCGTGATGCCGTGCTGGCTCTGTTGCTCCGGCAGGGCGAGGCCACCGCCGCCGAACTCGCAGAGGCTCTTGACGTTTCCGTCCAGGCGATGCGCCGACATCTGCGCAGTCTGGAAGAGGATGCTCTCGTGGAGGCCAGTACTGCCGCGGCTGGTCCTGGGCGCCCCACCAACCATTGGCGGCTCACCGTCCAAGGCCAGGAACGCTTCGGCGATGGCAGCGAAACCTTCGCCCTCGGCCTGCTTCATTCCATGGCCGCCTCCCTTCCGCCCGACACCGTTTCAAACCTCATGGACCTCCAGGCGGAGGAGAAGGCCCGCCATTACCGCAGCCAGATCGGCACCGGCAGCCTGGAGGACCGGCTGGAGCGCCTCACCGAACTGCGTCGCGCCGAGGGCTATGTGGCGGATCTGGCGCCCGATTCCAGTGGGGAGGGTGGATCCAAAGCCTGGCTGATCCGGGAGCATCACTGCTCCGTGATGCGAATCGCTGAGGAATTTCCCCAGGTGTGCGATCAGGAATTGCAGCTTCTGCGTCTCACCTTTCCTGATTGCCAGATCGAGCGGGTGCACTGGCGCCTGCAGGAAGGGCACTCCTGCGGCTTCCGCCTGCAGCCCCGGGTGGCCAGCCAGGTGGCCTGAGCCCTCCGTGTTCACCCCCGAAGAGATGGAGCTCCTGGAGTCGTTCCTGCTCCCGGCTCTTGAGCGCCACCACTTGCGTTTGCTCGCCCACGGTTTGCGCACGCTGCAGGGCATCGCGGCCTCTTCCACGAATCCCCAGAAGCTGCCGGATCGAGCCCAGATGGAAGCGTGGGTGGCGGCCCAGGCTTCGGTGGCGGAGGATCCGGCCTTCCGAGAGGTCTTTCTCGAGCAGCTCGCGCGCCTGCTGATCCCCCTGGAGGAGATCGCCTCGCGAGCGGGCCAGCCGCTGCTCAGCCTGGAGCTCCCCCAACTGGTGACCTGGGCGAAGGAGCAGGCTGATGCCCGTCTCAGCCCCCCAGGCCCGCCACCAAGCTGACGCCCGCCGTGGCCGCCAGGGCGGCCCCCAGACCGATGGCACCGGGCCGGTCTCCCTCCAGATGGGCAAAGGGGAGGGCCATCACCGGTGAGGTGGAGAGCAGGGCGACGGCCAGCCCGCCGGGCAGCCCCGCCAGGGCCATCTGCTGCAGCAGGATGCCCAGGCTGGTGCCCAGCAGGGTGGCCGCCACTAGGATGGGCCAGGGCAGAGCACGCCAGTCAGGGCCGGAGTCCCTCTTCGGTAGCCAGTTTCTGAGGGGAGCCAGCGCAGGGATCAGCACCAGGGAGGCCCCAGCGAGCCGCACCGTGGAGGCCAGCAGGGTGGGCACCTCGCCGGAGCGCAGGGCCGACCGTGCCAGGAGGGCTCCAGCGCTGCCGCAGGCCATGGCGCCCAGGGCTAGCAGCAGTCCGACCCAGGGCCTGGATGCACGGTTCAGTGGATCCAGCCGGGGCTGTTGCCGGGCCACCAATGCCACCGCCAGGCTGATCAGGCCGATGCCCAGCCATTGAGGCGGATGGGGCCGCTCTCCAAGCGCCACGAGGCCACCGAGCGCCGTGAGAGCCGGCCCTCCTGCGGTGAGGGTGAGGCTGCGCCGGGTGCCCAGCCGCCTGAGGGCCCCGAAGAACAGGCTGTCACCCAAGGCGATTCCCACCACTCCGCTGAGGGCAAGCAGCAGCAGGGCCGGCCCCTGACCCGCAGGCCACTGCACCAGGGCCACCAAGGGGAGTTGCAGCAGGAAGGCCAACAGGGTCTTGCTGACGTTGAGCTCCGTGGCCGTGAGGGTGGTCGGCAGGCGGCGCCAGAGGAGGGTGGCCAGTGTCCAGCAGAAGGCGCCGGCGAGGGCAGCTATGGCGCTGGTGGCGGCAGAGGGGGTGGCTGGTGTGAGCAATCCCGTCACAGATTCGGCCCTGGCCCCCGGGGCGGCTGCGATCCTGCGATCATCGCTCCATGCAGGACGACTTGATGCAGGACGACCCGATTCAGAATGCGCTGGCTTTTTTCCGGCGCAGCTGCGGCCGCTGGCGGTCGCGTCGCAGCACCCATCATCTCCTGCACCGGCGTGCTGAGCCCGGTGGCTCCTTCATCGAGGTGGTGGAGGTCGGGGCGGATGACCCCCGCCTGATGGCGATCGCCGCCCTGCACGGCCAGGATCCCTCAGGCCTGGTGGGAGGCTGCCAGGTGCGCTGGAGTGGGGTGATGGCCTGGGATCAGGAGGGCCAAGCCCATGAAGGGGAAAGCGTGTTCGGCCTCATCCCCACCGATTCCCTCGGGCGGGAGGGGCTCCTCCTGCGGGATCGGGGCTATGCGGAGACCGCACCGGTGGCAGGGCGCTTCAGCATGGATGGGGAGGATGCCCTGCTCCTGACCACCGCGTACGAAACCATGAGCAGTCTGGAGCGTTTCACCTTCGCCGGCCCGGATGTGCGCATCCGCATGAGCACCGTGGAGGGTCTCTCCAACACGGCGTCCTTCTGCATTGAAACCCGAATCAAGGAGCCTGGAATCGGCCAGATCCCAGCCATCGGGGAGACGGGGGGGACTCCACCCAGGACCCTGTCCCTTCTCGGTTGGTGAGGGCCCGGAGGTGACCCGACGGGCTGATGGGCGAACGTTACGGTCTGTGAGCCCTGATGGAATGGATCAGGAGCCCGCAGGGCCGTACTTCTACGATCCCCACGACGGATGCCTGACAGCGCGTGGCTCTACCCCTCCTCAACTACGCCCCAACCACTCAAAACTCCAGGGTCAGTCCCTTCCGCATCGGCTCTGATGAAGATCCAAGGGCGGCCTCCATGGACAAGGCCATGGATCGGGAGGATCAGAACTTCGTGATCGAGTCGGCCTACAGGCAGATCTTCTTCCATGCCTTCAAGGTGGACCGGGATCGCACCCTGGAGAGCCAGCTCCGAGATGGCCAGATCACGGTGCGAGATTTCATCCGCTCCCTCTGTCTGTCCGATACCTTCACCCGCAGCTTCTACAACCTCAATAGCAATTACAAGGTGGCCCGTCACCTGGTGGAGAAGCTGCTTGGTCGCAGCACCCACGGCAAGGCCGAGGAAATCGCTTGGTCTGCTGTGCTGATGACCCGCGGCGTGAAGGGCATGGTGGATGACATCCTCGACTCGGAGGAATACCTGGACGCCTTCGGCTACGACACGGTTCCGTATCACCGCAACAGGGTGGTGGGTTCCAGGGAGGTGGGCGAGACCCCCTTCAACATCACCTCCCCTCGCTACGACGCTTACTACCGGGGCATCCTCGGCTTCCCCCAGATCGTTTACACCGGCACGGCTCGGGCCTTCCCCGAGCGTGCCCAGCAGCGGCGGGGCGGTTACCCCGAGGATTACCTGGCTTGGGTCCGCACGCTGCCGGCCATGCGCAGCAGTGGTGCGGCAGCGGCTGGCAACACCGGCATGGACTACCTGGCCAAGGTGCCCTACCGCAGCATCGGTCGCTGAGCGCTCAGCGCTGCGGGGTCAACCCTTCTCCTGCAAGGCATTTCACTCCAGAGCTCCGTCCCAGGACAGGGCGATCGAGTGCCTGGACCCGTCAGTGCATGCTGACGGGTTTTCCGTTTGGTGCGCCAGACCCCGCGGGATCCTTCAGACTGATCCCAAAAGAAATCTTTCGCTGTGAGCAACGCCCTGTCGTCCCTGGCCCTCATGACGCTGCGCCAGCTGCGTCACATCGCCAGTGAGCTCGGTGTGACCCTCTACAGCCGCAAATCCAAGGAGGAGCTGGTGGAGGCCATCACTCTCCGGCAGGATGATCCCAGCTTCAATCTGGCTGCTCTGGAAGCTGAAATGGCTCCAGCGCCGCGTCCATCGCTGGAGACACGGGTGGTGTTTCTGCCTCGGGATCCGCAGTGGGCGTATGTGTTCTGGGAGATCAGCGAGGAG
>JBEIRX010000035.1:0-16406 GCA_040375715.1 Aphanothece sp.
GGTCCGGCAACCCCTCCAGCACCAGGTCGTTCACCACGCCGATCGAAGAGTGGCCCTATCTCGATGAGGAGGTGTTACGAGCCACCCGCAGCCGCAAGGTCTGCCTCACCTGCCACTGGTTCCGGCACCATGCCGGAACCAACTGCATTCCCATGCTCACCTGCGAGCTGCACCAGGGACTGATCACCCACGGTTCCCATCTCACCCATCGTTGCCAGGGCTGGACCGAAGATCTCACGCGCCAGCTCGGATGGACTCCTGACGTGGCGTAGAAACAATTGAAAAAACCTATCCCTGGATCAATCTGAAAGATTGGTCCAGGGATAGAAAGCGAGCGCAAAGGCTTGGAGTTGACAATTGAAAACTGGGTTGAACACAGGTCTGTCGTGGACGAGACCGCGTTCAACTCAGATCATTCAACCTGGGTGATCAGTAAGGGCCGATCAGCCCAGGCCGATCTGGGACAGGATGCCTTGGCCGGTGAGGAGCTCAGTGCCGAGGCCGATCACGAAACCGAGCATGGCAAGGCGGCCATTCCAAGTTTCAGCAAAGGAAACGAAACCAAAGCGGGGGGTGGGGTCAGCCATGGGATGTGTCTGAGTGTTAAGCGAAGTGTAACAGCCCATGAAGCACTCCACCAGTCAAGCTGGATACCTTGCGAACAATCAGAAAGAGGCGCGGGAGTCCTTGCGTTCCAAGCCGTCATCGTCCACCCCCTGGGTGCCGCTGCTGATCTCCTTGGTGGCCGCTGCTGCAGGCGTGTGGGCCTGGACGGCAAGGCGCACCCCACAGCCCGGTGGGGAAGAGGGGGCCCAGACCCCTCTGGACAGGAGTCATCTTGCTCTCATCATCAACAGCGCAGATCCCCTGAGCGAAGCCATCGGAGCCCGCTACATCCGTGCGCGAAACCTGCAGCCACGCCAGGTGATCCGGGTGCACTTTCCCCCCGGCCGCCAGAGCCTCACCGCGGGGGAGTTCCTCCCCCTCTACCGGCAGGTGAAACGGCAGACCCCTCCAGAGGTGCAGATCTATGCCCTTGCCTGGGCCCAACCCTGGCGGGTGGGCTGCCTCTCGATCACCAGCGCCTTCGCTACCGGGAAGGTGCGCTCCATCTGCCCCGACACCTGCCGGGCCACCCCCCAGAGTCCCTACTACGCCAATGGCCAGGTGCGCAGGCCCTGGTCATCCCTGGGACTACGGCCCACCATGCTGCTGGCCGCCACAAGCCCCTCAGCAGCAAAGGCCCTCATCAACCGGGGCGTAGCGGCGGATGGCACCACCCCGCCAGGCACGGCCTACCTGCTCAGTTCGAGTGATCCCGCCCGCAACCGTCGGGCCGAAACCTATGCGGCATTGCTCCGCGTCTCCGCACCAGGATTCCGGGTAGCTCTGCTCCAGGGGGATGCCCTGCGTGGAGCAAAAGATGTGATGCTCTACATAACGGGCCTTACGACCGTGCCTGATCTCACGAGCAATCGCTTCCGTCCCGGCGCGGTGGGCGACCATTTCACGTCCTTCGGAGGGATGCTCACCGGGCCTTCGGGGCAGTCGGCAGATGGGGGGAATGGACAGATGAGTGCACTGCGCTGGCTGGAGGCCGGGGCCACCGGCAGCTACGGCACGGTGGTGGAGCCCTGCAACCACCGGGGCAAATTCCCCGATCCAGGCCTGCTGCTCAGTTACTACAGACGGGGCGACACGCTCATCGAGAGCTATTGGCGCAGCGTGGCTATGCCGGAACAGGGAGTGTTCATCGGTGAACCCCTGGCGAGACCCTGGGGGCCCGCTCGCAAGCCAGTCTCCACCAGGCCTTAGGTGTGCGGAAGGGCGTGCCCCCGGATGGGGGTGGCGCGTTCCACCGGGAAGCTGGGAGGATGGCACTCTGCTGGGCCTCCACCATGACTTTGGATCAGCTCAAGGCCTTTCTCCTGCGCATGCAGCAAGATGACGGGCTGAAGCAACAGGTGCTCTCGGCTGCAACGGCGGATGATGTGGCCCAGATCGGGCTGAAGCTGGGCTACGAGTTCTCAGGTGATGAGCTGCTGCGCGCCTCAGGGCAACGGTTCGAGCGGGTGACCGTGCGCAAGAACGACATTCCCGGGGAATACAACTGAGCCGCTACAGAAAGAGCCCGCAGCTTCACGCACACTCCTGGAGAACTGCGGTGCGTTCCCATCAACGACCCCACCAGGGTGCTGGAGGACCTCCAGGCCGGCCATCAGCGCTTCCTCAGCGACACTTCCCAGCATCCCCACTGCAGCCGTGAACGCTTCCTGGAGGTGGAGGACAGCCAGCATCCGATCGCAGCGGTGCTCGGTTGTGCGGATTCGCGGGTGCCGGTGGAACTGCTCTTCGATACAGGCTTCGGAGACCTGTTCGTGGTGCGGAACGCCGGCACCATGAGCACAGGAGCGGCCATCGCGTCCCTGGAGTTTGCCGTGGGCCACCTGAACGTGGCCCTGATCGTGGTCCTCGGCCATGAGCGCTGCGGCGCCATCGAGGCGGGGCGGCACCTCGGAGCAGGCTCCCGCTGAAGATCAGCTGGGGAGGGTGAAACCCTTTTGCATGTGGCTCACATCCAGCATCACCCAGGTGAGCCACACCAGAAGGGCCATCACACCGGAGACGGCCGCAAATCCAGCGGCCTTACGGAGCACGATCTCCAGAAGGCTGATCTCTTTCATGGGTGGCCGTTTCGGAGGTAGCCAGTATGGACGCAAGCAGGCCATTCGCCTGGTGCTGGTTCCATTCCTCCCCCCGCAGCGGAGCGGCCAGGGAGGCACTCACGGCGCTCACCAGCAGCAGCTGCGGCAAGGAGGCGGGATTGCCCTGCAGGGTGAACACAAACACCGCACAGAAGATGGGGGTGCCATTGGCTCCGGCGAAGAGGGCCGTGGCACCCACAGCCGCCAGCTGGGCCAGGCTCACCTGATCCAGCTCGGCGAGCTGGTGCAGCGGGGTCACCAGAAGGGCACCGAGCGTCATGGAGTCGTGCATGATGCCGCCCGGAGCGCCGGCCGCCACGCTCAGCAGCGTTGCCAGAGCACGCCAGAGGAAGGTGAGGGGGCCACCGCCGGGAGCACCCTGCAGGGCCGATGCCAGGGAGAGGGACCCATCATTCAGGCTGAGGCCATCACTGGCGATGGCCAGAAGGGTGAGCAGGGCAGCGAGGGAAAACACCAGGACCCAACGCCTGACGGCCATCTGACGCTTCACCAGATCAGCCAGGGGGATCAGGGCCCGCACCAGCAAGGCCCCCAGGCAGGCTCCTGCCAGCGTGAGGAGCAACACCCAGGGCCAGAGGCCCATGGGCAGGCCACCGAAGTTGAGCCCGGGGAGCCTGGCGGGTTGTCCCAGGGTGGTGGCGATCAGCGAGCCGGCCCCGGCAAGCAACAGCACCGGAACAACCAGCTGAACACGGGAGAGCCGATCCAGTTCCTCGAGCCCGTAGAGCACGCCGAGCAAAGGGGAGCGGAAGGCCGCTCCCAGCCCTGCCGCCGCACCGATCACTGCCACCAGCTCCAAGGGCATCCTGTTGAGGGGATGGCCGGGGCCCGAACGCTTGCGCAAGGCCAGGAGGGCCGTGGCTCCGAGGGCCGCCGATGGGGATTCCACCCCCACCGTGAGCCCCCCGACATGGGTGAGGACAAGCAGCAGCAGGCGTTGCAGCTGGCTGATGGGAGCGAGTTGGCGCAACCAGGGCCTTGGCACCGCATCCTCTGTGCTGGCCTGGCGCTGATTCATGGCCAACAGGGCACTGAGCCCACCCCCCCGGCCACCGGCAAGGGGTCCCCAGGCAAGGCTGAGGAGGGCAGCGGTGGCCACAAACACCAGCCCAGGCGCCAGACCCTTCGGCAGGGCAGCCTGGATCGGTTGCCGTCCCTCCGCCAGACCCAGAAGGGGCCAGAGCCGCTGCTGCAGAACAAATCCGAGTTCGGACAACCACTGGTAGGGCCCCATCAGCAGGCCCAGGGCAAGGCCAGGCAGAAGCCAGAGGGGCCAGGCTGGAGAGTCCCTCTCAGAACGGCCCATGGGACTGCTCTTTGGAGATCTCAGGCAGCAAGGGCGGCTTCGATGGCGCCGGTGAGTTCAGCGGATTCCGGTTCCACACGGCTGCTGAAACGGGCGAGAACACTGCCATCGCGGCCCACGAGAAATTTTTCGAAGTTCCACGCCACCGGGCCGGCAGGGGGAGTGGAGATCAGGGAATCAAACGGCGCACCGCTGATGGGCACCTTGTTCATGATGGGGAAGGTGACGCCGTAGGTGGTGGAGCAAAAGGACTGAATCTCCTCGAGGCTGCCGGGTTCCTGGGCACCGAAATCGTTGCAGGGGAAGGCGAGCACCGTGAAGCCCCGGGATCCGTAGGTGTCCTGGAGCTTCTGCAGGCCGGCGTACTGGCGGGTGAACCCACAGCGGCTGGCCACGTTCACGATCAGCAGCACCTGAGGGGCCCAATCTCCAAGGGGACGCTCCTCACCGCTGCGGGTCCGGACAAGAACATTGCTGAGGTTTGGCTGACCCATGGGGAAGGGAAGAGGTGGTGGAAATGTAACCGCAACAGCGCTTGAGCGAACCACGATGGTTCCTACCAGGGATTTGCCCTGGATGAACAGCATCGTTAACGGCTCGCTCAGGGAAACCCTTCATCAAGGGGGTATGGCTCGCCTTGAGTGGCGTTTGTTGTCTGTCGTCTCCTCCCTTAGCTGTGGGGCTGCCCAGGGCTTTGACCCCCCTCAGCGGCCCAGGCCAGGGCGGCCGAAGCCAGCGCCCGGTGCCACCCCAGCGCCTGAGGCAGGTCCACCCACACCACCGGCTGCCGGTGGAGCTCCAGCGGGGTTGACCAATCCGGGTCCTGCCTGGCCGAAGCCAGCGCCCGGTGCTACCCCAGCGCCTGAGGCAGGTCCACCCACACCCCCGGCTGCCGGTGGAGCCCCAGCGGGGTTGACCAATCCGGGCCCTGCTTGTCCGAAGCCAGCGCCCGGTGCTACCCCAGCGCCTGAGGCAGGCCCCCCTGCGCCCCCCCGGATGGGCCTGGCCTGCGCTCCAGCCAACCCATAACCCCATAAGCCTGCGATGGAGACGATCGTGACGAGTGCTGGCACAACCCGAAGAGGAAGGAAATGGCGCATGGAGACCCACGGATTGAACAACTCCATCGTGGCAGGGGCAGCCCCCAGTCCTCAGGGGCAACCCAGCAAGCCATGGCCCATGCGCTTCCACCTCTGAAAGCAGCTGTTGCCGGACTCGAGCACCAGCGGTCTGTAGAGGTCGTTCCGCTGTCCATCAATCAACTGTTGCTGGTTGATCCATGTGCCGGGAGCGGGGAGGGCAGTGCGATAGCGAACGATCTCGGCGCCGGGTGCCGCCGTGAGCGTGGGGGTGGAGACGACGGGTTCCGGTCCGTAAATCCCAGCGGCCGTGCTGGCACCGATTTGACGACCGCCGCTCACAAGCCAAAACTGGCCGAGCTTGGCCGCCAGATAGGGATGAAGGTCGGCACGGCCGGTTGGCGGGTCGGGCACAACGTAGAGCCGCGGGTCGATCTCCACCTTGATGGAGCCAGGGCCGCCGGCGGGAACGGCCACGACATCAGAACGTAGGGTCTGGAGAAGACCGACCATTTCCGGGACGGCGAGGTCGCCGGCGCTGGCCAGACCGATCCGCCCCAGTGGTGTGCTCACAACTTGCGCCGCATCGCCCGCGCTGGCCCAGGAACGTTCCGCCTCGCTCAGATGGGTAGCGCGGTAGCGCCCCAACACGGTGCCGGCAGGGCCCGCCAGCACCACAGTGTGAAACACCCGGGCGCCCTCGCGCTCCGGGTAGCTGCCGACGAGATAGCCGGCACCGGCTCGGGCACGGGCCCCCAAAGTTGTTTCAAATGGTCCTCCCCGCCGTTCAGCCCGAGCAACGATTTGGTTAGCCGTCAGGCCGCTCGGCAGGGCCGAGAGCTCTGGCAGCACCAGCAGTTCTCCGGCCTGCGGCTGAGCGGACCCAAGCCGCGCCGGCCCTTGCGGCCACTGGGCAGCAGCCAGGGGCACGGCCGGCAGGGAAGTGCGGGTGGCGGTGGCATCGACTGGGGAGCGGCGCAGGGCGAGCAGCGGGTTGTAGAGGGCAGGCCGACGGCGGGCCAGCTGCTGTTCACGCAGCGGATCGGCGGCGGCTGGAAGGATCGTCTGAGTGATGAAGCCGTTCAGGCCCGGCGGCAACAGCTCCGGAGGCACTACCGGCGCCTGGGCCAGCTTGCGACCCTCAGGCGACCAGATGCTCGATCCACCGTTGTAGTAAAGCCGCGAGCCATTGATCGGATTGCGCTCAATGCCACTGCGGGTGGCACCCACCACCCATAGGCCGTTCAGGGCACTCATGTGCTGCACGCTCGCCACCGTGGAATGGTTGGAGGTGGCCTGGGCGGGGGGTGTGCCGGGCATCACCCGATCGGACACCGAATGCCAACCGATGATCTGCGCTCCTCGCAAGGCCGCCAGGCGTGAGTACTGCCAGTAGGTGTCGTCGTAGCAGATGATCAGAGCAATGCGTCCGATGGCGGTGTCGAACACACCCACATCCGTGTCGCCGGGGGCGAACAGCTGGACGTCCTGGCCGTTGAGGCCATTCTTGCGGTATTTGCCAACGATCCCCTCTGGACCCAGCAACACAGCGGTGTTGTAGAAGAGCCCCGTGCTGGGGTCCTTCTCAGCGATGCCGACGCTCATGTACATGCCGGTGCGCCGCAGCAGTGGCAGAAGCGCATCAGTGGCGCGGCCGGGGATGGTGTCCACAAAGGGGGCCAGCTGGGCTGGATCGGTGAAGTCGTAGCCGCTGATCGCCGTCTCTGGAAACACCGCGTAGCGCACCCCCGCAGCCGCCACCTTTTCAGCAGCCTGCACCAGACGGCGGATGTTGCCGTCCCGATCGCCCCAGGCGGGGATGAAATCAACCGCCGCCACCTTCACGGGTCGCCCGCCAGGCTGGGCAGGTCGTTGCTGGGAGGCCACAGGTTCAGCCGCTGGCGTTGGGCTGGAAACCTGAAGGGTCGATCCAAAGAGGGCAAAAATGACGGCGCCGTTGCAGAGGTGTCGCAGTGCAGAGGAGGTCATGGATGGGGGAGCCTCAGGGTGCAAAATCAGCGTCACGCTTCGGAAGGCGATCAGTCAGGGAGGTCGGAATCTGCAGGTTGTTGGCAACGACGCTGGTGGGATTGCTGGCCAGCCATTCGCTGAGGTTGATGCTCTGATAGTCACCGTTGTTGAACACCACCAGAACGTCAGCAGGTGTGTTACCGCCGTTTCGCAAGGCGTGGCCGTAGCCCATCGGCACGTAGCCCACATCACCTTCCTGCAGGCGGCTCAAACTGGCCTGACCTTCAGCAGCGAACACGCTGAGCTCGTAGGAACCGTTCAGAACGTATTGCCATTCATCCGCATTGGGATGCCAGTGCATCGCTCGCATCGCCCCGGGCTCGAGGTGGATGATCGCGCCAGTCATGTTGAAGCTGGCGGGGAACTCCTTGGCGCTGGCCAAACGAAGCTCGGAGCCATCCTTGGAGAAGCGCGGCGGCTGGGCCTTCAAGTTGAACACATGGCTCTGGCCCATCGCCCTGATGCCCCCGCCGCGCGGCTTGGTCTCTCCCAGGGGGCCCGGCGCTGGTGGTTTGCGCGAGATGTACACCTGACGACGGGGCAGCTGCTGCACCTGTGAAGCGCTGAGCCCGAGGGTCTGGCTCACCCATGGCAGAGGGGTATGGGCGATCCAGTCGGTGATCGAGAAGGTGGAACCCTCCTTGAACGAGCCGTCATTCATCACCAGGAGAAACTTGGCCGTGCCAGGACCCAGCCCCTCAATGCTGTGACCCCAGCCCCGTGGGAAATACCAAAGCCCACCTGCATCCACATCGGCGATCTGCACCTCCCCTTCCGGGCTGGTGAGCGTGACCCGCGTGCGCCCTTCCATCACATAGGCCCATTCAGCTGCAAAGGCATGCCAGTGCAGCTCGCGCAGCGCGCCAGGCTCCAGCGTCATGTAGACACCGGCCATGCCCTGGCTGACAGGGAAGTTGTACGTTCCCACCTGCTTGGTGGTGCCGCCGTCGTAACGGGTGAGCGGTTACTGGCTGAAGGGAAAGCTGAAGGCCGGAAGGGAACCAGCACCCGCCAAGGCTGCCTGGGACGGAGTGACCATGGCGGCAATCAGCAGCACGGTAGCCGCAACGGAAACCGCCAGGACCGCAAGGAGCCTTCGCATGGGATTGCTCAAGTTGGCTTCAACCTAGATGAGGCTGTGCAGGCCATGCACAGTAACGTCAGGACAGGATTGAGATTGGGATGCATTTCAACGGAACCCTCGCTGAGCTCAAAACCCTGGTGGGACAGCTCCAGATCCCCTGCCACTGGGAACACAAGGGCTCCTACGAGCTTGCTGTATTCGACGATGGCTGCAGCAATCTCAAGCTCAATTGGTGGCCGGAAACAGGCCAGCTCACGCTTGTTGGCGATCCAGAGGTTCGAACCTCCACTGAGAACCGTCTCCAGGAGATCCTCAACCAAAGCTTGTAGGCTTCCTTGTTGTCTCCTGGGTTGTCTCCAGCGAATGTGATCCCTGAAAACCCGATGACCAGGATCGGCTGAAGGGCAACGCCTCCAGGGCCGCGTCCACCCGGGCGACGCCCACGGGCACCGCTCCCCGGCCGCGCCCCCGCAACATGCCGAGGGCCACGGTGCGGGCGCCTTCGGCAGCGGCTTCGATCCAGCCGGGGCGAGGGTCCATCAATTACGGCTGGTTGATGCCCCGGGCGAGGGCATCGGCAACCGTGGATTGGATCTTGTTGCCCAGGTCTTCCCGCGACCATTCCTCAGAGAGGAGTTCCGTCTGTTGCAGCACCAAGTCGATGGCGGCCTTTTCCTCATCCGGCGGGTATTTGTAGCGCTTGAGCAGGGCCTTGATCATGGTGCGTAGGCGGGCCCGCACGTTGTCCTTGTATTGCCAATCGATGGTGAGATTGCCGCGGAGCTTGTCCGCCAGCTCCCGAGCCATCTTCATCAGCACCTCATCGCCCATCAGCTCCTGGGCCGAGGCGTTGTTGGCCAGGGAGTCGTAGAAGGCTTCTTCTGCGGGATTCAGCCCTCGGTTTTTTGCCTGTTCAGCAGCCAGGCGAAACTCTCTGGCCATGGCGATCAACTCCTCGATCACCTGGGCCGCCTCCACGGAGCGGTTGGCGTATTTGGCGAGGGAGGCCTGGAGCAGCTCACTGAAGCGTTTCTGTTTCACCCAGTTGGTGCGGAATCGGCTCTGCAGCTCGTCCTGGAGCAACCTCCGCAGCAGCTCCACCGCCAGGTTTTTCTGGGGGAGTTTGTTGATCTCCTGAAGAAACTCCTCCGAAAGGATGCTGAGGTCGGGCTTGTTGAGGCCGGCGAGCTTGAACACATCGGTGATGCCGTCGGCCACCAGCGCACCTGAGAGCAGTTGCTGCAGGGCACCATCCACATCCTTGGGGGGGCGGCCATCCCAATCCGAAATGTTGAACGGTGGGTTGGCAAGGATAGTGTCAAACTTCTGATCAGGGAACTGGTCTCTGGCGAAGGTGTCGGCAGGTTCCTGGCCTAGATCGGCGGCAAACCCACGGATCGCCAGGTTCATTGCTGCCAACCGCCAGGTGGTGGGGTTGCTCTCCTGCCCATAGATCGAAGCGTCATCGCGCTTGCCCCCGTGCGCCTGGATGAACTTCTCGCTCTGCACGAAGATCCCGCCAGAACCACAGCAGGGGTCATAGATCCGGCCCTTGTGGGGTGCGAGCACAGCCACCAGCGTTTTGACGACATGAGCAGGCGTATAGAACTGCCCGCCCTTCTTGCCTTCGGCGCTGGAGAATTGACCGAGGAAGTATTCGTAGACCTCACCCAGCACATCACCAGACCTGTGCTCGTCGGCAAAGCCAATGGTGGAGATCAGATCCACCAGTTCACCCAGGCGCCCTGGCTCCAGTTGGGCGGCACCAAACCGCTTATCCAGCTTGCCCCGCAGCGTCAGGTTTTCGTTCTCGATGGCCACCAGTGCCTTGTCGATCAGTTGCCCAACATCAGGTTGCTTCGCCCGTGCCCGTAGCGATTCCCAACGGGCATCCGCAGGCACCCAGAACACGTTCTCTTGGGTGTAGTAGTCACAGTCTTCCAGGGCTGCTTCGTGATCAGTAGGGTCATCACCGATGTAGTTGTCAGAGTCAGGGTCGCTGACCATGACCATCACCTCCGGACGGTGCGCGGCAAAGGTGTCGGAGATGTATTTCAGGAAGATCAGACCCAACACCAGATGTTTGTATTCCGCCGCATCCATCTGGGCACGGAGTTTGTCGGCACTCGCCCAGAGCACGGCCTTGAAATCTTTGGCGGGTGCTTCCTTCCTTGCTCGGTGGCCATTGGTTGCGCTGGTGGCCGGTGCAGTGGCCAGAGCAATGGCACCCCCGCGCCCGCGCCCCTTGCGGATCAGCCCCATGGCCAGCAGGCGCTCCTTCACTTCCTCATAGGCCTCCTCGCTCACCTCAGCCCCAGCAGCCTGGCCCAGGGCCTCTCTGGCCGAAAGGTTGCCCAGGCTGCTGCCATCACCGGGGAGCACCTCCAGGAGCCAATGACCCAGATCCTCGTCCCCTTCGTCCTCAGGTGGATTGGTGGCGGCAGGGTCGATCACGGGAGCAGGCGGATCGGGTCCAGTTTGGCGAACAGTGCAGGGGTTTGCCTAGCCTGTGGGGCCGGCGCAACAGGGCAGATTCTCCGCGCCATCCCAAGGCATCCCTTCTAGCGCCTCCCCTCACAAGCCTCCCCATCTCCATCTCGATCCAGATAGGTGTGGCCCTGGCGCAGGAGCTGTTGGGCCTCCTGCCAGCTGAGGTTCTTGCAGAAATACCGTCCACCACTGCCTGCCCCACCAGTCGAACGGCTCCCACCACTGGGGATGGCCATCAGCCCCAAGGGAGCAGACCCCGAGCGACTGGATGGCCTCTTCGGTGGAGCAGCGGGCTGGCCCCTGGTGACGGCCCTGTAGTCCCAGGGCCGAGTAATCCCCCCTGCCGTGGCCCAGACCCCAACGCGTTGGAATTCTGCCTGGCGCTCAGCCGTGAGGTACGAGAGGGCATGGCATTGGCCCAGATACCTCTGGAACGCAAAGGCGCCACCCTGCCGCACCATCAACAGGTTGAGGTTCTCGTTGCCTCGGAACACCTCCGCCACGCTGCGGCCATAGCGGTCAGTGGTCTGCACCCGCAGGCTCACCACCGCGCCCACCGGCGCCAACCGCTGCAACAACTCCCTCGACCTCGCCCCATCGGGGGCTTGGGCCATCTCTGGGGCATCAATGCAGGCCAGGCGGATCGTGAGCTGTTGGCCTCCATCACGCACCCGCAGGGTGTCGCCATCTCCCACCGACACCACGGTGGCTGCGCTAGCTGCAGGCGCTGAGAGCCAAGCCACTGCCGCCAGTAGGGATGGTGCCGTGGGCCGCAGCAGAGGCCTGACGGGATTCCTCTTCACCGATTACTCCCTCAGGCCCGGAGCCCTAGAAAAGGGACCCGAGCAGGCTGTTTCATTCTGCGGGGCGAGCTCAAGGAGCAGAGCCATGACCGCCATTGTTGTGGTGGGGCTGTGAGGGGGCGTAGCTGTGAATGATGGCGGCCTGCCCACTCGGGGAGCTCGTTAGGCAGAGTCAAAAAATATCTTTCATCGCGGTTGACAGGTTTTCGATCATCCCTTCACCATCTCCGGAGTACGAAGCCCCATGCATGGTTGCCAAGGTTTTGGGCTGGAGCTTAGCCAACACAGAAAGAATTGCTCTAGTATGTAAATTGTAAGTCATATAATTGGCCAGGGGACTCTGTTGCATTTGGTGCATTGCTGTAACTGTCGCTTCAGTTAGATCATCTGAGCTCAGGGGGGAAACATCGCCAAACTGATGAAAGAGGTCAGAGCAGAACAACGTTTTTTGGGTTTCCTCAAACATCATGCCGGCATCCCAGCCATGTGGAAGGTGTGGTGTTGCGTAGAAGCGAAAACGAAACCGGCCAGTTGATAAATGCTCATTGGAGGTCATTCCCAACGCGGGCCGGAGAGAGAAGTCATCCACACTGACAACCTTGCCAACAAAGGTACATACAGGCTGAGCCTGTGGTGCAATTTGCAACCAGTTATTGAGGCCGCCTATCTCGTCAGACTCAAAATGGCTCCAAGCAACATAGCCTAGCTCTTTCGGGTCAATTAATGTCTGTATTGCCTCATGCAGCTCGGCGAACATTCCCTTAAGTCCGGCATGAAAAAGCAAAGGACGCTCGTCACGGACAAGGAAATGATTGAACTGTAGATTAAGATCTGGAACATAGATAGACAAGCGAAAGAGATCCGGCGCGATTTCGGTGATAGTGGTCATGACAAGCGTGCAAAGAAATTACTCTTGCCTCATTGCAGCGCAGAAACTGGTTGCAGTCAATGGGTAAAGGCAAGGGGTTAGAAGCCATTCCATATGGTTATGCGAGAGGGAATATCTGCTCATATAGTCCGCTTAACGCTATATGGATGGTTTCTGGGAACCGCCAAGTTTCATCTTCTTCATGGCCTGGTACAGGTGAACAACCAGGTGAAATGGGACCACATCTTCCTCTAACTTCCCTACCCGATCCACCGCCCCCTAAGTACCCCTACCCACCGGCAATCCTAACCACCCAGGCGCTGAAACCAGGAGGACACTGAACCCAACCCCAAGGAGGTGTGATGGCCGAACCCGTGTGTGAGTGTTGGCTGCTCAGGACAACCACGCTGGGTGGCAAGGGTTCCCTCTGTGATCGAAATCACAAGCATGCTCTCAATAAATGGATTATGGTTATAGGACCTGTATATCAGCACTCATGCTTTCTGATCAGCATTGGACAGTCCTTCGGGCTGTCGGTATGGGTATTGCCACCACAGCAGCAGTGATGACTCCCCTCCAGGTGGAAGCCATCGATTTTCGCTTCTTCATGAACAATAGCGGGTTGAATTTGATCCAATTGAATCCGGATGGAACATTCACTGTTGATTATGAGATAGAGGGTTTGATCAGCGGGCTTGATGACAACCAATCAGATCAACTGCCACTTCGCTTAGACATTCTCAAATCCCGCAACGACTCTCTTGCTCTTGGGAGTTATGCCTTTACTGCAGGTTCAGGCTTTACGGTTTCCGACGGCCAGATCACCATGGCAGACTGGATTGGTGTGTTGGATTCACAGGATCACTATCGCCGATTGTCATTTTTTGATGACACGACTCGCATGTCCCTATGGGCCATGTTGAAGACTGCTCCTCCTTTGCCTCCAGAGCCACCAATCCTCCCGGTTTGGATTGAGGGGCTGGGTTACGTGACTCCCATCTGCGCTTGTATGACGACGACGGTGCCTGATTACAACTACGGTTCTGTTCCTATCTTTGTTCCGGTGTCAGAACAGCCACCAAACCTTACCCCCACCTTCATTCGTTCCACACCGGGGCCGCTGCCGATCCTTGGAGCCCTTGCGCTCCATCACTCCAGCCGACGTTTACGGCGTCGCCTCCGGCAAGGGCAGAACGGCTGAGCCCCCGTCGGACCGCACTGAGCTGAATCGTCCCGATTCGGAGGCATCACATCCCATGGAGGTGGGAACCGACTTGGGGCTGACCCCATCACAGCCCTGGATGTAGGCATCCAGCATTTCCAGGGTTTCGTTGCCCGTCACGATGAAGTCCTCCTGCACCTTCACCTCCACATCCGGGCAAGTGGGCAGATGGCGCAGCCGCTCCCGGTAGCTGAGGAATTCAGCGGAAACCGTCGAGAGGAACAGCTGGACTCGGGCCATTCCTCAAGGGGTTGGCTAGGGGAAAGTAGCGGGGATCTACGTGCTGATCAGCTCCCTGGCTCAGACCACCTGATGGTCAAGCGGTGAGGATCACCAGCCACCCTCGTGGGGTCACGTCTCGCGCCACTGCTGCAGCCAGTGGCAGTCCTCTGGGCTAGAACCGAAGCAACCCGCCACCCGACCGATGCCCTACGCCTGGCAGATCACCGGCCCCGGCGAACCGCTGGTGCGGCACGAGGTGGCGCCCCTCGTGCCGGGTCGCGGTGAGCTGGTGCTGGACGTGATGCACTGCGGCCTGTGCCACAGTGATGTGTCAATGTTCGACAACGCCTGGGGCATGAGCGCTTACCCGCTGGTGGGCGGCCATGAGGCGGTGGGACAGGTCGTGGCCGTGGGCGAGGGTGTGGATCCTGCCCTGAT
Organism: Aphanothece sp.; assembly: GCA_040375715.1. GTDB lineage: Bacteria > Cyanobacteriota > Cyanobacteriia > PCC-6307 > Cyanobiaceae > Cyanobium. Next base: position 14,270 of record JBEIRX010000035.1, read on the forward strand.
CGGCCAGCTGCGGGGGGTGGGCTGGTTTGCCGGCAGCTGCGGCCACTGCGACCAGTGCGTGGCGGGCCGCGCCAATCTCTGCCACGCGGCGGAGGCCACGATCGTGGGCCGCTCTGGCGCCTTTGCCAGCCAAGTGAAGGCCCGACAAAACTGGGCGATCCCCCTGCCGGTGGGGCTGGATCCGGCTGTCGCCGGGCCGCTCTACTGCGGCGGTATCACCGTGTTTGCACCGCTGTTCGATGAGTCTGTCTCCCCCACCGCCCGTGTAGCGGTGATCGGTGTGGGCGGCCTGGGGCACATCGCCCTGCAGTTCTGCCGTGCTTGGGGCTGTGAGGTGACCGCGGTGACCAGCAGCCCGGCCAAGGCAGATCAGGCCCGCCAATTGGGGGCCCATGAGGTGGTGACCCTGGGAGATCTGGCGAGCTGGGCCGGCCGATTCGATCTGATCATCAATACCGTCAACCAACCACTCGACTGGGGGGTAGTGATCGGCGCCCTGGCGCCCCTGGGCAGGCTGCACCTGCTCGGTGCGGTGCTGGAGCCGCTGAGCGTGAATGCCTTTGAGCTGATCATGACCCGACGGCTGATCACCGGCAGCCCTACATCCTCGCCGGCCAGCCTGCGCAAGATGGTGGCGTTCTGCGCCCGCCACGGCATCCAGCCGATGGTGGAGCGGCTGCCGATGGCCGAGATCAACACCGCGGTGGATCGCTTAAGGCGGGGGGACGTGCGCTATCGCTTCGTGTTGGATGGGCCGGCGTGAGGAGCGTGTGAGAGTACGGGCGCATGCTTGCCGGGGGTTGGCACGGCCCTACAACCCCTGAGCTGGTACACGCCCCGGAACCCTCTTGCGCTGTTTTCATAGGCAACCCCGACGGCTGTTGATTCCAGAGAGCGGGGCCGCACCCAGGCGCTCTGTTGGCTGCTCGATGAGCTCATGGACGCGGAAGACGATCTCCTGGCGTTGCTTGGCCCTGGGGAGATTGGTGGCTGGAGGCTGGAGCGGTTTGCGGACCCTGTGAGCTGGTGGGGGAGGGGTTGCTACCTCGGCAACAGAACGCCAATGGCAAAGGCCAGCGCTGAACCTACCGGCCCATAGAAGAAGACACTCGTCATGGCGGCTTCCAGTGCCCTGTCGTGACGCGGGGAGAACTGCAGCACCAAGCCGTAGCTGACCACGGCCCAGAGCAGGTAGCCCAGCACAGCAAAAGCCAGGCCTCGGATCAAGCGCTTCATTCAGCCGTCACTCCTTGTGCTCTCTCTCACTGCCTCTAATGGGGGTGTGGATCGCCTCAGTTGGACTCCGCTGGGATGCAGGAGCTGCCTATGGCCCCCACCTGAGGCGGCGGCCATAGGCTGAAGTTTCAAGGTAACCGCTCACCCCTAACCAGGCCAGGTGGGAATACCACCGCTGAGCAGGGTCCCGCGATTGCGCCAGATCGCTTCCGCGCTCACCGCAATGCCATGGTCAGCGGCCAATCGCACCGCATCCTCCGTGGATCCGCTGGCCCGCATGGACTGGGCAAATGCGGAATCAGTCCGCAGCAGTTCCCTTAACTGATGCATCGCAGAAGCAGAAGCAGTTGCAGCTCCTGGGGTTGACAAATCACAGATGGCCATGGGACCTCCATGTCAGAAGTGTTCATCTTAGATCCCTTTTCCAATCCTTCGACTCCACCTTGGAGACGTCGAGATGACATCGTCAGCAAGGATCGCTTCCATACCTGCTCCGGCAAGGAGGACCCTGGGCCCAGCTCGATGGAGCTGGACCCTGCATGGCTTCCTGGAAGTCTCTTCGATTCAGTGCTGTGGATCAGGAGCAGCAGCGCTGCGCCTGAGGGAGGGCAGCCAGCGTTGGCAGAGGGCCAGGTGGAGCAGCCGCACTGGCCGATCGGCCGAGCGTGCGCCACCGCCAGCAGCGGACCTTGGATCAACGGCGACTGAAACAAGCCATTGACCTGCGGCATCAGAGATGCACGCTCAGGCGGATCGCCCGCCTGCTCCAGGTGCCCCTCTCGACCGTGGGCAGGGCGATGAACGCCCTTGGCCTTGGCAGGCTGCGCAACCTGGACCCCAAACAACCTGTCCAGCGATACCAGTGGCAGCAGCCGGGGGACATGATTCATGTCGAGACCTA